>JABDLU010000045.1 GCA_013002865.1 Acidimicrobiia bacterium
CGGCCAGCACGGCGTCGCCTCGGCCACGGCGGCGGCCGCCCTTGGCCTGGAATGCCAGGTGTATATGGGCGCCAAGGACATGGAGCGCCAGGCGCTCAACGTCACCCGGATGGAGTTGCTCGGCACCGACGTGGTCCCGGTGACCAGCGGCGCCGGGACCCTCAAAGATGCCGTCAGCCAGGCGATGCGGGATTGGGTCGGGACGGTCGAGCGAACCCACTACATCATCGGCTCGGTCGTCGGTCCCCATCCCTTCCCGCTGATCGTGCGTGAGTTCCAGAAGGTCATCGGCGAGGAGGTGCACGACCAGCTCGGTGACCTGGTGCCCGACCTCATCGTCGCCTGTGTGGGCGGCGGCTCCAATGCGATGGGGATCTTCTTCCCGTTTCTGGATTCCGGCGTAGAGCTGGTCGGTGTCGAAGCCGCCGGAGAGGGGATCGGCTCGGGCAAGCACGGCGCTTCCCTCGGTCACGGAACCCCCGGCGTGCTGCACGGCGCCCGGACGATGGTGCTCCAGGACGACCAGGGCCAGGTGCACGAGGCCCACTCCATCTCGGCGGGTCTCGACTATCCGGGGGTCGGTCCCGAGCATGCGTTCTTCCAGGAGCGCGGGCTGGCCCGGTACGAGTCGGTGACCGACGCCGAAGCGGTAGCTGCCTTTCACCTGCTGAGCCGCACCGAGGGGATCATCCCCGCCCTGGAGACGTCCCACGCCATCGCCTGGCTGCAACGCGAGGCGCAGTCGCTGGCGGGAAAGACCGTCGTGGTCAACCTGTCAGGGCGCGGAGACAAGGACGTGCAGCAGATCGCGACCTCGGTAGAGCGGGCGTTGTGAGCGGGCTACGCCTGCGCGAGATGTTCGCAGCCGCCCGCGCCGAGGGTCGTCCCGTGTTCATGCCGTTCATGACCGCCGGGGTGCCCGACCAGGCGAGCTCCCTGGCCGTCTTCGAACAGCTTGCCGCCGAGGGTGCCGACGCGTTCGAGCTGGGGATCCCGTACTCGGACCCGCTCATGGACGGCCCCGTGATTCAGGAAGCCTCCACCCGGGCCCTCGACGACGGCATGACGTTTCTCGGTGGCCTCGAACTGGCCGGCAAGGTTCAATCGAGCACGGGGCGGCCGGTCATCGTCATGACGTACGTGAACCCCATTCTGCAGGCCGGGCCGGAGGCGTTCGCGGCCGAGGCGGCCGCGCTGGGAGTGGCGGGCGTGATCATTGCCGATGTGCCGTTCGAGGAAGCGGCTCCTATTCAGGCCGCCCTGGGCGAGCACGATGTCGGGATCGCCCTGTTCGTGGCGCCGACGACCGACGAGCACCGGTTGCGGGCCATCGCCGAGGCCGGTCCGACGTTCATATACGCCGTCGCCGACCTCGGCGTGACGGGGGAGCGGGCGCATGCGTCCGAGCATCTGGAGGGTCTGGTTCGGCGAATCAGGGCGATCACTTCGATCCCGGTTGTGCTCGGCGTCGGCATCTCCAACCCCGAGCAGGCCGCCGCGGCCGCCCGCCTGGCCGACGGCGTCATCGTCGGCTCCGCCCTGGTCGCCGAAGTTCTGGAGCACGGGGCTCCGCGGTCGGCGGCGGCGTTTGCCGAGGCCGTTCACACCGCGGGGAGCTAGTTGTACCGGGAGTGGGATTCGAACCCACACGCCCTTTCGGACAACGGATTTTGAGTCCGTCGCGTCTACCGTTCCGCCATCCCGGCCGGGTCCGCCATGATAGGTCGCGAAACCTATTGGCATATCAGGTACCGGCTGCCACAATACGTATCCCAGGGTTTTCGCGCTCTGGGGGAGTATCGAACACTCGGCTAACACATCTGGGAGGAACGGGGCACATGCTGCACCCGCAGGGATTCATCCGTCGCAGGCTGGCTCGCGCCGATGATGAGGGTGCCGTCCTCGTCGAATTCGCCCTCGTTTTCACGTTGTTCATCGTGCTGGTGTTCGGCATGGTCGACTTTGGCCTCGGTATCAACGCCAAGACCCAGATCACCAATGCCGGCCGGGAAGGTGCCCGGCTCGGCACCGTGACACTCGATCCAATCGCGGTCGAAGACCGGGTCCGCGAATCGATCGCCAGCCTGGATGACTCGCTAGTCGTGGTGACGGTTGCCTGCGAGACGCCGGCCGGCACCCCCTGTTCCGGGTCGTTTCCGGCCGGGGATCTGCAAAACGGCACCGAAGGCGACTCGGTCGTCGTGACCGTCGACTACACCTACGACCTCATCACACCGCTGCCCGGGTTCACCGGTATCGGGCCGGATCTCGCGCTGCAATCAATCACCGTGATGAGGATCGAATGAACGCCTGGGAGTCCCGCCACGACGAAGACGGCGTCATCCTGGTGATCTCGGCGATCGTCCTGATCATCTTCATCGGCATGGCCGCGTTCGTCGTCGACCTGACATTGAAATCGCAGAGTCGCCAATTCCTGTGGAACACCGCCGACTCGGCCGCTCTGGCCGGCGCATCGCAACTGCCAGACGATCCCGCCGGCGCGGCGGCTCTGGCATTTCAATACGCCCTCGAGAACGATCCCGAGCTGGCCGGCGACCTGGTGGCCACCTACCGGTGCCTGGTAGCCGATGCCAACGGGGACGGCCAGCCCGACCCGCTCGAAGTCCCAGCCAAATGCAATCCCGGCGCCGACTTTGGGATGACGGCCCCTCCGTGGGTCTGTGCCGACGGCCAGTGCTCGGCGGTATGTGACCCGGGGGAAGGTGACACCTGCAACACCATCGTGATGGAAGTCAAGAAGACGGTCGAATATGCGTTTGCACCGGCGGTCGGCGTGTTCGAAGGAGAGACCGGTGTGCTGTCGGCGGCGTGTCGGGGACTGTGCGCCAGCCCACTGACCGGCCCGCTCGATCTCATGGTGATCATCGACCGGACCACCTCGATGCGGACACCGCCCGACGCTCTTCCGAATGCAAAATCAGCGGTGCTGGCTTTGCTCGACTATCTCAACCCCAGCCAGCAATCGGTTGGCCTCGCCGCGATCAATGCGGGAAATCTCAGCAACGGTGCATGCAGCGACGTCGGTGGCTCGAACTGGGTGCTGGTGGGACTCAGCGACGACTACAAGGACACGCTCAATTACGACTTCGATCTAGATGGGACTAACGATCTCGACAGCACCAGCAGTCTTGTCTCCACGACCCGATGCCTCGACTACATCACGGGAACTGATCTGGGCAACCCCGTACGAGCTGCGGCCAATTACCTGACAACCGGCGGCCGTCCCGGGGTCAAGAAGGCGATCATCCTGTTGAGCGATGGGCAGGCGGTGAAGCCCGATGCGCAGCCCAACCACTGCCAGTACGCCGAGGACATGGCGGCGGTGGCGAAGGCACAGGGCGTCGAGATGTTCACGATCGGGTTTGGAATCGCCGGTAAGGACTGCGAGGACGCCTCCGGTGCCTACGTATCCGGCGGTGATTCGGTGTCCCAGCTGCTGGCTCGCATGGCAAGCGGCGGGGCTGGCGACCAGTGCTCCAATCCGGCGGTCGAAAACTCGGACGGGGACAATTTCTTCTGCGCCCCGAAATCGAGCGATCTGAGCAGCGTCTTCATCGCCGCGGCCTCCCAGCTCAGCTCCGGTTCGGCGCTGGTACAGCTTCCCGGCTAGCTGATCGCGCGCTACGCGCGCAAATAGTCCCTCCGGCCCATTACGTTGTGGTCTCTGTGCCCTACTCTTAGTGGTGAACAAACCACTAAACGTGAGAGTAGTTCGGGCCGATCACATGCACATGGATAAGCCTCGCCGGCGCAGCACAGAGGACGAGGGCGCGGTACTCATCGAGTTCGCCATCGTCATAGGCCTGTTTTTCTTGCTCGTCTTCGGCATGGTCGATTTCGGTCTGGCGATCAACACGAAGACCCAGCTGACCAACGCCGGCCGCGAAGGCGCCCGGCTCGGAACCGTCAATCTCGATCCAACTGCGGTTGAGAACCGGATCCGTGAGGTAGCCGACAACCTCGATCAGGCCATCCTCACCGTCACCATCGAGTGCCAGCAGCCCGACGACACGCCGTGCTCGGGTCCGGGGTTCCCGGCCGGAGACATCCGCAACGGAGAAGCCGGCGATTCGATCGTTGTCACGCTCGACTATCAGTACAACCTGATCACGCCACTGCCGGGATTCATCGACAGCGACAACAAGATCGACCTCACGTCGGTGACGGAAATGCGGATCGAATGACGGCGCCCCGCGCTCACGAAGACGACGGTGCCATCCTCGTCCTCGCCGCCGTGCTCTTGATCGTTCTCTTCGGGGTGGCTGCGCTGGCCGTTGACATCACGCTCAAATCGACCGATCGCCAGCACCTGTGGAACAGCGCCGACGCGGCGGCACTAGCAGGGGCCTCCCAGCTCCCGGACGGATTGTCGGCGGAATCTGAAGCCACCACCTACGCGCTCGCCAACGATGCCGACCTGGCCGGCGAGGTCACGACTACGTTCCGCTGCCTGGTGGCTGATACCGACAACAATGGGATACCGGATTTTGGGGAGGTGCCGGGTGCATGCGATCCGGGACCCGACGTGCCGGCCTCCGGTCCGCCCTGGGTCTGCTCCGACGGAATATGCACTGCTCCCTGTGTTCCGGCCGATGGCGACACCTGTAACACCATTGTCCTCGAGACCGAGAAAACGACAGACTTCGCATTTGCGCCCGCAATCGGAATCGACGACGGGACCACCGACATCCTCTCAGCGGCGTGTCGCGGCACCTGCGGCACCGGATTGACGGGACCTGTCGATCTGATCATCGTTATCGACCGCTCCGGGAGTATGACTTCTACTGACATGGACAAAGTGGAGAAGGCTTCGCTGTCGATGCTGAACTTCTTCGACCCCGCAATCCAGCACGTTGGTCTCGCCGTTCTGCCTCCGGCGGACAAGGCCAACGAGTGCGTGCTCGAGGACTCCGACCCCACAGAGTGGGAGGATGGTCGCTGGCTGATCGTTCCCCTGAGCAGCGATTACAAGGACACGCTCAATTACGATTTCGATCTCGATGGGACCAACGATCTGGACTCGACGAGTGAGCTCGTCCAAAAGATTCGATGCAGCACTGATAACGGTTGGACCGATCTGGGCAGCCCGATTCGCGACGGATCGAACACCACGACCGAGCTCGGCGACGACGCCTTCAGCGAGCTGCTCAACAACGGGCGGCCCGGCGTCAAGAAGGGCATCGTCCTCCTGTCCGACGGAGCAGCCAATCAGCCGGCCGACGTGGCGAATCCATGTCAATTTGCCGATCAGATGGCGGACGTCGCGAAGAATGCCGGGATCGAGATCTACACCATCGGATTCGGGGTCGACACCCGTGCCGCGACGTGCAATGCCGATGAGACCGGGCCGTACGGGGAAAGTCTCTGGGGTCCCGGTGGTGCCTCAGTGACCCGGCTGCTCGCCGATATGGCGACCCAGCCCTCGGATGACAATTGCACCGTGCTGACAACCGATTTCGAAAACTCCGACGGCGACTTCTTCTTCTGCCTCCCCAAGGACGAGGATCTAAACGCGGTGTTTCTGGCGATCGCCAGTCAGCTCGCGCAGGGTTCCCGACTCGTCCAGCTCCCACCGGGAGGCTGATCAGGGATCGCCGGCCCCTAACCTGGCTGGATGCCCAAGCTGGTACTGCTCGACGGCCACAGCCTCGCCTACCGGGCGTTCTACGCCCTGCCCAGTGACCTGGCGACCTCGCAGGGACAGGTCACGAATGCCGCATACGGGTTCACGTCAATGCTCATCAAGCTGCTGGGCGACGAGCACCCCGACGGCCTGGCCGTTGCCTGGGATGTGAAAGGCGGCACGTTCCGCAATGAGCAGTTCCCCGAGTACAAAGCCCAGCGCGAGGCGCCACCGGACATCTTCCGCAGCCAGGTGCCGCTCATCGAGAAGGTGGCCCAGGTGATGGAAGTGCCCCAGTTCGGCATCGCCGGGTACGAGGCCGACGACGTGATCGCCACGCTGGCCGAGCGGGCCAAGGCCGACGGCTGGGAGGTGCTGGTGGTCACGGGAGATCGGGACGCCTTCCAGCTCATCGAGCCGGCGATCCGGGTCATGTACACGCGGCGCGGGATCACCGACACCGTCATCGCCGACGCTGCCTATCTGAACGAGCGCTACGGGATCACCCCCGAGCAGTATGTGGAGTATGCGGCGATGCGGGGTGACACATCAGACAATCTCCCCGGCGTGACCGGGGTCGGCGAGAAGACGGCCGCCCGGCTCCTCAACGAATACGGCTCGCTCGAGGAGATATACGAGCATCTCGATGAAATGTCCCCCAAGCTGGGGGAGAACCTCGCCGCCGCCCGGGAGCAGGTGTTTCTCAACCGGGAGCTGATGGCCCTGGTCCGCACCGTCGACATCGACGTCGACATCGAATCGCTCCGTCTGGCCGAGTGGGAGCGGGGGACGGTGCGGGAGGTGTTCGACGAGCTGGAGTTCCACTCCTTGTGGGGGCGGCTGTTGGAGGTCGGCGGCGGCGAAGCCGCCCCGGTCGGCGAGCAACTGGCCGTCGAGATCCGCAGCGAAGCCGACCCGGAGCGGCTCGGCCAGCTGTCCGGCCCGATCGCCATCGATCCGGTGTGGGACGGCCCCGACCTGGCAGGCGTAGCGGTGGCGGTCCCCGACGCGGACGAAGCCGTCTTCGTGCCCGCCGAGTCCCTGGGTGGGCTCCAGTCGATGCTGGAGGACCCGGCCGTCCCGAAATATCTGCACGATGCCAAATCGACCGTGCACGCCCTGCTCGAACAGGACATCGACCTGCAGGGCGTCGCCTTCGACTGCGCCCTGGCCGCTTACGTCGTCAACCCGTCGCTTAAGGACTATGGGTTGATCGATCTGGCTGGCCGCACGCTCGGCCTCGAACTGGAGCCGGTCGATGAGCAAGGGACTCCGGCCAGCCAGGGCACCCTCGATTTCGGCGGCGGGCCCGACCTCGAAGCGGCCGGCCGGCGGGTGGTGGCGATCGGTCGGCTGGTCGAGCCGCTGTCGGCGCAGGTCGAGGCCAGAGGGGCCACCAGGCTGCTCACCAACATCGAGCTTCCGCTGGTCCGGGTACTCGCCCGCATGGAGCAGGCCGGCATCGAAGTGGATGTCGGCTATCTGGAGGAGCTGGGGGAGAGCCTGCGGGATCGACTGAGTGCCCTGGAGGGCAAGATCCACGACGCCGCCGGCGAGCCGTTCAACGTCAACTCGACCCTGCAGCTGCGGGAAGTGCTGTTCGAGCGGCTCGAGCTGCCGGTGCTGAAGAAGACCCCCAAGGGTCAGCCATCCACCGATGCGGCCGTGCTCGAGAAGCTGGCCGAGGATCATCCGATCGTCGAGCTCCTGCTGGAATTCCGCCAGCTCGAAAAGCTTCGCAGCACCTATGTTGACGGCTTCCTGCCACTCGTCGCCGACGATGGGCGGATCCATGCGACCTTCAACCAGCTGACCGCCTCGACCGGCCGCCTGTCCTCCGAGCGACCCAACCTGCAGAACATTCCCATCCGATCCGAGGAGGGCCGCACCATCCGTCGGGCCTTCGTGGCCAAGGAAGGCTGTTCGTTCCTCGTCGCCGACTACTCGCAGATCGAGTTGCGCATCCTGGCGCACGTGACCCGCGACCAGGGGCTGCTAGACGCCTTCCACGCTGGGGTCGACATCCACACCGCCACCGCAGCCCGGGTTGCCGGTATAGACCTGGATGCGGTGACTCCGGACCAGCGCCGGCGCGCCAAGATGATCAACTTCGGCCTGCTCTACGGGATGGAGGCCTACGGGCTGGCCCAGCGGCTCGAAATCGAGCGGGAAGAGGCCCAGGAACAGATCGAGGCCTACTTCAGCCAGTTCCCCGACGTCAAGGCGTTCATGGAGGGAATCGTCAAGCAGGCCCACGACGACGGCTACACCACGACGATTTTTGGGCGGCGCCGTTACCTGCCGGAGCTGGCGGCGGCCAACTTCCGCACCCGGCAAATGGGCGAGCGGATGGCGCTCAACGCCCCGATTCAGGGCTCGGCTGCCGACATCATCAAGAAGGCCATGATTGCTATCGATGCCGAGCTCGACGAGCGGGGGCTGTCGTCCGCCCTGATCCTGCAGGTACACGATGAATTGGTGCTGGAATGTCCCACCGGCGAGCTGGAGGCGGTGTCGGCGCTGACCGTGGAACTGATGGAAGGTGTCGCCGAGCTGGCGGTCCCGCTGACGGTGGACGTCGGCACCGGCGCCAATCTGGCGGAGACCAAGGCCTAGCTGCCGAATTCGCGTGCGGAGAGGCTTGGCGGTGTGTTACCCTTTATCCCGCTCTGCATTCGTGGAGTGAATCCGTGTACCAGGAGAACCCTTGTCTGATGAGAAAACTGAGGTAGCGACGGTCGAAGAGACCGGTGCGTCCTCCACCGTGGTCGAAGAACCGACCGCACAGGAGCCCGCCGCCGCTGCCCCCGAGACCGCCCCTGACGAGCAGCCACCGGCTGCCGAAGAGGCGCCCGCTGCAACTTCCCCCGCCCCCGAGACCGCTTCGGCCGACGAGCCGCCGTCGACCCCTGAAGCGGAGTCGGCCCCAGTGTCGGAACCGGCCGCAGTGTCGGAACCGGCCGCAGTCTCGGAACCGGCCGCAGTGTCGGAATCCGTCCAAGCGTCCGAACCGGCCGCAGCGGATGACGAAATCGTCGTCGTCAAGATGAACCTCAACCTCGAAGACCTGCCGGACGACCTGTCCGCCGAGGACTTCGAGAGCGCCCTCGAGCGCACGGTCATGCAGTTCAAGGAGGGCTCGCTGGTCGAGGGCACCGTCGTCCGGATCGACCCGGACGAGGTCCTGATCGACATCGGGTTCAAGTCCGAGGGTGTCATCCCCGCCAAGGAGCTCTCGATCCGCAACCAGGTCAACCCGGCCGAGGAAGTCAAGGTGGGCGATACGGTCGAGGCGATGGTCCTCGAGATGGAAGACTCCGAAGGCCGGATGATCCTGTCCAAGAAGCGCGCCCAGTATGAGCGGGCTTGGGGACGGATCGAGAAGGTCATGGCGGCCGGTGGAACCGTCACCGGTCCTGTCATCGAAGTGGTCAAGGGTGGTCTCATCGTCGATATCGGCCTGCGCGGCTTCCTGCCCGCCTCACTGGTCGAGCTGCGGCGAGTGCGCGACCTGCAGCCGTACGTCGGTGAGCCGATCGAAGCCAAGGTCATTGAGCTCGACAAGAACCGGAACAACGTCGTGTTGTCCCGGCGGGCCTACCTCGAAGAGGAGCAGGCCGAGCAGCGCAGCGCCTTTTTGGAGGATCTGGCCGAAGACCAGATCCGGAGCGGCGTCGTGTCCTCGGTTGTCAACTTCGGTGCCTTTGTGGATCTCGGCGGGATGGACGGCCTCGTCCACGTCTCCGAGCTCAGCTGGCAGCACGTCAGCCACCCGAGTGAGGTGGTCAACGTCGGCGATGAGGTCAGCGTCAAGGTGCTCGAGGTCGACCGCGATCGTGAGCGCATCTCGCTGTCTATCCGCCAGACCCGCGAAGACCCGTGGGAGTCCTTCTCGGCCGCCAACAACGTCGGCGACATCGTCGAGGGCAAGGTCACCAAGACCGTGCCGTTCGGAGCGTTCGTCTCCGTGACCGATGGCGTCGAGGGTCTGGTGCACGTGTCGGAGATCGCCATGCATCACGTCGAGAGCCCGGAGCTGGAGCTCACTGTCGGTCAGGCGGTCAATGTCCGCATCACCGAGATCGACGACGATCGCCGGCGCATCAGCCTGTCGATCAAGCAAGCGCTGCCCGAGTATGCCGAGCGCAGCGCACCGCAGCGCCCGCAGCGGAAGTCGCGGCCGGAGCCCGAGTTCGAGCGGGAAGAGATCGCCTCGGAAGGTGCTCACTTCAAGGCCGACGAATCGCTCGAAGCCATCCTCAAGGAGCTCAAGGAGAAGGGCATCGGCGGCAACTAGCCGCCTGGCCGCAAGGTCATCGCTCGACGTCGAGACACCTCGTCGACAGCTGTTCCCTACCGTCCCTCTCAGACGGGTAATCGGTCGAGAACGCGAAAATCCTCGACACGGTAGCCTCTAGCGGCAAGAATGAACGGGCGCGTGTGCGCCGGGCCTTAACAACGGTTGGTGAGGCTGTGATGAAAAACTCCGAGGGATCAATGCTTTTCTCAAGCGCTTCGGCGCGCCTACCGATAGGAACAGGGAACAGCGGTCATTGACGGCCTCGGCTTCTGTAAGGAGTGACGAATGGTAAAGCGCACTGCGGTCCTGATAGTGGCCCTCGTGCTGGCCGGTATCGCGGCTTTCTCGATATGGCAGTACCTGCAGGGCGTGGACGAAGACGCCCGGGAAGGCCTCCAATTGGTGCCGGTTTTGCGCGCCACGCAGGACATCCCCGCCCGCACCCCCGGCAACACGGTGATTGCCGAGGAGCTCTTCGAAGTCAGTGAAGAGTCCTTCGACTTTCTGCCCGGGCCGAGCCCGAACAACACGGTTGCCTTCAGCTCGCAAGAAGAGCTCACCGCCCGGCTGCGTGACCGCTTCGCCGTCGGACCGATCAGCCGCAACCAGATCCTGACCTCCGATCAGTGGGAAGACGCCCTCGAGGCCCCGGTCGTCGAAACCCTCTCGGAGATCATCAGCCCCGGAAAACAGGCCATTACGGTCCAGTTGGACGCCACCCGCGCCGTCGGTGGGTTCATCCGGCCGAACGATCGCATCAACATGATCGTCACCATCGAAGCGCCCCAGGTCACGCTGGAGGGGCTCGGTGACGATGAGATCACCGACGAGACGCTGCGCGACATCCTCGACCAGCTCGCCGAGGCACAGCAGCAGGAGTTCAGCCGATTCCTGCTGCAGGGGCTTCCGGTGCTGGCAGTCGGGGAGCAGAAGCGCACCGGCGACCCTGCCTTCGACAATTCGGTCGGGCGGGTGCAGTCCGTCGTCAACGAGGACGGGACCGTCACCGAGGCAGGCGAGGGGACCCAGTTCGGTCTGCTCACCCTCGAGGTGACCGCCCAGGAGGCCGAGCGGCTCGTGTTCGCCTTCGAGAAGGGCAGCGTGTGGATGACGCTGGTGCCGGACGACTTCATTCCGGTCGCCACCGACGGAATCAACCGGGAGAACCTCTTTGAGTAACCAGGCAGACTTCGACGCCGAAGGCATCGTATTCGTCGACCCGGACGAGGACGTCCGCCGCCAGACCAAGGAAGTCTTCGAAGGGCGTGTCCAGCTGTTCGAGTCGATCGCTGAGGCCGAGCGCAGAGTGATCCAGGGCGACGCCGACGTGGTGTTCGTCGGACCGACGCTGGCGACGCTGGAAGGGGTCGCCGAAGCGTCGGCGCTCTCCGACCTCGACGCCGATGTGATCGTGGTGCTGGCCGCTCCTGCCGAAGTCGCCGGCGAGGTGCTGCGGGCGGCGATTCGTTCCGGACTGGACGACGTCGTGGAAGCGCCGCTCACCATCGCGGCCGTCACCGAAGCCCTCAAGTCTGCCGAGCGGACCCACCGCCGCCGGGTCGAAGCAGCGCCGGAGCCCCGCAAGCCGCTCAATGAGGGCAAGGTCATCACCGTGATGGCGGCCAAGGGGGGCAGCGGCAAGACCGTCTTCGCCTCCAACGTTGCCACCTTGCTGGCGCGCTGGGGAACCCCGGACCGGGTCGTGATCGCCGATGCCGACTTGCAGTTCGGCGACGTCGCCCTGGTTCTTCAGGTCGATCCCAAGCACACGGTGGTCAACGCCGCCAAGGAGGGGGAGCGCCTCGACAGCCAGTTCCTCGAGACCGTGCTCGCCACCCACTCCTCGGGGATGCGGGTGCTGGCCGCTCCGCTGGAGCCGGCCTTCGCAGACGAAGTGCCCACCATGACCTACACCAAGATCATCGGGATGCTGCGCGAGATGTTCGACTACGTCGTCGTCGACACCGCCCCCAGCCTCGATGAGCGGCTCCTGGCCATCCTGGACAAGTCCGACGTCGTGCTGTTCGTGGTCGACATGGACCTGCCCAGCGTCAAGAACGCCAAGCTGGCGCTCGAGACCCTGCGCATCCTCAACTACCCGGCCAACAAGATTCGTTTGGTGCTCAACCGCTCGAATTCCAAGGCCCGCCTCGACGTCGACGAGATCGAACGGTCGCTCCGCCTACCGATTTCGGCGTCCGTCCCCAGTGACGGGCTGCTGCCTGCGTCGATCAACGAGGGAATCCCGATCGTGGAGTCCCACCCCAAGTCGAAGCCGGCCAAAGCATTCGAGGACGTGACGCGCATCGTCATGGAGTCACGCCAGCCGGCACAAGAGACCCAGAAGAAGCGGCGCTTCGGACGCTAGGCAAGGACGGTATAGATCATGAGCTCACTGTCAGAACGGGTAGCAGCTGCCAAGGCAGCCGAAACCGGTATCGATGCACCTTCGCAGGAAGACTCCGCCGCCCAGGAGCTGCGCCGCCGCCTGCACTTCAAGGTCGTTGAAGGCCTCGGCCCGTCTCTGTATGACCGCCAGATGTCCGACGCCGAGCTCAAAGTCCGAGTCATGGAGATGCTGGACTGGGCGCTCGAGTCTGAGGAGAACGTGCCGCTCTCCCGTCTCGACCGCGAAGCGCTGCTGCGTGAGATCGCCGACGACGTCCTGGGCTACGGCCCGATCGATCCGCTGCTCGCCGACCCGGACGTCACCGAGGTGATGGTGAACGGCCCCTACGCCGTGTACGTCGAGCGGGCCGGCCGCATTACCCGCAGTGCAGCCCGGTTCGTCGACACGACGCACTTGCTGCGCATCATCGAGAAGATCGTCAGCCAGGTCGGCCGCCGCATCGATGAGTCCACCCCGATGGTCGACGCCCGGCTCCCGGACGGCTCACGTGTCAACGCCGTCATCCATCCATTGGCGATCGGCGGCCCGTTCCTCACCATCCGGAAGTTCTCGATCGATCCGCTCACTGAGAAGGACCTGGTCGAGAAAGGCTCGCTCACCGACCTGACCGCCCAGTTCCTCCGCCAGTGCACCGAGGGCAAGCTCAACATCATCGTGTCGGGAGCCACCGGCTCCGGTAAGACCACGATGTTGAACGTGCTGTCCAGCTACATCCCCGACGACGAGCGCATCGTCACCATTGAGGATGCCGCTGAGCTCCAGCTCGGCCAGGAGCACGTGCTCACCCTCGAAGCCCGGCCCGCCAACCTGGAGGGGCGCGGCATGGTGACCATCCGCGACCTGGTTCGGAACTCCCTGCGAATGCGTCCCGACCGTATCGTGGTTGGCGAGGCTCGTGGCGGCGAGGCCCTCGACATGCTGCAGGCCATGAACACCGGTCACGACGGCTCGCTCACCACCATTCACTCCAACTCACCGCGCGACACGCTGGCCCGTATCGAAACGATGGTGCTGATGTCCGGCTTCGACATGCCGGTTCGTGCCATCCGTGAGCAGGTGGCAGGGGCGGTCGACATGATCGTTCACTTGCACCGGCTGCGCGACGGGACGCGTCGCGTCACCCACATCACCGAGGTGCTCGGCATGGAGGGAGAGGTCGTCACCACCCAGGACGTGTTCCTGTTCGACTACGGCATGGGGGTCGACGAAGACGGCTATTACAGGGGATACCTCAAGTCGACGGGACTGCGCCCCTCGTTCAGCAAGAAGCTGGAGGATGCCGGGATGAAGTTGCCGCCGGAGATGTTCGCCCCGGAGGGCTTTGCCCGCGAGGCCGACACATTCGATCTCGGATGACCAGCCGCCGTCCCGCCCTGGTGCTGCTGTGGCTCTCGGGCCTGTTGCTGCTCGGCGCGGTGCCGGCCATCGCGCAGCAGGACGAGCCGGCCGCCGTCGAGATCGCCATCACCGATATCAACATCGCCCGGTATCCCGACATGACCGTGATCGTCGACGTCGGCAACGTCGAAACGTTCGATGCCGCCGACCTGTCGGTCTTCCAGGGCCTCGAGAGCCTCGACGCCACAGCTACGCCGATCTCACAGAACCCGGTGCCGGTAGGGATCGTGCTCGCCGTCGACACCAGCGCAGCGACCGAGGGTGCCACCCTCGAAGCAGCCAAGGCGGCGGCCAACGCCTTCGTCGACAACATGCGGCCCCAGGACCTGGTGGCGGTGGTGGGGTTCGGCGAGTCCGTCGACGTCTTCACCGGCTTCACCAGCAACATCGCCGCCCTCAAGTTTGCCATCGCCCAGCTGGAAGCGGCCGGGCCGGGCCGCCTGTATGACGGTGTCATCCAGGCGGCCGATCTTTACGGCTCCGTCGGCGATAACGGAACGCTGGAGCGCAATCTGATCGTGCTGGTCGGAAGCGCCGACGACGGCAGTGAGGCCACTCTCGAGGACGCCGTCGCCGCCACCGAGGCCGAGGCGCTCAGCGTCTACGGGGTTGCCCTCTCCGCCAGCGAGTTCGACACCTCGGGCGTAGAAGCTTTGGCCGGCTCCAGCTACGTCGAGGCTCCCGATGTCGGCGAGCTCGCCACGCTATACGACGACATTCAACGGTCGCTCGACAATCGAGTCGTCCTCAGCTTCACCGCCACCGAGCAAGCGCCCCGTGACGTCACCTTCGAGGTGCGGTATCAGAACACGGTCGCCTCCCAGGTGGTGTCGGTGCCCGGCTTCATCCCAAACTCGGGCGGGCCGTCGGTGACCGCACCGCCCACCTATGCGGTGGCGACGCCCGAGCCGGCGGAGAGCTCGGCACCGTCGCCCGGCACCCTGCGCCTGATTTCTGTGCTCACCATGGGGGCCGCCATTGCGCTGTTGGTTGCCATCATCGGGTTCGGCCGCAATACCGACGTCGTTCAGCGGCGGCTCACCTCGCTGTCGACGCGTCGATTCAGCCGGCCGGGAGCCGAAAACGCTGCCGACGGTGAGGACGGCGGCTTCCTCAAGCGCATCCCATTGCTGAGCCGGTTTGCCACCCAGGCCGAGGAAGTGGCCGACTCTCAGGGCCTGCTCCAACCGATCGCCAACATGCTGGAACAGGCCAACATCCTGTGGCGCCCCGGTGAAGTGGTGGCGGCGGCCGTTGCGGTTGCGGCGGTGGCCTCGATCATGGTCGGTGTGTTCCAGAGCAGCCTCCTGAGCGGGGTGCTGGCGTTCGTGATCCTCATGCTGGTGATAGCGGTCGGCCTCCGCTTTGTTGCCTCCCGTGAGAAGTCCAAGTTCGTCGATCAGATGCCTGGCACGCTCGGCCTGATCGCGACGTCGCTGCGGTCCGGGCAATCGTTCCTCCAGGCGCTCGAGTCGGTGGCCAGCGAGGCTCCCGAGCCGACGTCCCGTGAGTATCAGCGAGCCGTCGCCGAGGTCCGCCTCGGTCGCCCAATCGGCGGCGCCATCCGGGCGATTGCCGAGCGGATGGACTCTGAGGACTTCGGCTGGGTCGTCATGGCGACAGACATTCAGCGTGAGGTCGGTGGAAACCTCGCAGAGGTGCTCGATATCGTCGCCGACACCATGCTGCAGCGCAACCGCCTGCGGCGTGAGGTGAAGGCCCTCAGCGCCGAGGGACGTATCTCGGCGATCGTGCTCGGCGCCCTTCCCGTCTTCATCTTCCTGTTCCTATTCACCAGCAACCGGTCCTATCTCGAGCCCCTGATCGAGCGCACGGCTGGTTGGATCATGATCGGAGTCGCCATCACGTCGATGGTGACTGCGTTCGCCTGGCTCCGCAAGATCGTGAACATCGAGGTCTGATATGAGCACGTTGCAAGTCGCCGTCTTCTCCTCGTTCCTCGCCGTTGCAGCCGCCGTGTTCTACGTCGGCAACGGGATCACCCGCGCCCGCAATCTGACCGCCGAGCGGCTCGCCCGTTACGGCCGCAGAGTGGCCCGCCAGGAAGAGGCCATCCGGGAGCGCGAGCTCAAGCGGCCCTTCGCCGACCGGGCTATCGCCCCCATTTTCGAACGGTTCGGCTCACTGGCCAGCCGGTTTACTCCCGTCGGCTGGATCGAGCGCACCGAGAAGCGCCTCACGATCGCCGGCAGCCCCGGCAACCTCGACGCCAACTCGTGGGCCGTTATCAAGGTCGTCTCCATCGTCGTTGGCGTTGTCCTGTGGCTGCTCATCCAGGGCGATCTGCCCTTCAACCAGAAGTTGCTCACCCTCGGCCTGCTGGTCGGCGGTGGGTTCCTCGGGCCCGATGCCATCCTCAACCGGAAGATGCAAGAGCGCAGTGACGCGATCCTCCGCCAGCTGCCCGACATCCTCGACCTGCTCGTCATCAGTGTTGAGGCCGGCCTCGGCTTCGATCAGGCCATGGCCCGGGTGGTGGCCACCGTCCCGGGGCCGCTGTCTGACGAGTTTCAGCGCATGATCACCGAAACCCGGGTGGGTGTCGCCCGTAAGGACGCCATGCGCAACCTGCGGGAACGGACCGACGTCGAGGAGCTGCGGGGCTTCCTGCTCGCCATGATGCAGGCCGACAGCTTCGGTGTCTCTATCGCCCGGGTGCTGCGGGTGCAGGCCGAGGAAATGCGCATTAAGCGGCGTCAGCGGGCACAGGAGAAGGCATACGCCGCCCCGGTCAAGCTGGTCGGGCCGCTCATGCTGCTCATCTTCGCCTTCCTGACGATCCTGCTCGGCCCTGCCGGCCTGCGGATCTCAGATACCGTTCTCTTCTAGGCAGGCGCGGTGGTGAACCGCTTTTCGGTCCGTCATCTGTTCGTCGTCGTGCCCGTTTTGGGGGTGGTGGTGGCCGCCGCCCGTTCCATCACCGACAACTCCTTTCTGTGGCACGTCCGGGCCGGCACCATCCAGCTCGACGCCGGCGAGGTGCTGCGGGCCGATCCGTTCTCGTTCACGGCTGCAGGAGAGTCGTGGCGCACCCAGTCCTGGATTGCCGACCTCGGTTACGGCTTGATGGAACGCACCTTCGACGGGCTCGGGTGGGTGTGGCCGGTTGTGGCCGTCACCATGGCGCTCACGCTCACGCTCGTCGGCATTGCCGCCTATCGAGAGGCCCCCAACCCGCTGGTTACCGCGGGGGTGGTCTTCTTCGTTGGGTGGCTGCTGTTGCGAACCCTCGTCCCCCGTCCGGTGGTGTTCAGCCACCTGCTGCTGGCCGCCCTGGTGGTTGCCCTCACTCGCCGGCGCCTGTGGTGGGTTATACCGCTGCTGCTGTGGGTATGGGCAGGCATCCACGGGTCCTTCATCATCGGGCTCGGACTGATCGTCCTGGAGGCCCTGCGGACCGGCCGGCGGGAGCTGGCGGGCGTAGCCGGACTGAGCGCCGTCACCGTGTCCCTGACGGCCCACGGGCTGGCGCTGTGGGGCATCTTGCTGCGCTTTGCCGAGAACCGGGGCGCCCTCGACCTGATCCAGGAGTGGGCGCCGCCCGACCTGACCGACCTCAGCGTGGCGCCCTACGCCCTGTTCATCGTGCTGATCATCCTGGGGGCGGCCCGGGGCCGGATCGAGCCCCGGGATCTGATCCTGGTGGTGCCCTTCCTGCTATTTGGATTGACCAGCTTCCGGGCATTGATACCGGCCGTGCTGGTCCTGGCGCCGTGGGTGGCCCGGACGGTGGCATTTCCCGCCGCAGCGCGTCGTGAGGAGGCCGGGGGACTCAACGTGGCGATTGCGGTGGTCTTGCTCGGGGTAGCCGTGTGGGCCGGGTTGCTGCGGGCGGGTACCGAGCCAGACGACGAGCTTTTCCCCGTTGCAGCCGCCGCCGCCCTGGAAGACGGCCCGGTGTTTCACGGCGACGCCGTCGGCGGCTATTTGATCTGGGCGGAGTGGCCTGGCCGCCTCGTCTACACCGACGACCGGGCCGAGTTGTATGGGGCGGAGCGGTTCGAGCAGTTCGC
>JABDLU010000075.1 GCA_013002865.1 Acidimicrobiia bacterium
ATGCATATGTGTCTGCCGGGCAGGTCCGAAAGTTCGGGCTGCGCAAAGCCGACCTCATCAAGGGCCCGGTTCGACCGCCCCGGTCGCAGGAGAAGTTCCCGGCCATCACTCGGATCGAGACGGTCAACGGTGTGTCGATCGAAGATGCTCGCAAGCGGCCCAAGTTCGAGAAGCTCACACCACTGTTTCCCGACCAGCGCCTCAAGCTCGAAATCGACGGGGAGCCCGAGATGGTCCTGTCGCGGATCATGGATCTCATCTCTCCCATCGGGAAGGGTCAGCGCGGTCTCATCGTGTCGCCACCCAAGGCCGGCAAGACGACCGTCCTCAAGGAGATCGCGCACTCCCTGGCCGAGAACAACCCGGAGTGCCACCTGATGGTGGTGCTGGTCGACGAACGACCCGAAGAGGTCACCGACATGCAGCGTTCGGTCAAAGGTGAGGTCGTCTACTCGACCTTCGACCGACCCGCCGAGGAGCACACCCAGGTCTCCGAGCTGGCCCTGGAGCGGGCCAAGCGGCTCGTCGAAATGGGCAGTGACGTGGTCATTCTGCTCGACTCGATCACCCGGCTCGCCCGGGCGCACAACCTGGCAACGCCGGCTTCCGGCCGCATCCTGTCGGGTGGTGTTGACTCTCAGGCTCTCTACCCGCCCAAGCGCTTCTTTGGGGCGGCCCGGAATATCGAGGAGGGCGGGAGCCTTACCATCATCGGAACCGCGCTCGTTGAGACCGGTTCTCGCATGGATGAGGTGATCTTCGAAGAGTTCAAAGGCACCGGCAACATGGAAGTGCGGCTCGACCGCAGCCTGGCCGACAAGCGGATCTATCCCGCCGTCGACATCCAGGCCTCGGGCACCCGCAAAGAAGAGTTGCTGTTCGATCCCGACGAGCTGAAGCAGGTGTGGAAGCTTCGCCGGGTGCTGCTGGCGCTGGAATCGGCGCCCGCTCTCGAACTGCTCATCAATAAGCTGAAAGACTCAAAATCCAACACCGAGTTCCTCGCCGAGGTGGCGAAGAGCGGCAACGGCTGAGAAGGCTGAGAAAAGGACGAAGCGCGTGAAGACAGACATCCACCCGAAGTACGTCGAGACCACGGTGCACTGCTCGTGCGGAAACGAGTTCACCACCCGGTCGACGCGGGAAAACCTGACCGCCGAGCTCTGCAACGAGTGCCACCCGTTCTACACGGGGCGCCAGAAGCTGGTCGACTCGGGCGGTCGCGTCGAGCGCTTCCGCAAGCGGACCGAACGGACCGACGCCTCGGCCGTCAAGGCCAAGAAGGCCAAGAAAGCGGCAACGGCCAAGATCAAAGAGTCGGCGGCCACGCCAACGTCGGCTGCCAAGGCCGGCGCCACCAAGGCGATCCGCACCCGCAAGACGCCCAAGCAGCAGATGGCCGAAGCAGCCAAGCAGGAGCGCCTGGCCAAGGCCAAGGCCGCCGCCGCCAAAGTGGCGGCTGAGACCGAACCCAGCAAGTAACCCTCATGAGCCAGCCGCCCGGCTCCACCGTCGGCGGCCAGGCCGTCATCGAGGGGGTGATGATCCGCAGCCCTCAGGCCTGGTCCGTCGCCGTTCGCCGCCCCGACGGTGACATCGAGACCCGCACGGACCCGCTGCCGCGCCTGTCGTCCCGGTCACGGTTGGCCCGCATCCCCTTCATTCGCGGCGTGATGGTGCTCGGTGAGTCGCTGTCGCTCGGCTTCCGGGCACTCACCTGGTCGGCGCAGATCGCATCGACCGAAGAGGACGCCAAGGAGAAGGCCCGTCTCGAGAATCTGGCGGCCAATGCCGGCGGCCCCTTGGGCGGTTGGCGTCGCAATCGGGCGACCCGGCGCCTCGAGCGGGGCAGTGAGCTGACCAAACGCGATCTCGCCTTCGCCATGGCGCTCGCGCTGGTGTTCTTCATCGGGGTCTTCATGTTGCTCCCCCTCGGGGGCGCCCGCCTGGTCGAGAACCTCTTCGGCGGATCGAACGCCGTCGTGTTCAACGTGGCCGAAGGGATCATCCGGGTAGTCATCCTGGTCGGCTACATCTGGCTGATCGGGCGCTCCGCAGAGATCCGGCGGGTCTTTCAATATCACGGAGCCGAGCACAAGTCGATCTATGCCTACGAGGCCGGCGACCCGATGACCGTGCAGAACGTGCAGGTCTATCAGACGATGCACCCTCGCTGTGGCACCAGCTTCCTGCTGCTGGTCGTGCTGCTGTCCGTGCTGGTGTTCACCTTTGTCGGCCTGTTCGAACCGAACGCCTTCTGGCTGGTGACCAGCCGCATCGTGCTCATCCCGGTCATCGCCGGCCTGTCGTATGAAGTCCTCAAACTCTCCGATGCCAAGCCGTGGCTGCATTTCCTGGCCCGGCCGGGGATCGAGCTCCAGCGCCTCACCACCAAGGAGCCGGACGACGGCCAGGTCGAGGTCGCCATCGCCAGCTTGCTGGCCGCCATCCCCGGTGAGGCGCGCGACGAAGTGTTCGATCGCGGCCCGATCTGTGAGGTCGCCTGGGGCGCCGTCCAGTGATCGACGAGCAGCTCACGGCCAAGATGGCCGAGGTGGAGGAGTCGTACAACCAGACCCTGGTCGATATGGCCGATCCCGACATCGCGGGCGACCAGCACCGCTACACCGAGGTTGCCAAGCATCACTCGGAGCTCAAGCCGCTCGTCGAGACCTATCACGCTTTGGTGGCAGCCGTCGACGAAGCCGCCGAAGCGCGCGAGATGGCGAGGTCCGAATCGGACGACGAGATGCTCGCCTACTTGCGCGAGCAGGCCGAATCGAAGGAGACCGAAGCCGAGCGCTTGCTGGCTGCTCTACAGCTGCTCCTCGTCCCCAAAGATCCCAACGACGACAAGGACGTGATTATTGAGGTGCGGGCGGCCGCCGGCGGGGACGAGGCCGCCCTGTGGGCCGGTGACCTCACCCGGATGTATCAGCGGTACGCGGAGACGCACGGCTGGAAAGCCGAGCCGCTCGAGGTGTCCGAGGCCGAAAGCGGGGGCTACAAGGAGATCACCTTTGCCGTCAAAGGAACGGGGGCGTATTCGCGCCTCAAGTTCGAAGCGGGGGTCCACCGGGTCCAGCGAGTTCCCAAGACCGAATCCCAGGGCCGAATCCACACCTCGACCGCCAGCGTGGCCGTGCTCCCGGAAGCCGAAGAGGTGGAGGTGGAGCTCGATCTCAACGACGTCAAGGTTGACACGTTCCGCTCCAGCGGACCGGGCGGGCAGTCCGTAAACACCACGGACTCGGCCATCCGGCTCACCCACGTTCCCACCGGCCTGGTCGTGTCGTGCCAGGACGAGAAGAGCCAGCTGCAGAACAAGGAGAAGGCGTTTCGCATCCTGCGGGCCCGGCTCCTGCAAGCCCAGCTGGATGCCCGCCAAGCCGAACTGTCCGCCAACCGGCGCGAGCAGGTCGGCACCGGCGACCGGTCCGAGAAGATCCGCACCTACAACTTCAAAGAGAACCGGGTCACCGACCATCGCATCGGCCTGACGATCAACCAGCTCCCGACCATCCTGGAGGGCGATCTCGACACGTTCATCGATGCCCTGACCCTCGACCAGCAGGCCCGTCTGCTCACCGGAGCCGCCGAGGCGTGAAGCCGCCTCCCACCGGCCTGCCCGAGCACGAGGCGCGCCGGCTGCTGCAACTCGCCACCGGGCTCGACGCCGCCGGGCTCGGGCTACTCGATGCGCTCACCCCGGAGCAATCAACTCGCTTCGAGGGGTATGTGGACCGCCGCCTGGCCGGCGAGCCGCTGCAGTACATCGAAGGAACCGTGCCGTTCGGGCCGGTCGAGGTAAAGGTCGATCCCCGGGTGCTCATTCCCCGCCCCGAAACCGAGGTGCTGTGGGAACGGGCCGTGTGCGCCCTCGGGACGGCGGACGATTCCACGGTGATCGTGGACCTGGGGACGGGCAGTGGCGCGCTGGCGCTTTCGCTCAAGCATGCCTTTCCTGCTGCCCGGGTCTATGCAACCGACATCGATCCCGATGCGCTGGCGCTCGCCCGGGAGAACGTCGAGCAGGCCGGCGTCAGCGTGCTGCGCGGCGACTTGTTCGATGCTCTGCCATTCGGGATGCGCGGCCACGTGGACTTGCTCATCTCGAATCCGCCGTATGTAGCCGAAGCCGACGAACTGCCCGCCGAGGTGAGAGAACGCGAGCCGGCCCGGGCGCTGTTCGCCGGTCCGAACGGGGACGAGATCCTCGTCCGCATCGCCCAGCAGGCGTTCTATTGGGTGAAGCCGGGGGGCTGGGTGTTCATCGAGATCGGCGAGACCCAGGCCGACCGGGCCCTGGAGCTGTTTGCCGACTTCCAGTGCGTCGTCTACCAGGATCTCGCCGGCCGCCCGAGGATCCTGGCCGGCTACCGGGGCGAGACCAGCTGCGTAGAGGGCACCCGCTAGCCGTTGCCGACCGCCGACCGCTGATCGCTGATCGCTGACTGCTGATAGCTAGACAGGAGTAGCCTCCCTCCCATGCACCCCTTCACCGTTCTCGAGGCGGTGGTGGCTCTCAACGCCGGCCGGCTGGTGGGCGTCCCGACCGACACCGTGTATGGCATCGCCGCCGACCCGTGGTCCAAGAGCGGCATGGCGGCCCTGTTCGAGCTGAAGGGCCGGGGACCCGAGCACCCGATTGCCCTCCTTGTCGCCGACATCGATCAAGCCCGCGAGCTGTGCGTCATCTCGGGCGCAGCCCGGCGCCTGGCCGGCGAGCACTGGCCCGGCCCGCTCACCATGGTGTTGCCGGCGGCCGACGGGCTGCCGGAGTGGATCGGTGACCGGCTGCGCGGCACGGTCGGCGTGCGGGTCCCCGAGCACCCGGTGGCGCTCGAGCTCTTGAACCTGGCCGGGGGCCTGGCCGTGACGTCGGCCAACCACTCCGGGGCGCCGCCCGCCATCGATCATGGGGAAGCCCGGGCGGTGTTCGGCAGTGCCGTCGCCGGATACCTGGCGGGAGCCGGTGGCAACGGGCTGGCCTCAACCGTGCTGGACGTGACGGTCGACCCACCGGTTGTGTTGCGCGCCGGTCCCGTCCGGTATGGTGAAAACGAGAAGGAGCTATGAAAGTCACGGATAGTCCAGATGGCGTTGCACGCCTGGTGGGCGAGGTTCCCGGAGCCCCGCAGGAGGTGTTTTCCTGGTTCACCGACGCAGATCTGCTGACCCGGTGGTGGCCGGAGCGCGCCCGGCTGGACGCCCGCACCGACGGCGACTTCGAGCTGGCGTGGCCGTCACAAGACATGCGGCTGCTGGGGCGGTTCCTGGTGTTCGAGCCCGGTGCCCGGCTTGTATTCACCTGGTCGTTCGCCCATGAGGCGCTCGATCCACGCACCGTCGACATCCAGTTTGCCGCCGTAGACGGCCGGACTCGTCTCACCATCGATCACACCCACGGCGACGATACCGACGAACGCCAGGGCTACATCGACGGGTGGCAGTTCTTCATCGAGCGCCTCCGCGACTCCCTCTCCGGCAGCTGACCTCCCGGCGCTAGCCTGGCGCCGTCGAAGGAGCCAGCATGACCGACCCCCGATCCATCGCCGACGTCGACCCGGTCGTCGCCAACCTCATCGAAGCCGAGACCGGCCGGCAGCAGTCGGGAATTCAGCTCATCGCCTCGGAGAACTTCGCTTCCCGCGCCGTGATGGAGGCCAGTGGCTCGGTCTTCACCAACAAGTACGCCGAGGGCTACCCGGGACGGCGCTACTACGAGGGTTGTCAGATCACCGACCAGGTCGAGCAACTCGCCATCGATCGCGCGAAGGAGCTGTTCTCGGCCGAGCACGCCAACGTGCAGCCCCACAGCGGGAGCCAGGCCAATATGGCGGCCTACTTCGCAGTGCTGGAAGCCGGCGACACGATCATGGGGATGTCCCTCGACCACGGCGGGCATCTCACTCACGGCTCCCACGTCAGCTTCTCCGGCACGCTGTTCAACTTCGTGTCGTACGGCCTGAACCCCGAAACCGAGCTCATCGAGATGGACGAGGTCCGCCGGCTGGCGCTCGAGCACCGTCCCAAGATGATCATCGCCGGCTATTCGGCCTATTCGCGCCACCTCGACTACGAAGCGTTCCGAGCCATCGCCGATGAGATCGACGCCATCCTGCTGGTCGATGCCGCCCACTTCATCGGCCTCGTGGCCGGCAAGGCAATGCCCAACCCGATGGTCTATGCCGACATCGTCACCGCCACCACTCACAAGGCGATGCGCGGTCCCCGCGGCGGCATGATTCTGAGCACCGAGGAGCACGCCAAGGCCATCAACAAGGCCGTGTTCCCGGGGTATCAGGGTGGCGCCATCTTCAGTCAGATCGCCGGCAAGGCAGTGGCGTTCCTCGAAGCCATGACACCTGAGTACCAGGAGTACGCCGCCCAGATCATCCGCAACGCCCAGACGCTCGCCGGCACGCTGCAGGACGGGGGCCTCCGGGTGGTGTCTGGCGGGACCGACAATCACCTCATGCTCCTGGACTTGCGCAGCCTCGACGAGGAGCTCACCGGCAAGGAAGCGGCGGTGATCCTCGACGAAGTGGGTATCACCCTCAACCGCAACGCCATCCCGAATGATCCGCGCCCGCCGTTCGTGACCAGCGGGCTCCGCATCGGAACGCCATCGGTGACGACGGCCGGCATGCGCGAGGGCGAGATGGAGCGGCTCGGGGCACTGATCCTCGATACGCTGACCAGGCGGGCCGACGACGAGGCGCTCAAAGAGGTCGCCGACGGCGTCGCCGAGCTGGTGGCGGCGTTCCCACCGTATCCGGCCGATTTTCCGGGCCACGTATGAGCGATTCCACCGAGATGGGACGGGATTTCATCGCCGGTGGGGATTTCTTCGGTGCCATCATGGCCGGCTTCCTGCTCGGTCTTGGCGGCGACTTCGTGTTCGGCACCCGGCCGGTGCTGGTGGTCACGGGGATCATCGCCGGCTCGATCACCGGCTTCTATGTGATGTTCCGGCACCTCAAGGCAGCTGATGGATAAAACCGCGACGGCTCCGGGGAATGTCGATGTCGAAGCCATCATGGCGGCGCACGTCGCCCGCCGGGCGGTGTGGGTTGCCCCCGTCCTGGTTGCGGTATTCGGGCTGCTGCGGGGCTGGTCGGGGGCCTGGGCAGCCGGCGTCGGCGTCGCCGTCGTCGTTGGCAACTTCCTGCTCTCCGGGTGGGCGCTGTCCATCGCCGCCCGGATCAGCCTGGCGTTCTACCAAGCTGCTGCCCTGTTCGGTTTCATCCTGCGGCTGATTCTGATTACCGTATCGCTGCTCGTTCTCGGTAGCCTCACCGAGCTCGATCGATTGGCACTCGGGTTGTCGGTCGTCATCGCCTATCTCGTCTTGTTGAGCTGGGAAGCGATAGCGGTCGCCCGGGGCAAAGAAAGGGAGCTGGATTGGACGTAGAGATCCTCGCATTCGAGTGCGAGACGGCGACCGATGTCGTCTGCACTCCGCCGTTCGTAAACGAGCTCTTTGAGACCCCCGACGTTTTCCTCGGCATCAACCGGGCGATGCTGCTCATGTTCCTGGCGGCGTTCATTGTCATCGCGCTGCTCTATTTCGCGCTCCGCAAGCGGCCCGTGGTGCCGACCAAGTTCGGAGCCGCCGTCGAAGGCCTCGTCACCCTGGTGAAGGATGAAATCGCCACGGGCATCATCGGGCCCCAGGGCGCCAAGTACGCCCCCTACCTCATATCGATCTTCCTGTTCATCCTGGTCGGGAACCTGTTCGAGATCACCCCGTTGATCAACTTCCCGATCACGTCGCGGATGGCGCTGCCGGCATTCCTGGCACTCCTGACCTGGGTGATCTTCGTCTTTGCCGGGTTCCGCGAGCAGGGCTTCGGCTACCTGGGTCACATCGTCTGGCCCAAAGACGTCCCGATCGCGCTGCGGTGGCTGGTGGGCATCATCGAGTTCGTCTCGATCTTCCTGGTGCGGCCGTTCAGCCTGGCGGTGCGGCTCTTCGCCAACCTGGTGGCCGGGCACGTCATGCTGACGCTGCTGCTGGTGACCGGCTACGTCTACATCGTCGGGTTCTCCAATGCCACATTCAATGGGGTGTTTGGTGTCCTGTGGTGGGTGCTAGCCCTGGCCATTTTCCTGTTCGAGGTTGTGGTCTCCATCCTGCAGGCCTACATCTTCACGCTGCTGTCCGCCGTTTACATCCAGACATCCGTTCACCCCGAGCACTGATCTTCAAGGAGGAGATGAATGACAGAGATTGAGATCACAAAGGGCGCAATTGCCCTGATCGGCTATGGCCTTGCTGCCATCGGCCCCGGTGTCGGTATCGGCATCCTGGCCGGCAACGCAGTACAGGCGATGGCGCGCCAGCCCGAAGCGGCCGGCATGGTGCGAACCACCATGTTCCTCGGCATCGCCTTTACCGAGGCGCTGGCGCTCATCGGCTTCGTTCTGTTCTTCCTGGCCTAGAGGGAGCGGCACGACATGTTGCGCATAGCTGCGGCCATCCAGATCCTCGCCGTCGATGAGGAGCCAGAGGGCATCGACCTCATCCTCCCGGAGACCAAGGAGCTGATCGCCGGCATCATCGCGTTCGGCATCGTCTTCGTGTTCGTGCGGCTGTGGGCCTGGCCTGCACTGCAAGAGACCCTCGAGAACCGGCGGCAGGCCATCACCGGCCAGCTCGAAGACGCCGAGCGCGTCAAGCGGGAAGCCGAGAGTCTCCTCGCCGACTATCAGGCACAGGTGGCAGGCGCCAAGGAAGAAGCCAATCAGATCATCGACGAGGCCCGCACCACGGCCGACTCCATGAAGAGTGAGATCGTCGCTCGCGCCGAGGCCGAAGCGTCTTCGGTGCTCGACAAAGCTCGAGCAGACGTAGCGGCCGAGCGAGCCAGGGCGGCGGCCGCCCTGCAAGGCGACGTCGCCAACCTCTCACTCGACATGGCCGAGAAGGTGGTGGCCGGGTCCATCGACCGCACTGCCCAGGCGGCGCTCGTCGAGCGCTACCTGGATGAGTTGGGAGGTCTCTCCTAGTTGGCCACTGAAGATCAGATAGACGGATACGCAGCGGCGATTCTCGAATTCGCCAGGGCAGAGGGGCAGCTCGCCACCATCGGCGACGAGCTGTTCCAGGTGGCGCGCACTTTCGAATCCTCCGCGGAGTTGCGCGACTCGCTGAGCGACCCCCGGCTGCCCATCGAACGCAAGCAAGCGATCGTATCGGACCTGCTCGGGACCCGGGCGTCGGCGCTCACCGTCAACCTGGTCAACTTTGTCGTCGGCGTCGGCAAGGGCCGCGACCTGTCGGCCATCGCCGACCGACTGGTGGCCAAGGCCGCTGCGGCCCGGAGCCGGGCGGTGGCCGAAGTGCGGTCCGCCATCGAGCTGGATGCCGACACCGTGCGGCGCCTCGAAGAGAAGCTCGGCGCCGCCACCGGCAAGACGGTCGAGGCCAAAGTGGTTGTCGATCCGTCGATACTCGGGGGCATCATTGCCACCGTCGGCGACGTCGTCATCGATGGCTCCGTGAAGGGCCGCCTGCAAGATCTACGCGAAGAATTCGGAGCTTGAAACTATGGCCGACCTGACCATCAACCAGGACGAGATTGCCGCCTCGATCCGCCGCCACCTCGAAGGCTGGACCCCTGAGGTCGATGCCGAGACCGTCGGATACGTGACCTCGATTGGCGACGGCGTGGCCCGGGTATCCGGCCTGCCGAATGCCATGGCCTCCGAAATGCTCGAATTCCCGGGTGGGCTCCTCGGCGTGGCGCTCAACCTCGAATCCGACAGTATCGGTGCGGTGCTCATGGGCAACGCCAACCACGTTCAGGAGGGCGACCCGGTCAAGCAGACCGGCAAGGTCCTGTCGGTGCCGGTCGGTGACGAGCTGCTCGGGCGGGTCATCGACCCGCTCGGAACCCCGCTCGACGGCAAGGGACCCCTCAACGCCACCCAAACCCGGTTCCTCGAAGAGACTGCACCCTCGGTCGTCGAGCGCCAGCCGGTCCACGAGCCGCTCCAGACCGGGATCAAGGCCATCGACGGCATGATCCCGATCGGCCGGGGCCAGCGCGAGCTGATCATCGGCGATCGCCAGACCGGCAAGACCGCCATCGCCATCGACACGATCATCAACCAGAAGACCACCGGGGTGAAGTGCATCTACGTTGCCATCGGGCAGAAGGCGTCGACGGTCGCTGAGGTGGTCGACACCCTCGACCGCTACGGGGCGCTCGAGTACACGGTCATCGTCAACGCCCCGGCATCCTCGCCGGCCGCCCACCAGATGTATGCGCCCTATGCGGGGTCGGCCATCGGCCAGCATTGGATGTACAACGGTGAGCACGCCCTGATCATCTTCGACGACCTCTCCAAGCAGGCGGTTGCCTACCGGGCCATCTCGCTGCTCCTGCGCCGTCCGCCTGGCCGGGAGGCGTACCCGGGCGACGTGTTCTACCTCCACAGCCGGCTGCTGGAGCGCTGTGCCAAGGTCTCTGAGGAGCTGGGCGGGGGGTCGCTCACCGGCCTCCCCATCGTCGAGACCAAGGCGGGCGACGTCTCGGCGTTCATCCCCACCAACGTGATCTCCATCACCGACGGCCAGATCTTCCTGGAGACCGACCTGTTCTACTCCGGGGTACGGCCGGCCATCAACGCCGGTATCTCCGTCTCCCGGGTGGGTGGGAACGCTCAGATCAAGGCCATGAAGAAGGTGGCCGGACCACTCCGGATCAACCTTGCCCAGTTCCGCGAGCTGGAAGCGTTTGCCGAGTTCGGCTCCGAGCTGGACGCGGCATCGCAAGCCCAGCTGGAGCGAGGCCGCCGGGTCGTGGAGATGCTCAAGCAGCCGCAGTATGCGCCGGTGCCGGTGGAAGAGCAGGTGCTGTCGATCTACGCGGTCAACGAGGGCTATCTCGACGATGTCCCGGTCAGCGGGGTTCTCCAGTTCGACAAGGAGCTGCGATCGTTCATGCAGGCCCGCCACGGCGGGCTCATGAGCCACATCGTCGAAACCGGCCAACTTCCCGACCTCGACGAGCTGAATCGAGCGATCGAGTCCTTCGTCGAGTCATTCCAGGCCGAGTAGCCACAGATGGCCAGTGCAGAGCTCCGGCTGATCCGACGTCGCATTCGCAGCGTCGAGTCGACGATGAAGATCACCTCAGCAATGGAGCTCATCGCGGCCTCCCGCATCGTTCGGGCCCAGGCCCGCGTCGAGGCTGCCCAGCCATATACCGACAAGCTGGTTGAGGTCATCTCAAACGTCGGGGCGGCGTCGGGCGGAGCCTCTCATCCCCTGCTCGACATCCGCGAGCGGCGCGTGGCCGGCGTGCTCGTCGTTACCTCGGATCGGGGCCTGGCCGGCGGCTACAACTCGAATGTGATCCGCCTGGCGGAACGACGGCTCATCGAACTGCGCAACCAGCGTACCGACACGCGCCTGTACTGCGTCGGTCGGAAGTCAAATAGCTACTTCAGGTACCGCGGCTACCAGATTGAACGGTCGTTTCTCGGCGTGACCGACACGCCGGGCTATGGCGACGCCCGGGCCATCGCCAACACGATTCTCAACGAGTACGCCGAGGAGGCGGTCGACTCGGTCGACGCCTTCACGACCCGCTACGTGTCGGCGTTGACCCAGACGGCGACCGAGTGGCCGCTGCTGCCGATTCAGCCCCCCGCCCGTGAGCAGTCGGCCGACGAGATCGCAACCGGCTACACCTACGAGCCGAACCCCGAGTCCATCCTCAACCGGCTACTGCCTCGTTACCTCGAAGCGAGCGTGTTCGGGATGCTGCTGGAGGCTTCGGCCTCCGAGCACGCCGCCCGTCGCCGGGCGATGAAAGCGGCCACGGAGGCCGCCGAGGAGCTGACCAAGATCTTGAGCCGCGAGGCCAACCAGGCCAGGCAGGCGGAGATCACAACCGAGATTTCAGAGATCGTGGGCGGCGCCGAGGCGCTGACCGCAGGATAAAGGAGCAAGCAGTGAGCACGGGACGAATTGTCAAAGTCGCCGGTCCGGTCATCGACGCGGAGTTCCCGCCGCATGCATTGCCGGAGATAACCCACGCGGTTGAAGTCGACATCGAGCTCGGTGGCGAGACCGTCACCGTCGTCGCCGAGGTAGCCCAGCACCTGGGTGAGAACGAGGTGCGGGCCGTTGCGATGCGCTCGACCGACGGACTGGTGCGAGGCGCCGAAGTGCGTGACACCGGCGCCCCGATCAGCGTGCCCGTTGGCAACAAGACCCTCGGCCACATCTTCAACGTGCTCGGAGAGCCTCTCGACGTCCCGGCCGGCTCGATCGACTTCGAGACCCGCTGGCCCATCCATCGGCCGGCCCCCCAGTTCTCCGATTTGAGCTCCCAGCGAGAGATCTTCGAGACCGGCATCAAGGTGATCGACCTGCTCGAGCCGTACGTGAAAGGCGGCAAGATCGGCATGTTCGGTGGCGCCGGAGTAGGCAAGACGGTCGTCATCCAGGAGATGATCCACCGGGTGGCCACCGAGCACGGAGGTGTCTCGGTGTTTGCCGGAGTGGGGGAGCGGACCCGGGAAGGCAACGACCTTTTCGGCGAGATGACCGAATCGGGTGTCATCAACAAAGCCGCCCTGGTGTTCGGTCAGATGGACGAGCCACCGGGTGTGCGGCTCCGGGTCGGCCTGTCCGCCCTCACGATGGCGGAGTACTTCCGCGACGAGATGGGCCAGGACGTGTTGCTGTTCGTCGACAACGTGTTCCGGTTCACGCAAGCGGGCTCCGAAGTGTCCACCCTGCTGGGCCGCATGCCGTCGGCGGTGGGCTACCAGCCGACGCTCGCCGACGAGATGGGGGCGATGCAGGAGCGCATCACGTCGGTGGCCGGCCGTTCGATCACATCGCTGCAGGCGATCTACGTCCCCGCCGACGATATCACCGACCCCGCTCCGCACACCACGTTCGCCCACCTGGATGCCACCACCGTGCTTTCGCGGAGCATCTCCGAGCTGGGCATCTACCCGGCCGTCGACCCGCTCGATTCGACTAGCCGGATCCTCGATCCGCTGATCATCGGCGACGAGCATTACCAGACCGCCCGTGACGTCCAGCAGATTCTCCAGCGCTACAAGGATCTGCAGGACATCATTGCCATTCTCGGCATCGACGAGCTCTCGGAGGAGGACAAGCTCATCGTGGCCCGGGCTCGCCGGATCCAGAAGTTCCTCTCGCAGCCGTTCTTCGTCGCCGAGCAATTCACCGGCTTCCCCGGCAAGACGGTTCCGCTCGAGGACACCATCCGCAGCTTCCGCATGGTGGTCGACGGCGAAGTCGACGACCTTCCCGAGCAGGCGTTCTACATGGCGGGCGGCATCGATGATGTCTTTGCCCAGGCCAAGGAACTGCAGAGCGCCTAGTGGCAGCCAGCTTCCAGGTCGACGTCGTATCTCCCGAGGCCACCGTCTGGTCGGGAGAGGCCGAGCTGGTCACCGCCCGGACGACCGAAGGTGACATCGGGATCATGGCCGACCATGAGCCCACCATGGCAGCGCTGGCCACCGGATCAGCCGAGATCCACACCGGCTCCGACAAGATCACCGTGGCCGTCCACGGCGGCTTTCTCCAGATCTACCGCAATCAGGTCACGCTGCTATCGGACCGTGCCGAGATCGTCGAAGGCGATGCCGACGCCGCCCGCCAACAGGCCGAGGCGCTACGCGACGCCGAGGAAGCTGCCCAGGAGGATCAGTCGGAGTAGCGACTGGCACTCTCGGCCTGGAGGTCGCTCCAGGTCCGGGGCAGCTGGCGCTGACTCTCGTCGACCCAGCTGATGCGCGGGGTGCGCATAGCAGAGGCGGTTACGAAGACGATCAGCATCCACAGGGCGCCGAGTCCAAAGGACACGAGGTGAGTCCAGGTCATGGTCCACTTTCTGTTCGCTATGTGTAGCGAGCTCCGCTCTGCCCCTCGCTGATCAGCGAGACTAAACGTAAACCCTTCCCAGGGCCAGCGATTTTCGCGTTCTAGTGGTCCAGGCGGCCACCGCGGGTGGTCGACTCAGTTCAGGGTGGCGTCGGACACGAAGAGATTGCGCATCGCCGGGTCGCAGCGGCTCAACACCCCAGAGAACTGGTAGCGCTGTCCGATGTCGAGCGAGGCTTCGGCTCCGTGCGGCAACCGCACGATGGCATCAACCTCCCGGCCGGCGTATAGATCGGTCCCCAGGGTGGCGATGGAGAACACCGCCTTGACGCCCGGTCCGTCGCCGAAGTCCCGGTCATAGTCGAACCGGCGCAGCCGCTTGAGGATCCCCGACCACGCCACGGTCGTGCCTTCGTACTCCGATTCGAATATCTCCATGGTGTCGAAGCTGTAGTTGTCCTTGGCAAACAGGTGATCGGCGACTTCGGTGGCGTTGCCCGAGTTGGTGGCAGGGGGCGCCGGCGCGGGCGGCTTGGCCTTCGGTGCCGCCCAGCGCTTGATCTCAGGGTCGGTCGGGGCGGTCCGCTCGAGCTCCTGAAACACCGTGCGGGCGCCTTCGGCGTCGCCCCGCGAGCGGCGGATTTCGCCCACCTGCTGCTTGCGGAGGAAGTCGACGAACGGATCGCCGGTGTCCCCGGCCTCCTCCAGCATCGCCAGCGCCTCACCCGGATCTCCCGCGAGGCGGTGTTCGGCGGCGCGCTCGGTGAGCGCGTCGGGTCTCGCCAGCGTGCGTGCCACCGCTACCAGGCGCTGCATCGTGGAGACGAGCCTGCGGGCGTCGGTCTCCAACCCGCGCTTCGAGAAGCCGATGCGGTCGTCAGTGATGGCGGCGCCCGGGAACAACTCGATCAGTTCGGTGATCGCCACCCGCCGGGCCGGGGTGAGGAACATGGCGACTTGCTCGGGATACTCGCCCTTGATGATCAGCGCCTCGTCGAACACGGGATCGCCGACCTCAATGTCCTCCATACCGAAGAACTTCCCGATGCGTGTGAGTGCATGCTGGCGTTTCGCCGAGAAGCCGAGCCCGAGGCCGGGATAGCCCACCCTATAGCGGGTAAACGTGTTGTCGTTCGATTGATGGGTGTCGATGGTGAGCTGCAGCTCGTCCACCGTGCCCGTCATCGACATGCGCCCAAAAACGCCGAACACCCCGGTAGTTGGCTTCATCACAATCCCGAGTTCCCGGGCTGCCGCCGCCCATGCGGCATTGGAGCGCTGCCGGTAACTGCGTGTCGCCGCTACCGCCGCCGCGATGGCGCCAAAGATGAGGAAGGGAAAGAACGGCATGCCCTCCAAACACTAGGGACGAGCGACTACCGACTAACGACTATATGGCTAGGGCCTATTGCCCTATGTGAAGAACTTCACAAGGTGGGCATACTCGTGAATGTCCAATGTGTACTGAAGGAGATGTAACCGCACGGTAACCGGGTACGCGCCCCGAGTGCGCAGCCGTTCCGACTGCCGCTAGGGCCTCAGGGCCTCCCCTCGATATCAGTCCAGATATCCCTCTCTGCACTCAGCGCGGAAGCGAGGAACAGGTGGCAGTTCAACCAGGCCCTAATGGCCGCGTCAAGCTCAACATCACCCGCCGATCATTCCTGAAGGCCGGTGCGACGGCCGGGACGCTGGCCGCCCTCGGCCGGCCGACCGGGTCCCTTGCCCAGAAGCGGCCCGGCGCGGAAATCCCCTGGTACCGGACCGGCACGATCGAGACCACCTACAACAACTGCGACATGTGCCCATGGCGATGTGGCGTGTTGGTCCACACCGTCGACGGTGTGGTCCGCAAGATCGAAGGCAACCCGGCCGATCCGAAAAGCCGCGGCATGCTGTGCGCCCGGGGCCAGGGCGGGGTGTCATTCGTGTACGACCCCGACCGCCTGCAGAGCCCGATGATCCGAACCGGCGAGCGCGGCGACGGCCAGTTTCGCGAGGTCACGTGGGAGGAGGCCTTGGACTACTCGGCCGCGAAGATCCTGGCCATCCGCGACACCTACGGCCCGGAGTCGCTCGCCATCTTCGGCCACACGTCCGGCGACTTCTGGTTCACCGACTACTTCGCCCAGGCGTTTGGGACCCCAAACGCCGCCAAGCCGTCTTCGTCCCTGTGCCTGAGCCCGCGGGAGGAAGCCTTCAAGTTGATGACCGGATTGGCGGTGGGAGGCCACGAGCCGGTCGACTGGGACGGTCTGCAGTGCCTCACGCTGATCGGGAGCCACATCGGCGAAGACGCCCGCAACACCGTCATGCAGGACTTCTCCAACGCCTGGGCCCGCGGCGCCAGGGTGGTGGTGGTCGATCCCCGGTTCTCGAGTGTGGCCGCCAAGGCCGACTACTGGCTTCCCATCAAGCCGGGCACGGATACCGCGCTGCTGCTCGCATGGGCCAACGTGCTCATCGATGAGGATCTGTACGACGCCGGCTACGTCGCCGACTGGGTGGCCGGCTTCGACGACTATGCCGGCCATGTGTCCGAGCTGACGCCCGAGTGGGCGGAAGCCATCACCGAGATACCTGCCGAGACGATTCGCACCACGGCCCGCGTCATGGCCGAAAACCGGCCCCGGTCGGCGATCATGCCCGGGAGGCATGTGACCTGGTACGGCACCGACACCCAGCGCATGCGGGCCGTCTACGCCATCAACGCCCTGCTGGGTGCCTACGGCCGGCAGGGCGGGATGTACTTCAACAAGTCGGCGTACCTCGAGGCCTATCCGCATCCACCGTTTGCCGTAGCGGGCAGCTCGGGCGGCTGTTCCGCCGAGCCCGGCGAAGAGAGCGACGAGCTCCCGCTCGGGCCGAGCGGCAAAGCCCGGGCGGATGGTGCCCGCACCTCGTTCCTCCGGGGGGCGACGGCGATGCAGGAGCTGATCGATCCGATGATCAGCGGCGAGCCCTATCCGATCAAGGGTCTCGTCACCTATGGGGTCAACCTCTTCAACTCCATCCCCAACGTTCCGCGCACCGTCGAAGCGGTCAAGGAGCTCGACTTCTTCCTGGCCGTCGATGTGCTGCCGATGGAGCACATTGCCTGGGCCGACGTGGTGTTCCCCGAGGCGACCTTCGTCGAGCGCTACGACGAGCTGTGGGCGGTTCCTTACAAGACCCCGTTCATTTCGATGCGGGAGCCTGCCATCGAGCCGCTTTACGACACCCGGCCGGGCTGGTGGATGGCTCGCGAGCTGGGAATCCGGGTCGGGCTCGACAACTACTTCCAGTGGGAGACGGCCGAGGAGTACCTGGACAAGCGCCTGTTGTCGGTCGGCTCCAGCCTGGAGAAGATGCGGGCGCAGAACGGTGTGATCGTGCAGAGCGGCAAGCCGTATCTGGAAGACTTCGGGGAGGCGTCACCCTTTACGACGACGTCGGCCAGGATCGAGCTGTATTCCGAAGACCTCGCTCAGGCCGGGCTCGACCCGATGCCGGTGTACGAGCCGACCGAGGAACCGCCCGCCGGCTTCTACCGGCTGCTCTACGGCCGTCATCCCGTCCATACGTTCGCCAAGACCCAGAACACGCCCCTGCTGAGCGATCTCTATCCGGAGAACGAGCTGTGGCTCAATCAACGCCGGGCCGACGAGGAAGGGGTCACCAGCGGGGACCGGGTCTGGCTCGAGAACCAGGACGGGGCTCGGAGCGGGCCGATCAAGGTGAAAGCCACTCAACGAATACGGCCCGATGCCGTGTTCATGGTGCACGGCTTCGGCCAGCAATCGGCCGGTCTGTCCCGGGCCGACGGCAAGGGCGCCAGCGACACCAAGCTGCAGACCCGCTACAAGCTCGACCCGATTAGCGGTGGAGCCGGCATGCGCGTCAACTTCGTCAAGCTCGTGAAGGAGGTGTGACATGGCGATGGCCTTCCTGCTCGACCTGGGCCGCTGTATCGGATGCCAGGCCTGCAGCGCCGCCTGCAAGACCGGCAACGAGCTCGCCGCCGGCACCCAGTTCATCCGCCTGATCGAGCAGACCAGGGGTGAGTTCCCGGATCTGAGCGGCGGGTTCACGAACCACAGGTGCTATCACTGCGCCGACGCGGCATGCGTGAACGTGTGCCCCACCGGTGCCCTCTACAAGGAAGATGGCCTCACCCGCACCAGCCGCGACATCTGCAGCGGCTGCGGGTACTGCGTTGAGGCGTGCCCGTTCGGCGTGCCCGAGATGGTCGATGGGCTCTCCAGCAAGTGCGACGGCTGTGCCGACACCGTTCGAGCGGGCGGCGAGCCGTGGTGTGTCGTGACGTGCCCGAGCAATGCCCTCGAGTTCGGCGAACGGGAAGAGATCGTCAAAGAGGCTCGGGAGCGGGTGACGGCCATGCGAGCCCGCTACCCGAAGGCTCGGGTGTACGGCGAGGACGAAGCCGGCGGCCTCGGTGTGGTGATGGTGCTCCCCGACGATCCGGACGTGCTCGACCTGCCGGTCGACCCGGCCCCGGGTGCGCTCATCAATACGTGGACCGGGATCGTCCAGCCCGCCACGCTCGCCCTCACCGCCGGGGCCACCGTGGCCGCCGGCGTGATGGGCGTGATCGCCCGCCGCAACCACATGCTCGAGCTGAAAGCGCTCGAAGAGGGGGAGGAAGCCTGACATGGCAACGCTCGAACGTCCCGTGCTGCGCTACCGACGCAACCAGCGAATCGTCCACGCCGTGCTCGCCACCTCGTTTCTGCTCCTGCTGCTCACCGGCATGATGCTGCTGTGGGGCCCCGCCTCCCGGTTCGCCGGTGGAGGGACGTCGCGACTGGTGCATCGCATCGCCGCGCTGGGCTACATGTCCGTCCCGATCGGCTACCTGCTGGCGGATCGGGCCGGTGCCATCGAGCTGGTCCGTGAGTCGTTCCGCTACGACCGCGACGACATCGCCTGGTTCAAGCACATGTACCGCTATGCGCTGGGGCGCACTCGCGAGATGCCTCCGCAGGGCCGCCTCAATGCCGGGCAGAAGCTGCATCATGCCTTCGTGATCGTCGTGTCTGTCGGCGTCGTCGGCACCGGTCTCACCTTGTGGTTCCTGAAATCATCGCTCGGTCCCGACTGGCTGGCGTTCACGACCCTCATGCACGACCTGTGCATGCTTGGCCTGACCCTGTTCCTCGTCGGCCACCTCTACTTCACCTACGTCTACAAGGCCCTGTCCGGCATGACCACCGGGTACGTCGATGCCGTCGAAGCCCGGCTCGAACATGCCAAGTGGGTGGAGGAGCTGGCGGCATCCCCGCAGCCGGCTCACGCAACCGATCCGGCCCACGCAATAACCAAGACGAACAAAACGACCACAACGACCTACAGGAAAGGAAAGAAGCAATGATCCGGCGTCTACTCGTGCTGCTCATGGCGGTCACCCTGGTGGCGGCCTCCTGCGGCGGCGATGAAGAGGGGAGTGACACCACCCAGCCGGCGCCACTCGCCACCACGACCACCGTGGCCGATACCACCACCACGACCGAGGCAACCACTACGACAACGGTCGCCACCTTTGACATCGTGGATGCGGTCCTCGACTACACGAGCACCATCCCGGATGGGTGGATGGCGATCTCGGACACGGAGGCGTTCAAGGACGCGGTAGACGCGAGCGGTGCGCTGCTCCTCGACGTGCGTGAGGTGAGCGAGTACGAGGCGGGCCACATCCCCGGAGCGATCAACGTTCCGTTGCGGACGGTGACCGACAACCTGGACAAGATCCCGACCGATCGCCAGGTATTCGTGTACTGCAAGTCGGGATACCGAGCCGGTTTGACGGCATCATCGCTGCGGATGCTCGGCTACGACAACGTGCTGGTCTACCCACCGGGGTGGAGCGGCTGGACGGCAGCCGAACAAGACGTTGCGACCGACGACGTGGCCGCTGAGACGTTCGCGGTCCCGGATATCCCCGGCGAGCTGCTGACCGCCGTCGACGACTTCATGAACAACATCCCGGAGGGGTACTACACCGCTGGCGACACTGAAGCCGTCAAGTCGGCCGTCGAAGCCGGAGCGTTTCTGCTCGACGTCCGGACTGCATCGGAGTACGAGGAAGGCTTCATCCCCGGAGCCGTCAACGTCAACCTGCGAGAGATCCCGGCCAACCTGGACCTGATCCCCACGGACAAGCCGGTCATCGACTACTGCAAGTCCGGGTACCGGGCGGCATTGGCCGTTCCGGTGCTGCATGTTCTCGGGTTCGACAACGCCCGGGCCTATACCGGCAGCTACAACGCCTGGACGGACGCCAACGAGCCAATCGAGACCCCGTAAGGGGGCGTACTGCATCTGCAGTCGCATTGGATGGATGGGCGGGGCGTGTACCGGCGCCCCGCCC
>JABDLU010000080.1 GCA_013002865.1 Acidimicrobiia bacterium
ATGTGGCTGGTTTGGCCGTACCGAGTGTTTCGTCGGATAGGTCGCCGGGATCCAGCCGGACACCGATCTGGAGCCCCTCGGAGTGCTCGGCGAGTTGTGCCACAACCGCTCCCGTGGTGATCCTCAGGTCGGTCCCGGTCGCCTCGACGACGAGCACCCGCTTGATGCCCCTCCGCGAAAGCCGTCGCACGACCTCGGACACGTGTTGTGGGCTCTTCACGTGGTCGGCGCTGAGGTGCGGCGTGACCTCGTAGCCGTGCGAGGCGAGTACCTCGGTCACCGCCAGGGTCTGGTCCAATCCCAATCCGGCCGTCACGGCAACATCGATGGGTATCGAACCGGGGCCCAGGCGGGTCTCGACGGCTTTGATGGAGTCGGACGTCGGCTGGATGACGAAGCGGCTCGCCGAGATCAGGGCACGGACTCGGCGGCGGCTGGAATCATCGAGCTCCAGGATGGATCGGCGGTTGCGCCGCTGCTTGCGCCGGTCGGCGCTCAGGATCACCATCAGGTCAAGGCTCGCAGCACGGTGACGACCACCGGCATGCCGATCAAGGCGATCAGCAGGGTTGCCAGGGTGAGCGCCACCATCGACACCCAGGGGCGTGATGACAACGAGTGCGGTCCGTCGATTGGTTCCAGAATGCTCATCGCCAACGCAACATAGGGTGCCCGGACCATCAACCGGACGCCGTTGGTGAGGCCGAGCTGGGGCTCGTACCCGCCGGCGTCATCGCTGGACACGATCGCCTCCAGCCCCTCCGATTCGAGGCGGGCCCTGCTGACGTGTGCCTCGGGCCGGCTCGGGAACATCCCGACCGTCACGAATTGACCTGACTGCATCACGCTGGCCTGCCGGTCATTCGACGGGGAGCGAGGAGGCCACCGCCGGGTCGAGCATGCGCAGCGGTGGCCGGACCGCCGCCCATTGGGGATCGTCGAGCCGGCGGGCCGTGACCGCCTTCAAGGCGGGCACGAGAGGGAATTGGGCGAGCGCGTCCCGGTCCCGGATGAGCGGCTCCACCGTGTCGGCGCCGGGCGTCTCGTAGGCAGCCCTGATGGCGGGGCCGGTGATGTTGGCCATGGCGCTGATCGTGCCAACCGCGCCTTCGTCGATACCCGGATGGAGCAAGACCTCGGTCCCCGGGAACACCGCCCCTCCCGGCATCGCCTCGAGAAAGGCTCGCAGGCTGGCCAGATCCCCGGAGCTGTCCTTGATGCCGACCACCCGGCCGGGGTAGTCGTTCATCAGCCGGCCGGCCAGTTCCGGGCTGAGGGTCACGCCCGCCACCTGCGGGAAGGAGTACAGCAGCACCGGCACCGACCCGGTCCCGTCGAGCACCCAGGAGAACGCTCCGGCCAGATCGTCATCGGTAACGGCCTTGAAGTAGAAGGGGGGGAGCATCAGCACGGCCGCCACCCGGTGTTTGGCAGCCGACAGCGTCAGCTCAGTCGTCTCGGTGACCGCCGAACAGCCGACACCGATGATGAGGGTGGATGGGTCGACGCCCCGCTCGATGAGCTGGTCGAGGAAGCGAATCCGCTCCAGCACCGAGAACGAGGCTGCCTCTCCGGTGGTGCCGAAGACCACGACGCCGTCGCAGCCGTCGGCCAGGAGCCGGCCGATGTGCGTAGCCATGCGGTCCGCATCCGGCATCAGGTCAGAATCCAGTGGTGTCAGCGAGGCCGCCCACACGCCCGAGAGTGCAGTCATGAGCGCAGGATACCGGGCCGTCGAGTGTCTAGTTCAGCCAGAGAAACACGAGGTAGGCGGCGAGGATGGCTGCCACCAGAACGACGATGAGGTTGAGCATCCCCCGGGTGTTTCGATCGCTTCCGCCTGTGGTCATCGTGCCTCCTGGTGACCCAGGTTAGAGCGCGCAAGGAAAACTTTCCCGATCTCGCTTGCCAGGGGTGGTTTGTGTCGGAGGGGTCTGATACTATCGAACATATGTTCGATGTTGTGAATCCGGGTGCCGTTGATGACCTGGTGGGTGAGCACGCTGATGAGTTCTTCGATGCCGCTACCGACGCGCAGATCGCCGCCGCCTACGCCGAGCAGGGTCCCCGGGTTGAAGTACCGATCGATGATTTGGAGCCCGGCCTGGAACTGGCTGCCCGCCTGTCAGGCATCGTGGTCGAGGCCTTGTCCGGTGAGGAGCAACTGGCGGTGTTGCGAGCCCAGCAGCGCATGGCCTCTCATTACGCGGCGGCGTCGTATGGGTCGATCGCAGCGGTATCTGACACGGTCGATGCCATAGAGGATGACCCGGTGTTGGCTGCGGAGTCAACCGCAGCGGAGATTCGGGTGGCGTTGACGCTGACCCGCCGCCGTGCCGATGACCAACTCCACCTCGCCCTGCGCCTCCGGCGGCGTCTCCCCGCGGTGTGGGCGGCGTTGTCGGCTGGGCGGATCGATGTGGCACGGGCCCGGGTGCTGGTAGATGACACCGAGCACCTGTCGATTGGTCTCGCCCAACAGGTCATAGCCGACATCCTCCCCGATGCAACAGGGTTGACCACGGGCCAACTCCGGGCCCGGCTCCGGCGTCTCTGCATCCAGGTTGATCCTGCAGAAGCCACCGACCGGTACCGGGCCGCCATCTCCGAGCGGCGAGTGATCACCCAACCCACCCCTGAGGGGACCGCTCACCTTTTCGCCTACGATCTTCCCCCTGATCAGGTGACGGCGGTCACCGACCGTATCAACCGGCTCGCCCGGACCCTGCGCCAAGCGGGAGAGCAACGGAGCATGGACCAGTTACGAGCCGACGTGTTCATCGATCTGCTCCTCGGTACCCGCCACCGCACCGGTGGTGGGGTGGTTGATATCCGGGTCGATCTCGCCACCCTCGCCCGCCTGGTCGACCATCCCGGTGACCTGGCCGGATACGGGCCCGTCACAGCCGACATCGCCCGCCAAATCACCGAACACGTCGGCAATCAATGGCGCTACACGGTCTCGGATCCCGAAACGGGGACAATCGTCGATACCGGTGTTACCCGCCGCCGGCCAACCACCCCCGACCGCCGCGCCGTCGAGTCCCGTGACACGCATTGTGTGTTCCCCGGGTGTCGCATGCCCGCCACAAACTGCGACCTCGACCACACCACCCCCTATGGCCAAGGCGGAACCACCACCCCAACCAACCTCGCACCGCTGTGCCGTCACGACCACCGCATCAAACACACCGGCTGGACCTACCACCCACAAGAAGACGGCACCTACCACTGGACCAGCCGCCTCGGCGCCACCTACCAAACCAAACCACCCTGACCCGGCGCCGCGGTCTACCGCAGTGCGGCTAGCCGGGCGCGACCACGGCGAGCGCATCGGGGGCGTACCGGATGTGAAGCTCGCTGAGCTCGCCGAGCAGCTCGCCGTCGGCCTGAAACCAGGCGGGTGGGTCGGCGCTGACCGACAGCTCCTGGATGCCCGCCCACACGGAGATGCCGGGGAGGCGGTCCATTCCCCGGCCGGAGACGGCGGTGCCGGCGAGCGCCAGCGCCCGGGCGGCCGGCACTTGTTCGAGGATCAGGCTGCTCAATCCGGTGACCGGTCGGGGCGTGAGCCGCAGCGGCGTTCGACCGAAGTACGTGTATGGCCAGTGGATCTGCGTGATGACCGCCACCGCATCACCCTTCCGGTCGCCGCTGGTGGCCCGCATGGTCGGGAGGCGATTGCGGAACTTGCTGAGGAACATCCAGCCGGCAGAGCGGGCATAGTGGAGTCCGCCGAACCACACCTTCTTGTGTGGTGTTGTCTCGGCCTGCCGCACCACTTCGGCGTCGAGCCCCAGCCCGGCGGCGAAGACGGCGTAGCCGGAGAGCCGGCCGTTCGGCCCGGTTGCATCGACCCGCCCGAGCGCAATCCGGTGGTGGGGTGGGTGGCCGGCGATGAATTCGGCGGCCGGGATGGGCTTGGAGGGGAGGCCCAGGATCCGGCCCAACACGTTGGTGGTTCCGGCCGGGATGATCCCCAGCGCCGTATCAGAGTGGGCGATCCCGTTGGCGACGTGGTGGACAACGCCGTCGCCGCCCATGGCCACGACGACGTCGATTCCATCGGCTGCTGCTTTGGCGCTGGCCTCTTGAGATTCGGTCGGACTGTTCGGCCAGATCGAGTCGGCGTCGTAGGCGCCGCTCAACACTTCCATCACTTCCCGGTGCATAGCGCCGGTGAACCCGGACGCGAGGGGATTGGCGATCAGGAGGAGGCGGCCCATCGGGCGAGGTTAGTGGGCAGTACACCTGATAGATGGGTTGCATTGCCGGTGTCACAAACCCGGCCGCTGTGGTGTCTTTAGGGTTGAAGAACCCGGGAGGGTGAGTGGCGAAGCGCACACGCGAAGGCATCGAGGAACGCGAGCGGGCGCTCATCGCCGAGCTGTATCCGTCGCTGAGGCGTTTCGCCGCGGTGGTTGGTCCGATTGAGGTCGACCCCGATGACCTCGTCCAGGAGGCGTTTGTCCAGAACCTGGTACGGGGCGGCCTTGCCCAGCTCGACACCCCGACGGCATACCTGCGGAGAACGATCGTGAATCTCGCGTCCAATCATCGGCGGCGTCTGGGCCGGCGCCACCGTGCGTTGCAGCGGGTCATCGTCCCAGACTCCTACCAGCCGAGCTACCCGTCGGATGTGGCGGAGCTCCTTCGTTTGAGCCCTCGAACCCGGGCGGTGCTCTACCTGGTGTCGGTCGAGGGTCAGAGCTATGCCGAGGTCGCCGAAGTGCTCGATTGTTCCGAGCCGGCCGCGCGGGCCACGGCCTCGCGGGGGCGCCGCCGGCTGCGTGCATTGCTAGTTGAGGAGGCACGAAATGAGTCGGCTTGAGGCGGCACTCAGTGCCCTGGCCGAGCGGGGTGACCCGATCGGTCCGGACGTGCTCCTGCGCAAGATCGAGGAGCAGATGACCGGCGAGTCGGCCCGGGAGCTCGTCGCGCTCACAACGAAAGGGAGAGCGATGCAGAACATGCCGACAACGACCGAACCGATGGCCTGGTGGAGGCGTCCCCGAGTTGCGCTGGGCGCCGGCTTCGTCGCCCTGGTGGTCGCGGTACTGCTCGTGGTCAGTCTGAGCGGCCCGGACGAGCCGGATGCAGCGGGAAGCCCGGAGGAGGTCCTGACCGAATACCGCGACGCGTACAACGCCGGCGACATCGACGCCATCATGGCCCTGTTTACCGATCAATCGACGGTGACCGGCTTTCCCGGCGAGGATCTTGAACCCCGTCCTCCCACGACCGGAATCGATGCGCTCCGGCTGGTGCACCTATTCGACCTCTCACATGCGGCGAACGAAGATGCGTATACCTTCTACAACATCGAGGTCAACGGCACGACCATCACGTGGGATCACGAGTGGAAGAGCAACGAGGGTTTGCGGGGGTGCGGCCAGGGGCATTCCGCCGTCGTCGAGGACGGCAAGTTCGCCTCATGGGTCTTTGCCGAGTTTGGGTTCTGCTGACCGGGAGCCACGGACGGATCGCGAAAATCTCCGCTGGAAATCCGCTGCGCGAAGGCAGACAATCGGCACAGCTGCGGGAACGCTTCCCGCACGACTGACAGAGGGAGGTTCTGTCATGACCGAAGTGGAGCTCAGGAAGCTCGACGACGAGATGGTCGATGCCTACATGGCGCACGACATCGATCTGATCCTCAGCCATTGCTCCGATGAGGTGCGAATGGTCGATTACGGAGCGGAGCCGGTGATGGGCAAGCAGGCTGCTCGCGACTACCTGGCAGAGCAGTTCGCGGTGTTCTCCGATGACAAGTACACGCACACCATGCGGATCTTCGGCGACAACGCCGTGTTCGGAGAGTTGGAGTGGACGGCCGCTCATACGGGAGACATGCCGCTGCCGGACGGCTCGACGTTCCCCGCCACCGGCAAGACCATCCATGCGCGCGTCGCCTACGCCGCCCGCCTGGACGACGACGGACAGGTCATCGAGTTGAAGGGCTATCCGGACCTTGCCGACATCATGGGCCAGCTGGGGATGATGGGCTAGCTGCTGGTCGCCCAGACCCGCTCGGTGTCGTCTACCCGGCCGAGGACCAGGCGCGCGATGACGAGGAACCCGAACAACGCGATCATCGCTGTGGTCCGGCCCCAGCCGGCATAGTCGACGATGAGGGCCCAGATGAGTGGGCCGAGGATGGTGGCAAACCGTCCGACTGTTGCGTACAGACCGTAGAACTCGGCGTAGCGGTGGGGAGGGGTGATGCGCGCCATGTAGGTCCGGTCGGCCGACCAGGTCGTTCCCAGGGCCAGGCCGCCCATGACGACGAGCACGGCCCCGAGCGGCTTGGCGTCGGTGGCGGCCGCCGCCAGCCCGAACAGCCACGCCACCATCCACAGGTAGAGAGCGCCGTGCAGCGCTCGCCGGGGGCCGATGCGCTCCGTCAGCCGGCCGCCGGCCAGCCCGCCGAAGACGGAGGCGAGGATCCCGAATCCGAGCGCGACCTCGAGCTCGTCTCGGGTGAAGCCCACCTCCTCGATGGCGAAGATGGTCAAGAAGCCGCCGATGACTGTGTTGATGGCGTCGCTGTAGAAGAAGCGGCCGACCAGGAAGGGGACGACGCCGTCGTACCGGGCGGCCTCCCGCCAGGAGCGCCGCACCTGAGCCAGGCTTTGATCGACCGACGGGGCCGGGCCCGGACGGGGAGTTCGGGGACGTTCCCGCACGAAAAAGAATGCCGGGAGCGCGAACAGCAGGAACAGCCCGGCCAGCACCCGGAACACGAACGGATGGCCATACTCGTCGATGAGCAGCCGTCCGGCGATAACGGCGACGAATGATCCCAGGTAGCCGACCCCGACTCCGATGCCGGAGATCCGTCCCCGGTTTGATTCGGTCGACACGTCCACCAGCAGGGCGTCGTAGAAGAGCGACCCGACGTGGAAGCCCACCAGCGCCAGGCTGAAGAACGCCAGTGAGGGGCCGGGCCCGGTGCCACCGATGAACATCGTCGCCGTGACCGAGACGAACGTCGCCCCGATCAGGTAGGGCCGGCGCGTGCCCCGGTGGTCACTCCTCGCCCCTAGCCAGGGGGCAAGGATGATGATGATGATCATGGCGGCATTGATGGCGAAGGCCAGGTCGCGGTCCCGGTATCCCTCGATGTCGATCAGCCATTCCGGGAAGTACAGCCCGGCCACGCCGAGCGCGAAGACGGTGTTTGCCAGGTCGTAGGAGGCCCAGGCCGCCACGCTGCGCCGCTCGGGACGCCACGTCATGTCAGGGAATGTCGATTGCGTATACGTCCGCGGGGGGACGAAACACCTTGCGGTTCATGGGCGAGAGGTAGGCCCCGGGGTGGATAACGGGGACGACCCGGCCGGTCGCTTTCCAGCTCTTTGCGGCGAAGCGGCGGTAGGTCCACATGGTGGCCGCATCGCGGGCAATGCCGGGAAGCAGCAGCACATCGGCCGAGGCAGGATCGGCCAGCTTCATGGGCAGCCGGAGGTAGCCGATCCCACGGGCGACGGCTCGCCGGTCGACGATGAGCGCAGCTTCGGTGGCGCCGAGCAGGGCGGCACTTTCCAGGACCCAGAGCGACTCGTGGTGGAGCGACATAACGCCGATGGTGCGGGCAGAGGAGATCTCCATGCCGATGTCGCTGGCCCAGGATTGGTCACCGAGCACGGCCAGGGCCGACGCCAGTCCGAGCGAGGCCTGGTAGGGATCGGGGTCGAGAGCGGGCTCGGTGGCGGCCAGCATGAGCGGTGAGTCGGGACGGCGCCTACGGATCTGGCGGGTGGCTTCGAGTCCTTCTCCTACCCAGTTCCCGCGGGTGAGCTCAAGCAGTCCCTCGGCGGCCAGGCGCGCCAGCGCAAGGGGATCCGACCACTCGTCCCGAGTGGCACTGTCGAGTAACTCGATTGGTAGCAGGTTCCCGCCTTCGCCGTTGTGATCACGTTATCCGGTTTCCCTGATTTCTGCACCTCCGCCGATGAGACCGACGATCTCTTCGCGCAGCTCGCCGGGTCGAAACGGCTTGGTGATGAACCCGTCGGCACCGCGCCGCTCGGCGGCGGCGGCCACTTCCGGCTGGGCGTGAGCGGTGACGATGATCACGGCGATATCGGCGGTGCGGGTGTCGGCGCGCAGTTCGCGCAGCACTTCCCAGCCGTCGATGCCGGGCAGGCCGATGTCCAGCAGGATGATGTCCGGGACCTCGCGGCGGGCGGCCTCGAGGCCGCCGATGCCGTCTTCGGCTTCGATGACCGTGACCCCGAGCGGCCGGATGCTCACTTCGATCAGCCGGCGCACGCTGGGGGAATCTTCCACTATGAGGACGGTGGCGTCCATGGAACTCCCGCAAGTACTTGTACCCCCATTGTCGGCCCGGTGCGATGCGGCCTATAGCTAAAAGGCGAATCGGTCAACCACGTTCCCCGACGGATCGAGCAGATAGGCGGTATCGCCCCCGTTGTTCCAGACCGGATCGTCATCGCACCAGTACAGGCTGTCCGCCGTTGCGTCCCCGCATCCGCTGAAGACGCGGACCGTCTGGTTCAACTCAAAGCCGGGGGGAAAGGCGAAGCGATGGCTCGATGATTCGTCTTGGATCGACCAGCCGCCCAGCGAGACCCCTTCACCCCGCTGGTTGGCGACCTCGATCCACTCGCCGTTCGCGTTGGCGGCATCGTCGCCGGGGGCATCTTCGAGAACGCCGGCGATCACGACGGCCTCGGAACCATCGGCCGCCGGTCCGCACACCTCTGGCTCCCACCGTCCCCGGCGAGCCGTGAACGCTTCCTGCTCGGCTGCCTTGAATCGGTTTCGTTCAGGGTGGTCGATCGACAAGGCAATGGCGGCTCCCCGGGAGACGAGCTCGTGGCCGACAGACAAGTCGGCCGCCGTGTAGGCGTACCCCAGCAGGCGGCCGAAGCGATCAGTTTCGGTGCCGACCAGGCGCACCCGGTTGCCGCTCAGCTCGCGCAGGAGCATCGCGGCCTCATCGGCAAAGCATTCGTCGCGCTCGGGGGCGTTGATTCCGAGCAGCCGGACCTCGGTCTCGGTGCCGTTCACGTCGACCAGCAGGGAATCACCGTCCAGCACGCGCAGCACCTCAGCCGTGTCGCCGCCGTCGGGAACGGTGGCCGGGGAGGTCGTGCACGCCGCCAGCCACAGCGCGGCGAGCAGGAGGATCGTCCGATTCACGGTGGGACGATACCGGGCGTCAGGAGAGGGACCACACCCCGATGACGGGAGTCTGATTGGCTCCCCACGAGTACGACTGGTCCTTGGGTCCACCCAGGGTGTCGCTGTAGTGACTGGACCCGCCCATGTGATAGCCGATGGTGTCCCGCCCGTCGCCGTCCCAATCGCCGACGAAGACCGGCACCCCGGACGGCACGTTGGGCTCGAGGTAGTGGGTGGCAGGCGACCAGGCCGGATCATTGCTCGCCCGGGTGATCAGCTCTCCAGTCGAGGCGCGGAACACGCCGGGGGTGTCGATCCCGTCGCCGTTCCAGTCACCGGCCAGGGGGATGTCACCTTCGGCGCCGAATGGGAACGTGATGTCGGCGAACCCGAACGTGTTCGAGTTACGCAGGTAGAAGGTCGACTGGGAGGGCCGGTAGATCCCGATGGTCTCGACCCCATCCCCGTCCCAGTCGCCGCACACCGGGAGATCTTCGGGTATGCCGTAATAGATCGAGATGTCGGCGACGCCGAACGTGTTGCTCTGCCGCAGGTACAGATAGCCGCTGGAGGACCGGTACAGCCCGGGCGTCGAAATCCCATCGCCGTCCCAGTCACACGCCATCGGGAGATCCTCGGGGATGCCGTAGTAGAAGCCCCGTCCGTCATCCAGGGTCCAGTAGCCGGATGCCGGGTTGTGCTGGGCGAACCCGTCCGGCGGGATGGGCTCGAGGGTGACGCGGTACCCGGCACCGGCGATGGCCGTCACCGCTACGGTGGTTCCGCCGACCGTGGCCGTCTCACCGACCGTCAGCACGTGGCCGTAGCTGTCGCCGGCGGCCCGGACCGGGATCTCGCGCCGGGTGGTCCCGGCGCAGAAGAACGAGGATTCGCAATCGTGGCGAATCTCGTGCACGGTGACCCCGTGGGCCGATGCCCGGCTGTCGTAGGTGTGGCTGGTGCGGGCGTCGAGCACGAAGTAGTCGCCGATTTCGTCCCCGGGGATGACCAGCAATTGGGTGCCGGGGTCGCCGACCGGGAACAGGTCGACCGTCGCCGCTGAGCCGGCATAGACCGCTACCTGCGCAGGATCGACCCAGCCGGCGGCGTAGCGGTTGATTCCGAGCGTCCCGAAGGCCCCGAACCCACCGCTCATGATGTCGATGGGGTTGTCGTACTCGGATGGGCCGACGTAGCTGTGGGGCCAGTAGATGGCGTGTCCCAGCTCGTGGACCGACACATGCTTGGAGTAGGAAAAGACCCCGTTGTAGGTCACGAGGGCGTAGCGGCGATTGGCGGGCGACAGGCTCTCGCTGACGAACCCGGGGCTGGCTACGCCGCTCCACCCTGCTGCGTCGGTGACGATGAAGACTCCCCGGGCCGCCGACGGAGTGGATGCTCCCAGGACGGCGTCGACGCAGTCGCTGTTGGCCTCGCTGCCGACCGAGACCGTGCCGCCGACTTCGAACTCGATGCTGTACTGGCCCTCGGACATCCAATCGAACACGGCCGCGATGTCGGTGTTGAGAATGTCCACGGCGGCGGTGACGTCACCCACCGTTCCGTCGTAGGCGGTGTCGCACACCCAGACCCGCCACAGATCGGTGCCACCGCTGTAGCGGGCGACGTCGTCGGCATGGTTGATGAGATCGAGTGGATCAGCGCTGTAGTCGTCGGCGGCGAGGGCGGCGGGAGCCAGGATGACGAGGCCGACGGCGGCCATCATCGAGATTATCAGCGTGCGCATCCTCATACCTACCAGCGTCGGCCCCAATCACGATATCGGGAGAATGAACGTGAGCAATCCCATCGTGACTAGTCCGAGGGCGCGCCGCTTGCGCTCAGCGGGTATGCAGGTGCTCTGCGATCTCCTTGGCCCAGGTCCGGACGTGGTCGGGATCACGCCAGTCGCCGGCGTTGTCCCGTGCCATCGAGGAGGCGGGGAACCCTTTGGCGTCGGCCGACAGCCGCCCGCCGAAGGTCATGTGGCCGCGCGCACCGATGCGGTCGATCGCGATGCGAACATAGCGAACGGGAGGAATCTCCTCGCGGGTGGCCGAGTCGTCGAGCGGACCGCTGCTGAACAGCCATACCGGCAGGGTCTGGAGGGTCAAGCGGTGGCGACGAACAAAGCGCCGGGCGTCTTTATGCCACCGCAGGGCGTACAGCGCCCCGCCGAGGACGACGGCGTCGAACCCGTGCAGATTGCGCACATCGGACGCATCGTGCACCTTGACATCGAGGCCGTTGGCAGCCAGTTCGGCCCCGAGCATGTCGGCCAGGCCGGCGGTGCCTCCCATCTTTGATCCGTAGGCAACGAGAACACGCGTCATCGGTCTCCTTTGGTCATCGAGACCACCGTGCCGGTTCCGCGCAACGCTTTCCAGGGTCCATCGACCCTTGCCGATGGACGGTCACGAACCCGTCGATGCCACGACCGCTTCGAAGCTCCCCACCCACAGGGAGTATTCGCTCGGGCCGGTGTTGTTCTCCATGTTGACGATCAGGTACTGGATGGACGGGCGATAGACCGCCACGCTGTCGTCGCCATCCCCATCCCAGTCGCCGGCGACGATGCGGTCGCCCGGGGCTCCGAAGAAGAACTGGTGCTCGGCAGGACCGGTCGTGTTGGCGTTGCGGTAGTAGACGAGGGCATTCCAGGGGCGGTACATACCGACGGTGTCGATGCCGTCCCCGTTGAAGTCGCCGGCGAACGGCTGATCACCCGGGACCCCGAAGTCGAACGAGAAGTCGGCAAAGCCGGTGCCCAGGCTGTTGCGGGCGTACACGGTCCCTTCGCTCGGGCGGTAGATGGCGAAACTGTCGCAACCGTTGCCGTCCCAATCTCCCGCCAGGGGGATGTCGCCCGGGATCCCGTAATAGAACTCCAGCTGGGCGACGCCGAAGGCATTCTCATTGGTCAGATAGACGTATCCGTTGGACGGCCGATACATCGCAGGCGTCTTGACGCCATCGCAGTCCCAATCACCCATGAGCGCGACGTCCTCGGGCACCCCGAAGTAGAAGCGGTCGGGGACCCCTCCGAGCACAGTCGGGCGGTGGAAGCGAGACCCAGCGTCGACGAACGCGGCCACGTCGCGACCCTCGGCGGGCCCCAGGGCGGCGTCCACGTGGGGCGTTGGATTGATCGGGCCGATCTGAGGGGCGTGCAGCTCGAAGTGGAGGTGAGAGCTGGTCCATTCGGCGTTGCCCGAGTCACCGACCCAGCCGATGAGCTGGCCGGCCTCAACGTGCACCCCTCGCTCCAGGCCGGGCATGATGCCCCAGCCCTGGCCGTCGTCGGTTCCGGGCGTGTCGTTGTTCAAGTGGATGTACATGCTCGACCAGCCGTCGTCGTGATCGATCTCGAGGGCGCAGCACGTGCTCGACACCCACCCGATGGTCCCGGAGGCCGCCGCCACCACCGGCACCATCTTGTCGGCCAGGATGTCGACCCCCTCGTGGGTACGCCCGCCCGAACGGGGCGCCCCCCACGTGTCGGTGTAGTGGTTGTCCCCTCCGACCGGGAACACCAGCGGATAGATCCCGTCGACGGCGGGCGGGGGCAGTTCTTCAGCAGCGGCGGGTGGAGGGGCAGCGAGCGCCGCCGCCACCACGGCCAGTGCCGCAACGAGGCGAAGCATGCCGGGCAGACTACGCATTGTGGTGGATTCGGCCCAAACCGGGATTTCCCCATGGGCCGGACGCCCCAGGTCTCACCCGCCGTCGGCGATCGAACCCAGGTAGGCATCCAGCCAGGCGTCCTCCAGCTCCCCGTACTGCTCGGGCACGCCCGGCAGGGTCCAGAGATGAATCATCTCATTGGTGATCGGCATCGTGATCGAACCGGCGGGGCAGTAGCCGAACGGCGACGTCAGCCCGGCCAGGGCGGGTGGGGTCAGCGAGAAGCAGACGTGGTCGTGGGCGTGCCACACCGTGAGCGGTCCCCCGACGGCAGGCCCGGCCACCCCGATTTCGTCCATTTCGTACATCACGCCGATCAACACGGGCCCGGCCGGGCTCTCGGCGTAGATCAGGTTCTCGGGGCGCTCCGGGTCGAACACGTGCCCGTCGTTCTTGAAGGCCTCGTTTGGGGCGTGGTAGTCCCGTCCGTAGATGTCGCCGACCGCGTAGCCGGCTGCGGCGGCGACGGCCGGATCCTGGTATTTGGCGACCGCCGCGACCGTGGCGGCGTACAGGGCGTCGGCGCTGCGCCGTTCGGCCTCGGTCGGCGGGCGGTCTTCCCCCGGTGGCAGCAGCACGCCGGGTGGGGGCACTTCGCCGAGATGATGGCCGCCGGCGCCCGATGCGAACGCTCCAATCCATCCGCCGAGCCCGGCGATGACGACGAACACGACGGTTCCGGCCGTGGCGGCCAGCGCACGGAGGCGGCCGGCGGTGCGGGGCATGAAGGCGATCCCGAGCGCCACCAGCTCGATGAGCTTGGTCGCCATGCCGAGCTGATCGGGCGCCGAGCCGGCCACCGAGGAGATCGTGTATCCGACGATCGAGCCGACCAGCACCAGCCGGGTCCAGCGGCGCCAGGGCTGGGCATTGATGAGCCGCCGGGCGACGAGGAAGAAGGCGCCGGCCCCGGCGGCATACAGAACGCTGTAGACGGACGGCTCGTGGCCCAGCACGAGCCCGGCGTGGATGGCGCTGGAGAGGAGCAGCATCCAGGCGAGCAGCCGGTGCAGCGGGCTCAACGATCGGTAGGCGTTGAGCGTCACACCCGCCCGGGTGCTGCCCCGCCGGGCCCGGCGGCGCAGCCACCAGGCACCGGCGACGAGCAGCACCGCCGCCGCCACCCCGGCCTCGTGCTCGGCAATCACGTAGTAGAGCGGGCTGCCGACGTACTCGTCGACGGCAATCGAGCGGTCCACCAGGCCCTCGGAGTGGAAGTGCAGGCCGGTCACGCGCTGGCTGCCTTCCGGTCCCGGCGACGCTGGCGACGGGTGGGCTCGAGCCCGAACTCGGCGCGGACGTCCCGGCGGCGCAGCAGGCGGATCACCAGGTACGGCACGACGACCCGGGTGATGAGCGGCACCGGCTCCAGGCCGCGCTTGGCGAGGAAGATCGCCAGCAGGAGGTCGATGGTCGCGAACACCAGCACCGTCCACTCGAGAACGATGGCGAGCCGGCGGGATCGGGCGGAGCGGCGAACCACGCCCCGGGCGGCAATCAAGGTCAAGGCGGCCGCCGCCAGGTTGAGGATGATCAGGGGAGCAATGGCGGGCCCGAGCACCGCCCCGGCGACGGTGACCTCGATGGTCGACAGGACGGCGATGCCCCCCTGAACCACCAGGAGCACGCGCACCACACCGAGCCAGCCGGTGTCGAGAGAGGGAGTCGGGTGGGTCGTTTGCATGGTCTCACCATCGTCGGCGGTGATGAGCCGTCCGTTGGCGGGGGATGAGTGGACGATGAGACCTAGTGAGCCAGGGGGAGCTGCACCCGGAACGTGGCTCCGTCGCCGCTGTTCTCGGCACCGATGGTGCCGCCGTGGGCATCGACGATTCCCCGGGCGATGGCCAGGCCCAGCCCGGCGCCTGCCGGGCTCCGGGAGTCGTCAACCCGATGGAAGCGGTCGAAGACCTGGGTGAGCTGGTCGTGGGGGATGCCCGGCCCCTCATCCGACACCTCGATCGTCGCCGTCTCGTCCCCGGTTGACAGGACAACGTCGATGTCGCCCCACCCGTGCTTGGCGGCGTTGTCGATGAGTATCCAGACCAGCCGCTCCAGTTCGTCCCGGTCGCCCATCACGACGGCGGCGTTGCCGGCCGTCAGGGTGACGGGAAGGTCGTGCCGCCCGGCTCGGTGGGTGGCGTCGTGCACCACGGCAGAGAGGTCGACCGGGGCGCGAGCGAGCGGTGCGTCGGTATCGGCCAGGGCGAGCGTAAGCATGTCGTCGACCAGCCGGGTCATCCGCTCCGCCTCCGCCGTGATGTCGGCCAGGGCCTCAGTTCGATCGGCCGCAGCCGCATCAGGCCGGTCGACGAGGAAGCCGGCATTGTTCCGGATGGTGGTGAGGGGGCTTCGCAGCTCATGGGAGGCATCGGCTACGAACCGTTGCTGAGCTTCCAACGATTGGGCGAGGCGGCGCTGGGAGGTCTCGAGCTCAGCCAGCATGGCATTGAACGAGGTCGTGAGCCGCCCGACCTCGTCGCGGCTGGCGTTTGGAGGAAGCCGGCGGCTGAGATCGCCCGTTTCGCCGATGCCGTCGGTGGTCTCGACGAGGTCCTGCAATGGTTTCAGGGCCCGCCCGCTCACCAGCCAGGCCACTATCGAAGCCGCCAGCAGGGTGATGATTCCTGTGACCCACAGCACAGCCTGCAGCCCCGTTATCTGCTCGTCGACGAAAGCCGTCGGCTGACCGGCGATGACGATTCCGAGGAGCTCACCATCGGGTGCGGTCCACGGGGTGGCGTGGATCCGAACCTGCACGTCGGTGGCGGGGGTGAAGACCACAGTCGAGGCGCCGGTTTCGGTGGCTTCGACCACCGCCGCAGCGGGCACCCGCACCGGCGCGTCGTCCAGCACGCCGGTGGCATAGAGCGTCGTCCCCTCCGGGTCGGTGATTTGGATGAAGGAGTCCGTGCTGGCCCTGATGTCCACCGGAGCCAGCGTGGTGGTGGCGGCGACCGACTCGGCCGTCAGCCCGTTGAGGGCGGCGACCGCCTGGTCGGCCAGGTCCCGGAGAGCCTGCTCCTGATCGTTCGGCGCTCCCTGGCTGACGAGCACACCGAGGAGGATGCCGAAGGCCAGCATGGCGATGGCCGTGACGGTTGCTCCGTACAGGGCGAGGCGAGCCCGGATCCGCATCTACTTGAGGATGTAGCCCGCACCCCGCACCGTGTGCAGCAGCGGGGGAGCGTCGTCGGTTTCGATCTTCTGTCTGAGGTACCGGACGTAGACATCGACCACGTTGCTGGTCGTGTCGGCGTCGAGATCCCATACCGCCTGGCGGATTCGTGATCGCGACAGCACGATCCGGGCGTTGCGGAGGAAGTACTCCAGCAGCGAGAACTCCAGTGTTGTCAACTCGATGTGGCGGTCACCCCGCCGCACTTCCATTGCGTCGACGTCCATCACCAGGTCGGCGAAACGCAGGGTCTCGTTGGCGTCGGTCGGCTGCGCCCGTCGCAACAGGCTGCGCACCCGGGCGAGGAGCTCCTCGTGGGCAAATGGCTTGACCAGGTAGTCGTCGGCGCCGGCGTCGAGCCCGGTAACGCGATCCGGGATGGTGCCCCGGGCAGTGAGCATGAGCACCGCCACGTCGTCCCCCGCCGCCCGCAACCGGCGGCACACTTCGAGGCCGTCGATGCCGGGCAGCATCAGGTCGAGGACGATCACGTCGGGCGGATGGGAGCGGACGGCCTCGATGGCGCCTGGGCCGTCGTGGGCGACGGCCACGTCGTACCCGTCATAGGTCAGTGAACGGCGAACCGACGCGGCGATGCGCTCGTCGTCGTCGACCACGAGGATGCGGGGCTTGGTCATGGCACTCATGATCGTCATCTTCGTCGATCGGCATTAGAGCGCCATGAGAGGGCGTGTTTGCGAGGGCGTCTCGTGGGTAATCGTCGCCATCACCCAACACAAGGAGGATCACCGATGGACGCGATCGAAGTACTCAAGTCAGACCACGACAAGGCTCGTGAGCTGTTCCTGGAGTTCCGGGCGGCTTCGTCAGACGGCGACACCGAGAAAATGGCCGACGTGACCGAACGAATTTTTCGGGAGCTCGAGCTGCACACCGAGATAGAAGAGCGCGTGTTCTATCCGGCCGTTAAAGAGGCCGGCGGTTCCGAGCTCGCCGACCAGACCGATGAGAGCAACGAGGAGCACCACGTCGTCGATGTGCTGATGGGCGAGGTGCGGGCGCTCGATCCCTCGGACGATGCCTATGCGGCCAAGATGAAGGTCCTCATCGAAAACGTCGAGCATCACGCTTCCGAGGAAGAGAAGGAGATGTTCCCGAAGGTGCGGAACCTGTTCTCGGACGAAAAGCTCAGCGAACTCGGGGCAGCTTTGCAGCGCGAGAAGCAGGTTGTTCGGGTCGAGAAAATGACCGTCGAAGACCTCCACGAGGCGGCCGCGCAGCTCGAAATCGACGGTCGCTCCGGGATGAACCGCAGCGAGCTCGCCTCAGCCGTGCTCGGCACACTCACCGGCGGCTCGACTGAGAACGTTTGAGATTGCATCTGACCGGGTAAGTCCTGGGGAAGCAACCGACTACCAGAAGGGGGTAGCAATGGCCACCAATTTCGACACCGACTATGACTGGAACGACAAGATGCAGGACGAGGGTGCGTGGAACCGGGTCAAGGGCAAGGTTCGCGAAGAGTGGGCCGAGCTCACCGACCAGGAGCTCGAGGAAGTCCGGGGGAACTGGGAACAGTTCAAGGGCTACGTCCAGCAGAAGACCGGCGCCGCTGCCGACACGGTCGAGCGCAAGATGAAGGAAATCTTCAACTAGCCGCCGCTCAGATTCGATTTTCGAGGGACCCGCCGGACGGCGGGTCCCTCGTCGCGGCGGGACCGGCGGCGTCCGTCCCCACCCCGGCCGCTACCCTCACCCCATGCCACTCATCTCAGTCAACAATCGAGAACTTCACTACGCCGAGCAAGGTGACGGTCCACTTGCGGTCTTCATCCACGGGTACCCGCTCGACCACACCCTGTGGCTGGAGCAGCTCTCCGGGCTGGCGGACATCCGGCGGGTGGTGGCCGTCGACCTCCCGGGCTACGGCATGTCCGAGCGGGTGACGGGTGCCCCGCTCACCATGGAAGCCCTGGCCGACAGTGTTGCCGGCCTCATCGAAGCGCTCGAGTACGACCAGGCCGACATCATCGGACTCTCCATGGGCGGCTACGTCGCCCTGGCGCTCTGGGAGATGTACCCCGCCGCATTCCGGTCGCTGGTTCTTGCCAACACCAAGTCGGGGGCCGACTCAGAAGAGGGCAAGGCCGGCCGCGAGGCCCAGGCCCAATCGGTGGTAGCCGAGGGCCGGGAGCAGCTGGCCGGCAAGCTCGTCGGCGCCCTCCTGGCTCCGGCCCACGACCTCACGGCGGCAGCCCGTCTCCGCACGATGGTGGAATCCACTCCGGTGGAGACCATCGTGGCGTCGCTGCGGGGGATGGCGGCTCGTCCCGACCGAACGGAGTTGTTGTCCGCGATCTCGGTTCCGACCCTCGTCGTGTCCGGCGAGGAGGACGGTCTGATCCCGCCGCTGGATTCTCACGAGATGTCGACGGCGATCCCGGACTCAGAGTTCCTGGTCATCTCCGGCGCCGGCCACCTCACTCCCATCGAGCGCCCGGATGCGTTCACGGAAGCCCTGCGCAGCTTCTGGGAGTGATTCGGGCCGCCCGTAGTTGGCGAGCCCGCCCTCGACGTGACGCGGGTAGCTGAGCGCCGTCAGGTCGTGATAGGCGGCTGCGTAGCGGCCCTGCTCCACGTCGACCCGGGATAGCAGCAGCCCGCCGAGGATGAACAACACGGCCAGGCTGGCGACTGCCGGCCGGCTATCCCCGAACGTGGCGACGGCCGCCGCAAACAGCAGTGGCCCGATGATGGCGCCGAACCGCGCCACGGCGGTGAAGAAGCCGAAGAACTCGCCGCTTTGTGAAGCGGGCGCCATCGTCGAATACAGGCTGCGGCTCAGCGCCTGACTGCCGCCCTGAACGATGGCGACCGCCCACGCCAGGAACCAGAACTCGATGACGGTGTCGAGGAAATAGCCCCAGATGGCGATGCCGGCGTACACGGCCAGGGTGATCAGGATGGTCCGCTTCCCGTCCAGCCAGTCGGCAAATCGGTTGAATAGTCGGCCCGCCAGCAGCGCCAGTGCGGCGCCGGCGCCCACAATGGCACCCAGCAGGCCGAGAATCGTGCCCATCGCGGCGGTCCGAACCGGGGGCAGGACCTCGATTTCGCCGATGGAGATCACCGAGCCGAGGGCAGCCGGATCCTGCTCGGGAGAGCTGATGAGGCTGAGGGTGTGGGTTCCCTCCGTGCCGGCTTCGAACTCTTCGAGCACCTCGAACCGTACCGTCTGGCGATACGCCTCGATGATGACCGGATCCCCATCGTCGTCGAGGAGGGGTGCTCCGTCCATGAGCACGGTCCAGGTGCCATGGTCGGCGCCTTCAGAGTGGCGCACGGTGATTCGCTGGCCGTTGAACGGGATGTCGATGCGGGAGCCAACGGTGCCGGCGGCGATGTAGTCGGTGCGAGCTCCGGCCGGCAGCTCGTCCTTGCCGATGATGCGCCAATCCCCGGTGCGATCGAACCCGGCGAACGTAGCGGTGTATTCGCCCTCACCGACGAACCCGCCGACCGCGGCGAAGGCCGGATCGGGCCGGCCGACCGTGTCACGGTCCAGCAGATAGGCCGCACCGATGCCGATGGCCGGCACGAGAAGGATGTTCACCGCCAGGAAGGCAACGATTTGGCCCCGGCGCCGCGAGGTTTTGTCGGTGATCGACCCGAACATGAGCGTGAACGGGATGCCCACGAATTGGACCAGCACCAGCGCGGCGATCAATTCGAGGGTGCCGAATCCGAGCTCGGCGGCGTAGACCACCGCCAGGGCAATGACGGTGCCGATCCCGTTGTCGTACAGGAGGAACGCGAACAGGAACTTGGTCAACTCCCGGTACGACCGGATGTTGGCAAAGGTCGAGCGCAATCGCCCAAAGCTCACCCGCACGACGGACCGGTCGCGGGCCAGCTTGGCCGCTGCCACCGGCGGCTCGGGCAGCCGGCGCAACAGGGGGATCGAGAAGACCGCCCACCACACGGCCACGACGATGAAGGACACGCGGACGCCGAGATTGTCCTCGTCGGGAAGCAGCAGGATCAGTGCCACCGCGGCCACCAGCACCAGCCCACCCCCCAGGTAGCCGTAGGCGTAACCGCGGGTCGACACGCGGTCCTGGTCCTCCTCGACGGCGACGTGTGGGAGCAAGCTGTCGTAGAACACATTGGCGAGCCCGAAGCCGAGGCGTCCGATGATGAACAGCAGACCGGCCAGCTGCCAATCCCCGGTGCTCACCAAGAACAACGATCCGGTGGCGCCGACACCGATCAGCGTGAACAGGGCGAGCAGCGCCTTCTTGCCCCGGACCACGTCGCTGATGGTGCCCATGATGGGGGAGAGCACGGCGACCAGCGCCAGGCTGATGGCGATGATCACCGCCCAGTAGGCGGCGGCGGTCTCCGGGCTGTCCAGGCTGGTCCCGGCGACATCGACGAAATAGGCGGGGAGGACGGCGGCCAGCACCACGACGGCAAAGGCCGAGTTGGCCCAGTCGTACATCGACCAGGCGCGCACGCGTCGGTTGTATTCGGCTCGTTTGAGCCCGGCAGTTCTCCGCCCCATCAGGCCTCTATGTCCAGCGCTTGTTAGTCGGCGGCCCCGTCACGCCCGGTGGCCGCCGGCCCGAGAGAGCGCAGTGTAACCGGAGCGATTCCGGGCTCAGCCGCCGACGTCACCGACCTCGCCGGCATCGGCGGCGCGGGCCACCCGTCGGCCCTCGTCGACATCGACGGTGCGAAGCAGCCACCCGCCGGCGATGAAGAACACGATGATGGCCAGCACCGCAGGGCGGCTCGATCCGAACGCCTGCACCGCCAGGAAGAACACGAGCGGGCCGAGCAGGGCGGAGAACTTGGACATGATCGAGAAGAATCCGAAGAACTCGCCGCTCTGGGACGTGGGTGACATGGCGGAGTACAGGCTGCGACTGAGCGCCTGGCTGCCGCCCTGGACGGTCGCCACCATGAAGGCGAGGAACCAGAACTCGATCACGGCGTTGAGGATGAAGCCCCAGATGGCGATCACCGAGTACACGACCAGGGACAGCAGGATCGTGCGCTTGGTGTCCAGCCGATCGGACAGACCCGCCACCCACGACTTGCCGGGTCCGAAGGCGATCGCCAGGCCGATCAGCTCGACCAGCAGCAGCAGACCGAGAATGAACCCCAGCGATGAGGTCCGGGTCGGGTCGAGCACCTCGATCTCGCCGAGACCCATCACCGTGCCGCTCCGGTCGGGGTCCAGATTGGAGAGGTTGATGATGATCAGCTCGTGCTCACCCGGGGTACCGACGTCGATCCGGGCCCGCTCCTCGAAGCGCTCCTTGGGGTTGTAGGCATCGATGGTCAGCCCGTCCTCGCCCGGATCGGCGTCCGGATCGGGCGCAAGGCCGTCGATGCTGAAGCCGTCGATATCGAGCGGTTCTAGCCCGTCGACGACGACCGCATAGCTGCCGCCATCGGGACCCGCCCGGTAGGTGAGCTCGACCTCGCGGCCGGTGAACGTGAAACGGGCCGCGGCGTTGACGACGGACGTAAAGGCATAGTCGCGCCGGGCGCCGGTGCCGAGCTCGTCTTCGGGGCGCACCTCCCAAACCTGGCCGGGCAGCAGGCCGAACGAGTCCGCGCCGTACTCGCCTTCCCCGACGAAGTCGCCAGACGTCTCGAAGGCTGCCCCCGGCCGGCCCACGGTGTCGGCGTCCAGTACCCGGGCGCCGATGATGCCCACCACAGGTAGGGCAATGAGGTTGAAGACGACGAACGCCAGATACGTCTGGCGGCGGGGAGCGTTCGGGTCGGGGATCCGACCGAAGATGAGCGCAAAGGGAATCCCTACGAACTGCACGAGCAGCAGTGCCAGTATGAGCTCGGTCGCCCCGAACCCCAGCTCGGCTCCGTAGATGGCTGCGACGCCGATGATGGTGCCGATCCCGTCGTTGTAGATGAGGAATGCGATCAAGAATCGGAACAGCTGCCGGAACCGGCCGATATGCGTGAGCGTGCCCTTGAGGCGGCCGAAGCTGACCGAGAGGATCGATTCACCTTCCGCCAGCTCCTCGGAGTCCGACGGTGGCTCGGGCACGCGGCGCATGATCGGGATGGAGAACACGGCCCACCACACCGCCACCGACAGGAAGGACAGCCGCGCACCACCCTCCGGCCCGATCACGAAGATCATCACGGCATTGACGGCCAGCAGCAGGCCGCCGCCCAGGTACCCCATCGCATAGCCGCGAGTCGAGACCCGATCCTGGTCTTCCTCCCGGGCCACGTGGGGGAGGAGGGCGTCGTAGAACACGTTGGCGGCTCCGAAGCCGACCCGGCCGACGATGAAGAGGATGCTGGCCAGGAGCCAGTCACCCGACCCGACCAGTACGAGCAGTCCGGTGGCGACAACCCCGAACCCGACCGAGATCGAAAGGAACCGCTTCTTGCCCCGTCGAATGTCAGAGATCGTGCCCAGGATCGGAGAGATGAGGGCAACGATGAACAGTGCGATGCTTAATCCGGCGGTCCAGTAGGCGGTCGCTACCGCCGCACTCGGCAAGGTGTCACCCGCCACCTGGCTGTAGTAGATGGGCAGAACGGCGGCCAGGATGGTGGTGGCGAACGCCGAGTTGGCCCAGTCGTACATCGTCCAGGCGCGGATTCGCCGCTG
>JABDLU010000118.1 GCA_013002865.1 Acidimicrobiia bacterium
ATCCTGGTCTACGTGACCACCGACGCCGAGGTCTACGGCAACACCGTCATCAACAACGCCAACGGCATCTCGGCCATCCAACAGAACCGGGGCAGCGGGCCGTACGGCGAGAACATCGTGGTGAACCTGTGGGTGCACGACAACGACATCACCCAGTTCCAGGGGTACACCGGAGCCGTGCAGGACGTCGGCAGCATGGCGATCTTCACCGACCGCAACAACCGGTTCGATGGGAACACGTACCACGGCCCGGCCGACGCCGTGCAGTTCCGCTGGATGAACGGATTCCACAACTTCGCCGCCTGGCAAGGGCACGGCCAGGACACCGCCGGGAGCATCGTCCCCGACTGACGGCTGCAACAAAAGGCCGGCTGCCGGTGTTCTTCAAGCATGACCTCCACCGCCCGGATCGGCGCCGCCCTCTTCGCCGTGTATGTCATATGGGGCTCGACCTATCTGGCACTCCGCTACCTGGTCGAGGACTTCCCGCCGTTCATTGGTAACGGCATCCGCTTCGTTATCGCCGGGCTGGCCATGTTCTGGTTCCTGCGGCGCCGGGGTGCGCCGGCCCCGAGCGCCCGGCACTGGTGGTCGGCCACCCAGATCGGTGCCCTACTGATGTTCGGGGGTGTTGGACTGGTCGCCCTCGCCGAGGCCCGCGGCGTCGGTTCCGGCCTGGCGGCCACCGCGGTCGCCGCCATGCCGCTGTGGGCTGCGCTGTGGAGCGGCCTGTTCGGACGATGGCCGACCAGGCGCGAGTGGGTGGGGTTGGCGGTCGGCATGGCGGGCGTGGTCATCCTCAGCCAGGAGGGGGACTTCGCCGGAAATGCCCTCGGCGTGACGCTGGTCATCGTGGCACCGCTCAGCTGGGCGTTCGGCTCGGTGTGGAGCCAGCGCATTCCGCTGCCGAGGGGGGCGATGGCCACTGCGCTGGAGATGACGGCCGGCGGGGTGGTGCTTCTCATCGTCGGCGGAGCACGGGGCGAGCAGTTCGAGAGCGCCCCGGGCTGGGACGGCTGGCTGGCACTGGTGTACTTGACGACGTTCGGGTCGATCGTCGCCTTCAGCGCCTACATGTATCTCCTCGAACACGTGAGACCTGCTCTGGCAACGAGCTATGCCTATGTCAATCCGGTGGTGGCGGTCGTGCTGGGGGTGACGATCGGATCCGAGACCCTGTCCGGCCACGCTGTCATCGCGTTGCCACTCATCCTGGGCGGTGTCGCGCTGGTAGCCGTCTCAACGGCGCGGCGCCGACCCGGGCGTGTCCCGACACCCCAGGAGGCCTAACCGCGACGGTCCTTCGACGGGCCGTAACATCGGCGCCGTGAACGTGGCCCGCGGCAAGTTTCTGGTGCTCCTCCCCCTCGGGGCGCTCGTCATCGCGGCTTGTGGGGGTGGGGGTGGGACCGAGCCGGCCGACACCACCGGCGCGGCGACTACCACGACAACCACGACGACAACGAGCCTTCCAACCACAACCACCACCGTTGTGCCGACCACCACCACGACCACGCTGACCTTTCCATACGATTTCACCCAGCATCCCGGCACACCGCTCATCACTCCGGGAGCCTGGGATCCGGGGTACACCGCCGTCCCGCACGTCGTCCAGCACGACGGCGAGTGGCTGATGTTCTATTCGGGGGGAACCGGAGGACGCTCGAGCGCCCTCGGGCTGGCCCGGTCGGCAGACGGCCTGATGTGGGAAAAGAGCCCCGACCAGGCCATCTTCGAGGGCCCCGGGCGGGGGGTGTCGTGGAACTATGCCCGGCTGGTGGGCGACGAGTGGGTCATGTGGTACACCACCGGCTACACGCTCGGCTATCGCCGCCTCAACCGGGCCACCGCCCCTGCTCCGGAGGGTCCCTGGACCGAAGACGAGCTAACGATCGAGGACCCCTCAAACGAGTGGAACGACCGCATCCTCCCCACCGGGTTCAGCCAGATCGGCGAGAGCTACCTCATCCCGTACGCCGGGTTCCCCGATGGGGTCTCGCCGCCGTCCATCGGTCTGCTCCGCTCTCCAGACGGAGAGACCTGGCAGTCGACCGAGGATCCGATCTATCGCCCGCAGCCCGGCACCTGGACGGAGTACGGTGTCGTGCCGACCAACATCGTGGAGACCCCGGCCGGCCTCGAGCTGTTCTTTCTCGGCTTCGACCGGCCGGTCACCATCGCCATCGAGGCCGAGACCCTCAAGCTGGGCCGGCTGGTCTCAACCGACGGCGGCGCCACCTGGGAAGCCGACAACGACGGCCAACCGGTGATCGACACCTTCGAACGGGGCTGGCCGGGCATCTCGGTGGTCTACCTCGATGGGGAGTATCGCCTCTACATGGGCCATGAGCTGGGCGGGGCGGGCATCGCCCTGATAACCGGCATGATCCCCTAGCACTGGTGCTGATCAGGCAACCCGGTCGATGACCCAGATCACGCCCTGAACGAGGCGCACGCCGAGGTAGAACACCGCCGCCGCCACCACGATCCAGAACACGGCCGACGGCCGCTCTTCGTCCAGTTCCCCCTCCCCTGTGGGACGCTCAGCCACGGCTCGCCCTGGCCCGGGCCCGAATCTGGATCGGAGCACCGGTGAAGTCGTACTCGCCGCGCAGACGATTCTCGAGAAACCGCAGATAGTCGTCACCCAGCTCGCCACCGGCCACGAACAGCACGATCAGCGGTGGCCGTCGCCCGGCGTGCACGGCGTAGAGGATCTTGGGCCGGCGGCCTTTCCGCACCGGCGGTGGGTGGCTTTCCTGCCAGCGCCGGATCAGCCGGTTGAGTTCCCCGGTGGGGATCCGCTGGTCGAGCGATTCCAAAGAGCGCAGCACCGCCCCGCCGATCCGCTTGATCTTGCTGCCCGTCTTGGCCGACATCGTCAGCACCGGCGCCCACCCGACGAACCCGAGTCGATCGGCCACACTGGCCCGGGCCTCGTCCCGCTCCTCCAGGGTCGCCACGTCCCATTTGTTGAGCAACACCACCAGGCCGGTGCCGGCTTCGGCGATCTCTTCGGCGAGCCGCTGATCCTGGTGGGTGGCCCCCTCCACCCCGTCGATGATGAGGAGCGCGACGTCGGCCTCGGCCAGCGCCCCTTTCGCCCGGAGTACGGCGTAGAAGTCGGCCCCGTCGCCCACCTTCGGGGCGCGCCGGATGCCGGCGGTGTCGACTACCCGGAACGGCTCACCTTCCAGCTCGACCACCGCATCGATGGGATCCCGGGTGGTCCCGGGCGTCTCCGAGACCAGCACCCGTTCCTCGCCGAGCAGCTGATTGAGCAGCGTCGACTTGCCGACGTTGGGGCGCCCGATGATGGCCAGGGAGGCGATGTCCTCGTCCTCCGCTTCGCTCGACTCGGGAAGCAGCGGCAGCAGCCGGTCGAGCAGGTCGCCGGTGCCCCGCCCGTGCAGGGCACTGATCGGCACCGGCTCCCCCATCCCGAGCGAATACAGGTGGGTGGTATCGAGGTCGCTTTCCGGATTATCAGACTTGTTGGCGACCAGCACCGCCGGGATGTCGGAGCGGCGCAGCATCTCGGCGACGCCGGCATCATCGTCGGTGACGGCTGCAGTGGTGTCGGTGACGAAGAGCACCGCATCGGCACCGGCCAGCGCGGCCTCGGTTTGGCCGCGGATGTTCTGAGTCAGCTCACCGGCCGGGCTGAGCTCCCACCCGCCGGTGTCGACCAGGATGAAGCGCCGACCGAGCCATTCGGCCGGGAACTCGCGTCGGTCGCGAGTAACGCCCGGGCGGGCTTCCACGACCGCAACCCGGCGGCCGACGATGCGATTGACCAGCGTGGACTTTCCGACATTGGGCCGGCCGACCACGGCCACGATCGGCAGCCGGCTCACCGCCGCGCTCCGGCGACCAGCCCGGCGACCGAGGTCGGAACCACCAGCAGCGGCGCCTTGGCAGCCGCGGCGACGTCCACCACCGAGCCGTCGTCGAGGAAGCGATCACCCGACAGAGCCACGTCGGGAATCAAGTACCGGGCGGCCGGGCCCGAGTCGGCACGAAGCGCAGCCTGCAAGTCGGTGCCCACCATGAGGCCGCTCACCGCCACGTTGCCGCCGAAGAACTCGTTCTCGACTGCCAGGACCCGGAGCGGGCCGCCCGCCAGCCGTTCCAGCCGGGGCCGCACCGGTTCGATCACCTGCGCTCCGTAGGGGGCCGTCACAATCACGGTTGGCAGCTCACCCTCACTTGCGGCTTCGGCTGGTGCCGGCGGCGGCCCGGGGGGCGTTGCTGCGGTGCGGGGCGCCCGGTAACCCTCGGCGGGAGCCGCCGCCACCGTGGCGTATTGGCCGGTTACCCCGACCGGCTCCGGCCGGTGGCCGGCCTCGAGCTCGTCGAGTTCGTCGTAGAACGCCCGGGCCATGCCGATGCCATTCTCGTGCTGGGCAAAGTCCTCGTAGGCATCGTGAGCGGGAATGGGAATGCCCGCCTGCAGATACAGCTCGTCCGAGGCGTAGAACATCCGCCGCCCGAGGCGGGCCAGGGCGATCTGCTGCCACTGCTCGGTCGCCTCGACGGCGGCGGCAGCTTCGGCATCCGTATGTACCCGCAGATTGGCCTCGGTGTTGAAGCGGGAAAGGCCGAGCGGGACGATCCCGACCGACGCCAGCGCCGGATAGCTGATGAGGATCTCGGCGAACGTGCGCTCCAGGATCGGACCCCCGTTTACGGTCGGGCACAGGACCACCTGTCCGTGCACCTCGATGCCGTGCTCCAGCAACGCCCGCAGCCAGCGCAGGCTGGTCGCCCCTCGCGGGTTGCGCAGCATCGCCGAGCGGACCTCCGGGTCGGTGGCATGGATCGAGACGTAGAGCGGGCCGAGCTGCTCGTCGACCACCCGCGCCAGGTCGAGCTCGGTGAAACGCGTGAGGGTCGTGAAGTTCCCGTAGAGAAACGACAGGCGGTAGTCGTCGTCCTTCAGGTAGAGGGACTTACGCATCCCCGGTGGGAGCTGATAGATGAAGCAGAACTCACAGTGGTTGTCACAGGTCTGAACCCGATCGAAGATCGAGGAGTCGAGGCGAAGGCCGAGGGGGGCGCCGGGGGCCTTCTCGATGGTGACATCCCATTCCAGCCCGCCCCGGCGCACCGTCAGATCAATGTCGGCTTCGTCGACGAGCTGCTGATATTCGATGACGTCCGATGGGACGACACCGCAGATCGACAGGAGCTCATCACCGACCGCCAGTCCGGCGGCAGCGGCCGGGCTGTTGGCGACGATCTCGGAGACGGTTGGAAACGACATGAGCGGAAACAGCGTACCGATCCCCCCACCGGTAGGCGGGTTCCGGGCTCTAACCTCGCCCCATGACACAGAAGGTCCTGCTGGCCGAGCCGCGCGGGTTTTGCGCCGGCGTCGAGATGGCGATCAAGGCACTCACCTGGATGGTGCAGGCCTTCGAGCCGCCGGTCTACTGCTATCACGAGATCGTGCACAACCAGGCGGTCGTGCAGGCGTTCGAGGCCGCCGGGGTGGTGTTCGTCGACGACATCGATTCGGTACCGCCCGGCGCCCCGGTGATGCTGTCGGCCCACGGTTCCGCCCCGGAGGTGGTCGCCCGGGCCGGCGAGCGCGCCGCGGTGCTGGTCGATGCGGTGTGCCCCCTGGTCACCAAGGTCCACCACGAGGTGCGCCGCATGGCCGATCAGGGCTACGAGATCATCTACGTCGGCCATGAAGGGCACGATGAGGCGGTTGGAACCATCGCCGAAGCACCCGAGGCCATCACCCTCATCGACCCCGAGGACGGCCTCGGCAGCTACACCCCCGAGGACCCGGAGCGGGTCGCCCTGGTATCGCAGACCACCCTCGGTTTGTTCGAGTTCGAGGACGTGCTCGACGCCGCCTCCGACCGCTTCCCGGCCCTCTGGACTGCCCGCAAGAGCGACCTGTGCTACGCGACCACGAACCGCCAGGCGGCCGTCAAAGAGCTTGCCGAGCGGTCCGACGTCGTGCTGGTGGTCGGCTCTGAGAACTCATCGAACACCCAGGCGCTGGTCCGGGTAGCCGCCACCACCGGGACCCCGGCGCACCGGGTCGACGGCCCGTCGGCGATTGATCCGGCCTGGCTAGAGGGCGCCGACGTCGTCGGGGTGACAGCGGGCGCCTCCGCTCCGGACCAGCTGGTCTTCGCCGTCATCGAGGCGGTGGCGCCGACCGACGGTGTCGAGCGGGTCCGGGTGACCACCGAAGGCGAGTACTTCCCACTCCCCCGCGATCTACGGGGGCTGCTCGGAGCCCTGCAGGCGGCGGTCGAGGGCGGCTTCAGCGCCCGCCATCCGGGGGGAGCTGGCGAGCTGGAGCACGATCGAGAGTGGACGGCCAACGAGGCGCTCGAACTGCTCGCCGTCAGTCCGCCGCAACCTGCCTGAGTGCAGCCGGGTCGAGCACCCTGACCAGCCGGTAGCCGGTCTCGACGTGGCCGCGTCGCTTCAGCTCGTTGAGGGCCTCGTTGACGGTCTGGCGGCTGGCCCCCAGCAGCGTCGCCATCGTGGCCTGGCTGAGACCGACCTCGCCCCGTGCGTCCGCCTCGTCGACCAGCAGCAACGCCACCTGGGCCAGCACGGTCTTGTGCATCAAGTTGAGCACCCGGCGCTGGGTCCGCTCCAACTGGGTGAGGCTGGCCACCAGCCAGCGCAGGGTGATGGCCGGCGAGCGGGCCAGCTCAGGCACCAGCAGGTCTCGATGGAACTGGAACGCCGATACCCGGCCGACGGCGCGGGCCGATGAGATGTAGGGCCGGCCGGTGAACATCGCAATGTCACCGATCACGGCTCCCGGCCCAACCCGGGCGACGACCTGGCGGCCTTCGGACCGCCCCCGGTAGAGGTCGACGTGGCCGTCGCGTAGCAAGTAGGCCGATGTGGCCGCATCGCCCTCCCGAAACAGGTGTGTGCCCGGGTATTTCGTGACCATCTGGCCGGTCCGCCCCAGCACCGCCAGGTCGGCCTCTGACAGCGGCAGGTAGTCGGGCCGCCCGAACGACCGGGCGAGCCAGGCGAGGTGCTGGCGATCGGCGGTCGTCACGGGGCCCTCATCCCGCCATCGTACTTGTCGCCTGGTAGACAGTTTCAGCGGCGGTGGAGGACCAGCCGGGAGATCGCGCCGACGACCTCGTCGATCGACATGTTCGACGTGTCCAGCTCGACTGCGTCCTGGGCGGGCCGCAGCGGCGATACTGCCCGCGTCGAGTCGCGTTCGTCCCGGGCGGCCATATCGGCGGCGATGCGGGGGATTTCCTCCGGTGAGAGGCCCAGGTCGCCTACCCGCCGGGCGGCGCGCACTTCCGGGTCGGCCGTCAGAAACACCTTGACCGGGCTATCGGGAAACACCACGGTCCCGATGTCGCGGCCTTCGACGACGGCCCCGCTGGTTTCGGCAGCCACCCAACGCCGCTGCAGCTCGACGAGCGCCCGGCGGACCCGGGGCAGGGCCGACACCCGGCTGGCGGCGGTGCTGACCGCCTCGGTGCGCACGTCGTCGGTTACGTCCCGCCCATTCAGCAGCACTCGCCCGGCAGCGATGTCGACCTCGAGGTCATCGACGAGGCGGGCAACCGCCTCCTCGTCGTCCGGCTCGATACCTGCTTCGACAACGGCCAGCGCCGCCGCCCGGTAGGTACCGCCGGTCTCGAGATGGCGAAGCCCGAAACGCCCGGCCACGGCCTCACTCACGCTGCTCTTGCCGACGCCGGCCGGTCCGTCGATGGCAACCACCAGCGGGCTGCGCAGCGTCTCGAGCACGTCGAAGAACTCCGGCCAGGTCTTGGCGACAACCTCCGGATCTTCGATGGCGACGCCGGGGATGCGCAGTCCGGCGACGGCGAACGCCATCGCCATACGATGGTCGTCGTGCGGGTCGATGGAGGCCGGCCGCAGGTCTCCCGGCTCGACCGTCAGCGAATCGGGAGTCGTGACCACGGTGGCGCCAAGCTTGCGTAGCTCGGCGGCCAGATCCTCGATGCGATCGGATTCTTTGAGGCGCAGGTTGGCGATGTCGGTGATGTGCGACTCACCGTCGGCGAACAGCGCCGTCACGGCAAGCGCCAGCACCGCGTCCGGCGCGGCGTTCATGTCCTCCGCTACCGGCTGCAGGGTCCGGGGCCGGCCGGTGAGAGTGATGCGACCGGCGCGGTGGGAGATCTCGGCTCCCATGCGGCCCAGCACCGCCAGCAGGGCGAGGTCGGCCTGAACCGACTCGGCGGGAATCGGCCCGACCGTCACGGTGCCGCCACATATCGCGGCCGCCGAGAGCGGGTAGGCGGCCGCCGAGGCATCGCCTTCGATGTCGTAGGTGCGTGCTTCGTAGCCGCCGGCCGGCACGATCAGCGTCGATGGCCCATCCCAGCCGGCCCCGGATCCGAAGGCGGCCATCACCTGCAAGGTCTGGTCGATGTAGGGCCGCGACACGACCGGTCCGGTCAGCTCCAGGATGACGTCGGATTCCGCGCACGCCGCTGCCATCAAGAGGGCCGACACGAACTGGCTCGACCGGCCGGCATCGACCACGGTTGCTCCGCCCTCCAGCGCGGGCCCGTGGATACGGAGCGGCAGGCGATCGTCCTCGCCGAGTGCCTCAACCGCTGCTCCTAGCCCGCCGAGAGCCCTGACCAGGTCCCCCATGGGACGCTCCCGAAGCCGCCGGTTCCCGTCGATGGTGGTGGTCCCCGCCCGCAGTGCCGCCGCCGCCGCCAGGAAGCGCGCCGTTGTGCCTGAGCCTCGGGCATCGATGGTCACATCACCGTGGCCCGGGCTGCCGCCCGCACCGACCACGACCAGGTCGGTCTGCTCCCACCGGACGTCGACCCCCATTCCCTGCAGGGACTCGACCATGGCGCGGGTGTCGTCGGCATCCAGCGCACCACGCAGCCGGCTGATCCCGTCCGCCAGGGCGGCCACAACCAGCGCCCGGTTGGTGATGCTCTTGGAGCCGGGAAGGCGCACGGAGGCGCTGATGGGCCCGCTCGGAGTGATGTGCTTCATGGTGCGGCCGCAGCGTACAGCGAGCGCACTTCGTCGAGGCTGAGCTCCCGCCACTCCCCCGGTGCCAACGTGCGATCCCGCACGGGGCCGATGGCCTCCCTCACCAGCCGGAGGACGGGATGCCCGATGACATCGAACATGCGTCGCACTTCCCGCTTGCGGCCCTCGACCATCACCACCTCGACCAGTGTTGCCTTCGGCGCCCGGTCGACGATCCGAACCGCCTGGGCGCGGGCGGGCCCGTCATCCAGCTCGATGCCGGCTGCCAGCCGGGCGGCCGCCCGGGATCCGACCGCACCCGAGGCGTGAACCAGATAGGTCTTGGGGACGCCGAACCGGGGATGGGTTAGGCGCTCGGTGAGCAAGCCGTCGTTGGTCAGGATCAGCAGTCCCTCGCTGTCGGCGTCGAGGCGACCGACCGGATAGACGCGGGTACCGAGATCGACCAGGTCGGTCACGGTGGAGCGGCCATGGGTGTCGGCCGCCGTGCTAACCGCGCCGACCGGCTTGTAGAGCAGCGCATACACCAGATCGGGTTTGATCGGCAGCGGCACCCCATCCACTTCGACCTGCGCTCTATCGGGGTCGACCTTCTGGCCGAGGTGGGCGGGCCGGCCGTCGACCATCACCCGACCCTGCTTGATCATCTCCTCCGCGGCGCGTCGGGAAGCAAGTCCAGAGTGGGCGATGAGCTTCTGTAGCCGCTCTACGACTCGTCCTCCGCCACCTGGCTGGTCCGGAAGGGCCGCTCGAGCGCATCGAGGATCTGCGGCGGCGGCACATGGTCGGCCAATGGCGGCAGCTCGTCGAGGGCGTCCAGACCGAGCTTCTCGACGAAGAGGTCGGTGGTCCCATACAGCAGCGGGCTGCCCGGGCCGGGGGCGATGCCGATCTCGGCGACCAGCCCGAGCCGCTCGAGGGTTTGCAGCGACCGTTCCGAGTCGACCCCCCGGATCTCACTCACCTGAGCCCGGGTGACCGGCTGGCGATAGGCCACGACCGACAGCGTCTCCAGGGCAGCTTGTGACAACCGGGCGGCTGTGGGGCCGGCGGCGAACTGTTCCAGATACGGCCGCGCCTCCGGGTGACTGAACAGCCGCCAGCCGCCCCCGACTCGCTGGAGCTGGAAGCCGGCCTGGCGGCCCTCGAGATCGGCGGCGAGGGCGGCCAGCTCGTCGGCGATCTCCTGCCGGGGCCGCTCGGTGACCTCGGCCAGCTCGGCTTCGGGAATGGGGCGTTCAGCCACGAACAGGATGGCTTCCAGAATCGATCGCAAGGTCAGACCCATTCACTCTCCAGGACTTCGATGTCGGCGTCGGTGCGGGCGCGCAGTTGAATCGGGGCGTCGCGGTGATCCTGGCTGACCTCGATCAGCCCCCAACGGGCCAGCTCGAGCATCGCCAGGAAATAGGCCGCCACTTCGACGGTCCGGGTCAGGTGGGCGGTCAGATCGTCGAATCGCCCTTCCACCTCTTCCCGCAGCCGGCGGCGCAGATCGTCGATGGCCAGCGGCACGGACGGGAGGTCGAGGTCGAGGTGGTCGAGGTCGGGCTCCTCGCTGCGCGCCATGACCCGCCCGGCCAGGCGGCTGAACGCCGCCGGACTGACTCCGAGCCGGATCTCAGGATCGACCGGCCGGACATCGATATCGATGCCGGCCGTTCTGGGAAGGTAGCGGGCCCGGCCGGTCAGACGGTGGGCCAGCACGGCGGCAACGTCCTTGAAGGTGGCACAGGCCAGCAGCCGGGCCAGGAGGCGGTCGCGTTCTTCGAACAACGCGATCTCCTCGTCCAGGTCGACGTCGGCATCGTCAGGGAGCAGGGCTCGCGCCTTGAGCTGAATGAGGGTGGAGGCGATGAGGAGGAACTCACTGGTGACCTCCAGGTCCATCTCCCGCATTGCCTCGAGGTGACCGACGTATTCGGTCACCAGGCTCGTCAGGCTGAGGTGGGTGATATCGACCTGATGCCGGGTGATGAGCTGCAATAGAAGATCGAGCGGCCCCTCAAAGACCGCCGTGCGCACCTCATAGGTCATGGTTGCTCCGCATCAGGGGCCATCGTATTGAGACTGCCCATTCAGTCGGTGCTTTTCGTCATCGGCCGCTTTCAGGATCGCCCAGGCTTCCTCCGGGATCGCGGCAGGCCGATCGTCATCCTGGTGCCGGGCGTAGGCCACAACCAGGGCGTCGGCCCCGGCGGCGGCCAGATCGTCGGCTCCCCGGGCAGGGTGATCGAGGTAGACGCCGAGCCGGCCAGGCGCCGGCGCCCGGAGCAGCGCAAGCACGGTGGCCAGGATTCGCCCACCGACACCGAGCCGGGCGTGCCGCTTGCCGATGTCGTGCAAGAGGGCGGCCTGGAGCAGCCGGTCGTCGCCGGGGCGCCGTGACTTGACGAAGCGGGCCGACGCATAGGCATGGCACTGGTCGATCACCGGCTGCGACCAGAACAGCGCCGCCAGCTCACCATCGAGCACCCCCGCTACCTCCGACACCTCCGCCGGAGACAGTGGTCTCGAGCGGAGCGATTGCAGGGTGCGCCTGACCAGATGGAGCACATGAGCCGGGCTGGGAGGGTGGGCACTCATGGGAGAACCACCTCGAGCAGATCCAGCACCCAGCCGGTCATGAAGTCGAGCGATCCTTCGACAAAGAACAGGAGGGCGAACAGGATCAGGAAGCCGAACTGCTCGAACTGGTAGAACAGCTCGCGCCCCCGGGGCGGGAGCACCAGCGGCAGCAGCCGGCTGCCGTCCAGCGGCGGGATGGGCAGCATGTTGAATACGGCCAGGAACAGGTTGAGGGTCACCACCCAGAACGCGATCTCCTCCGGGATGCCGCTGACGGCCGGAAAGACGATCCGGCCGACCAGGATGGCGAGGAGCACGTTGGAGGCCGGCCCGGCGAGGGCGGTGATCGCCATGTGCCCGGTCGGATTGGTGAATCGGCCCGGGTTGACCGGCACCGGCTTGGCCCACCCGAAGAGCGGGCCATTGGCAAGCGCCAGCATGGCGGGGAGCAGCACAGAACCGAACGGATCAATATGCGGGAGTGGATTCAGCGTCAGCCGGCCTGCTTGGCGGGCGGTCGGGTCACCGAGCCGGTCGGCCACGAACCCGTGGGACACCTCGTGGACGATGATCGAGGGAATCAGGATGAGGATGACGAGGGCGGCTTCGATGAAGCCGTTGTCGGTGAATGAAAACAAGACCTATCGGTCGCGTGAGTCAGGCGCTGCGGCGCGTCTTGCAATCCACGCAGTAGAGCGACGCCGGCCGGGCGTCCATGCGGGCGGCTCCGATTTCCTTGCCGCATGAATGGCACGTGCCGTAGGTGCCATCCTCGAGCTTTTCGACGGCGGCGTCCACCTCGTCGAGCTGATGCTTGAGCGTCTCGACGATTCCGAGCACCTCGGTCCGCTCAGAGGTCACAGCGGCGGCGTCGGCAAATCCCTCGCCAAAATCCAGATCCGAGCGCAAATCGCCGTGCTCGTCAGAGCCGAGCTCATTGAGCTGCTTGACCAGCTTCTCGCGCTCATCGAGCAGTACCTTGCGTGCTTGATTGAGGTCGATTGTCATAGCGGCTTTCCCATCATCTACTACGTGGATGAGACGTGACGTACACCTCGAGCAAATGCTGTGGGGTCACCCGGGTGTACACCTGTGTGGTGGTGATTGTAGCGTGACCGAGCAGATGTTGGACGGACCGCAGGTCCGCTCCTCGCTCCACCATGTGAGTGGCCGCCGAGTGCCGCAGGACGTGCGGTGAGACCAGCCCGGGAGCGATCCCGGCGGCCGCGGCGGCTTTGCGCACGATCCCGTAGACACCCTGCCGGCTCAGCCGGCCGCCCCGCAGGTTGAGGAACAGGGCGCCCGAATCCCGTCCCGGCCGCCGGAGGTCCAGCCGGTCCGGCAGGTAGCGGCTGATGGCCGCGACGGCGTGGGCGCCGATTGGAACCAGCCGCTGCTTGTTGCCCTTTCCGGTAACGACGGCGGTGGCGGCGTCCAGGTCGACGTCGGACTGGTCGAGCGCCGCCACCTCAGAGACCCTGGCACCGGTGGCGTACAGGAACTCGAGGATCGCCCGATCGCGCCGGCCGGCTGGGGTGGCGGCGTCGGGCGCCTCCAGGAGGCGAAGGACATCGTCGAGGTCGAGCGCCTTGGGCAGCGCCTGCGGCCTCCGAATCGACTCGAGCAATCCGGTCGGGTCGTCGGCGGTGAGTCCTTCCCGGACCTGGAACCGGTGCAGGCCGCGCACCGCGGCGGTCTTGCGGGCCACCGAGCTTGCCGCCAGCCCGCGCTGATGCAGCGACTGCACGAAGTCGGCGATCCGCTCGGAGGTCGGCCGGCGGCCGTCCAGGAACCGGGCGTACTGGTCCAGATCGCGCCGGTAGGCGGCCACGGTGTTGCGAGACAGGCCCCGCTCACCGGCCAGCGCAGCGAGGTACTCGTCGACGTCTGGCTCGATCATGGTCAGAAGCCGAGAACGTCCGCCACCGTGTGATGCTCGAGCCCCAGGCTGTCGGCAACCGCCGCGTGAACCACCGCGCCGTTGGCAACGTTGAGGCCGGAGCGGATCGCCCGGTTGGCGGTCACCGCACCTTCCACTCCCAGATCGGCGATCTGCAAGATGTAGGGCAGCGTGGCGTTGGTGAGCCCATAGGTGGACGTGTGGGGGACGGCACCGGGAATGTTGGTGACGGCATAGTGCACCACCCCGTGTGCCTCATACACCGGGTCGTCGTGGGAGGTCGGCCGGCTGGTCTCAAAGCAGCCGCCCTGGTCGATGGAGATGTCGACGACCACCGAACCGGGCCGCATCGAGCGGATCATGTCCTCGGTGACCAGCTTGGGCGCGGCTGCGCCGGGGATGAGGGCAGCTCCAACCACGAGATCGGCGTCGAGCACCTGCTCTTCGAGGGTGAGGCGGTTGGACGACAGCGTCATGATGTGGCCGAGATACAGCGAGTTGAGCCGCCTGAGCTTTTCGGCGCTGCGGTCGAGCGCGACTACCCGGGCTTGCATGCCCATGGCGATGACGGCGGCGTTGGCTCCCGCCATCCCGGCTCCGACGACGACCACCTTGGCAGGCATGACCCCCGGGATGCCGCCGAGCAGGATGCCGCGGCCTCCCTCGGCTTTCTCCAGGAAATAGGCCCCCACCTGGGTGGCCATTCGCCCGGCGATCTCCGACATGGGGGCAAGCAGCGGGAGCGACCCGTCGGACAGCTCGACCGTCTCATAGGCAATCCCGATCGCTCCACTCTCCTGCAGAGATACCGTGAGGTCTTTGCTGGCGGCCAGGTGGAGGTAGGTGAACAGCACCTGGCCGGGTGAGAGCATCGCCACCTCAGCGGGCTGAGGCTCCTTGACCTTGAGGATCATCTCGGCGGTTTCGAAGACGTCCTCGGCGTTGGGAACGATGCGGGCGCCCTGGGCGGCATAGTCCTCGTCGGCGTGGCCGCTCCCCACGCCGGCGCCTGCCTGGAGCAGCACTTCGTGGCCGCGTTCGACAACTTCCCGGGCCGCCGCCGGAGTCAGCGCCACCCGGTACTCGTGTGTCTTGATCTCCGTGGGCACGCCAACGATCATCGCCACCTCCCTCGAACAGCGTACAAGGCGATGATCGTCTTGGCGTCCTTGATCGTCCCGGCCGCGACCAGCTCGAGCGCTTCATCGAGATCGAGCTCAACCACCTCGGCGGCCTGCTCCTCGGGCCCTTGCGGGTCGGACGGCACGGCGGTGAGGTCTTCGGCCAGATACAGCCAGGATTGCTCGTCGCTGTAGCCCGGCGAGTTGTAAAACACGTGCAGCAGCTCGAGCCGGCCGGGCAGCAGGCCGGCCTCCTCGACGCATTCTCGCCGGGCCGTCTCGGCTGGGTCTTCCCCTGCGACATCGCGCTTGCCGGCCGGTAGTTCGTAGACGACCTCTCCGACCGGTGCCCGGAACTGCCGCAGCAGGACGATGTGGGTGCCGGTGTACGGAAGGACCACGACGGAGCCGGGATGACAGCGCACGTACTCCCGGGTCATGGTGCCGCCGTCGGGCGTGTCGTACTCATTGCTGGCGATGGTGACCCCCGGCCCGGAGTAGACGATGGATCCGGAACGGAGCCGAAACTCCGTCATCAGTGCGACTCGACGACCTTTTCGGTTGCGGCCGGAGCCGGCGCCACGGCGCGGCGGTGCTCGAGAGCGGCGGCCATGAACCCGACGAACAGCGGATGCGGTTTGGTCGGCCGTGATTTGAGCTCAGGATGAAACTGCGAGGCCACGTAGAACGGATGGTCGGGCAGCTCGATGATCTCAACGAGCAGCTCATCGGGCGACACACCAGACAGCGCCAGGCCGGCGGCCTCGAGGTCGCCCCGGTAGCGGTTGTTGACCTCATAACGGTGACGGTGGCGCTCGTAGATGAGCTCTTCGCCGTACAGCTCCCGCACCACCGAGCCCTCCGCCAGCTTGGCGGCATACAGGCCGAGACGCATGGTCCCGCCTTTGTCCTCGACGTCCTGCTGGCTGTCCATGAGATCGATGACCGGGTGGGCAGTGGTTGGGGCGAACTCGGAGCTGTTGGCTTCGGTGAGTCCGAGCTTGGAGCGGCTGTACTCGATGACGGCGCACTGCAGGCCGAGGCACAGGCCCAGGAAGGGTATGCGCTGCTCGCGGGCATGGCGAATCGCTTCGATCTTGCCTTCGATGCCGCGCACGCCAAACCCGCCCGGGACGAGGATCCCATCGACACCGTCCAGATAGGTCTGCGCAAGCAAACCGTCCATGTCGTCGCTCGGGATCCAGCGCAGATCGAGCGCTACCCCGTTGGCGGCCGAGCCGTGCCGCAATGCCTCGACCACCGACATGTAGGCGTCGGGCAGATCGACGTATTTTCCCACCAGCCCAATGGTGACCGGCTCGGTGGCGTTCTCGATGCCCTCCAGCATGGCGATCCAGTCGCTGAGGTCTGCCTCGGCGGTCTCCAGCTTCAGGTGATCGCAGATCACGTCGTCCAGGCCGGCGGACTGCATCATCAGCGGCACCTGGTAGATGTCGTCGGCATCAGCGGCGCTGACGACGGCGACCGGGTCGACGTCGCAGAACAGGCTGATCTTGCGCCGCACCGAGTCATCGATGGGGCGGTCGGATCGCACCACGATCGTGTCCGGCTGAATGCCGTGGGAGCGCAGCTCGGCCACCGAGTGCTGGGTTGGCTTGGTTTTGAGCTCGTCGCTGGGAGCCAGGTACGGGACAAGGGTCACGTGGATGTAGGCAACGTTCGAGGGACCGACGTCCTTGCGGAACTGGCGAATCGCCTCCAGGAACGGGAGGATCTCGATGTCGCCCACCGTGCCACCGATCTCGGTGATCACGACATCGACGCCGGGCGTGTCACCGAGGCGCCGGATACGCGCCTTGATCTCGTTGGTGATGTGCGGGATGACCTGGACGGTTGCCCCGAGGTAGTCGCCGCGCCGTTCCTTCTGGATCACCGACAGATACACCGAGCCGGTGGTGACGTTTGAGTCCCGCCGCAGGTTCTCCCCGGTGAATCGCTCGTAGTGGCCGAGATCGAGGTCGGTCTCACCCCCGTCGTCGGTGACGAACACTTCACCGTGCTCGAAGGGGTTCATCGTTCCCGGATCGACGTTCAGATAGGGGTCGAGCTTCTGATTGACCACGTGGAGGCCGCGGGCTTTCAGGAGTCGGCCGAGCGATGCTGCGGTGATGCCTTTACCGAGGCTGGAAGTGACCCCGCCGGTTACGAAGACGTATTTCGCCACATCGCTCCTTGGACTCCGAGACTGTAGCACTGCCTCTGAAGGCGCCCGGTTTCACGCGCGCTGCGTGCCCGGTTGCTCACCCTCCGCCCAACTCGAGCAGCTCACCGGCGTGCTGCTGGCCTCGCTTGCTGTCGGGCAGACCGGACAGCATGCGGGCAATCTCGCCGACCCGCTCCTCCCCCACAACCGGACGGACCCGGGCAGTGGCTCCGTCCCGTTCCACGACCAGGTGCTGGGTGGCGAACGCCGCCACCTGCGGAAGGTGAGTGACGCATAGCACCTGGCGCCCGTCGGCCAGTCCCCGCAGCTTCTCACCCATCGCCAGCGCCGTGGCGCCACCGATCCCGGCATCGATCTCGTCGAACGCCACCACTGCGGCCTCGCCGACGCCGGCGGCGAGGCGCAACGACAGCACCAGCCGGCTCAGCTCACCGCCCGATGCGCTGCGACGAGCCGGCGCAGGCGGGATGGCCGAGTCGGATGAGAACAGCAGCTCGACAGCGTCGGCTCCACCGGCGGACGGGGCGGTCGGCTCGATATCGAACGCCACGACGGGATCGCTGAACCCCAGCTCCCGGAGATGTCCCGCGGTGGTACTGGCCAGCGATTTGGCGGTGCGCCGTCGGGCGGTGCGGAGGCGCTCCCCGGCTGCCGTCACGGCCTCTTCGCAGCGGCTCAGCTCCGATTCGAGCTGGTCGGCCCGGCCAAGCAGCTGCTCGATGTGATCGGCCCGGCCGGCCGCCTGCTCCCCGAACTCGATGATGTCACCGACCGTCTCGCCGTACTTGCGTTTCAGGTCTCCGAGAGACGCGATCCGGAGCTCCACCGCCTCCAATCCGGCGGGATCCCGTTCCAGCTGGTCGATCGTGGCGCGAATCTCGGTGCGCAGCTCGCCCACCTGGTCCTGAACCGCGGCCGCCTGAGCGGCGAGCGGCTCGAGGCTGACATCGAGCCCGGCGGCTCGCCGGATGTGCGAAACAGCTTCCCCGAGCCCGTCGGCTTCCTCGATTCGCTGATAGGCACCCGATAGCTCCTCGTCCAGCTCTTCTGCGTACCGCAAGCGGGCGGCCTGCACCGCCAGGTGCTCCTCCTCGCCGTCGTCGAGGCCGGCGGCGACTATTTCGGCCGCCTGGTGCCTCACCAGATCCAGCTCTCGCTCCAACTCACGGCGGTCTCCGCCCAGCGCCGCCTGGGCAGCCAGAGCGTCCTGGAGCGCCGCCCAGGCTTCTCGGTAGGCCCGCGTTGCCTCCCGGCCCTCGGCATCGAGCGACTCGTCGATCAGCCGGCGGGCGGCACCGGACCGCGTGATCAAGAGGTGGTCGTGCTGGCCGACCAGCTCAACCGGTCCGGCCAGCCGTTCACCAAGAGTGCGGGCGGCCACCATGGCACCATCCAGGTAGGCCCGGCTCCGTCCCGATCCCGTGATCCGGCGGGCGGCAATCGCCTCGACGCCGTCGAGGTGTAAGCGGCCCTCGACCCGGGTGTCTTCCCCGTGAGGCCCAATCATCTCCGCCCGGGCGTTCTCGCCCAGCAGGAGCCGCAGCGCCCCGAGCAGCATCGTCTTGCCTGCCCCGGTCTCGCCGGTGACCACCACTAGCCCGGGCGAGGGCTCGATGGTGGTGTCGGCTATGACACCCAGGTTGACGACCCGCAGCTCTTCAATCACCGTCCAGCCCCAGCTTGTGCTTGAGCGTCTGAGGAAAGCGCTTGCCCCCCATCGTGGCGAAGCGGGCAACCTGGTCGCCCACGCTGACGTGCACCGACTGGCCCGGTTCCAACTCGCCGAGGACGGCGGCATCGACCTCGACCCCGACGGGACGATCCGTTCCCGCCCGGAAGGACAGCCGACGGTCATCGCCGAAAATCAGCGTGCGGCTGAACAGCGAGTGGGGGGCCACCGCCGTCATCAACAGGGCCCGCATGCGGGGATCCACCGCCGGACCGCCGGCCGAGAAGCTGTAGGCGGTCGAACCGGTCGGGCTGGCAACAACGATCCCGTCTGCCCGGTAGGTCCGGAATGGCTCACCGTCCACGGTGACGACAAGCGTTGCCAGCCGATTGAGCACCCGCTTGGAGATCACGATGTCGTTGAGCCCGTGGACCACCGGGCCATCCTCGATCTCGGCCTTCAGCGTCATGCGTTCTTCGATGTCCCAGTCGCGTGCGGCGATGCGGTCCATGGTGGCGTCGACATGGGCTTCCTCGATCTCGGCGAGGAACCCCACTCTCCCCGAGTTGATGCCGAGCACCGGCAGGCCGAGCGGCAGCGCCCGGCTGATCGCCTCGAGCACCGTGCCGTCGCCACCGATGGAGAGGATCAGCTCGGCCGCGTCAAGATCGCCGTTGTCCACACCCGGCAACCCGCCGGCTCCATCGTCGGCTGCCACCACCTCGATGTCACGGGCGGCCGCGGCGGCGAGCACCTCGCGGGCCACCTCGGTCGCTCGCGCCCGCTCGGGATGCAGGACCAGGCCGATCTTCACGCTGGGGCTTCCTCTCCGGAGTTGGCAATGGCGTCGTCGACGTCGCCGGGCCGCAGCGTTCCGGGCCCGTGACGAAGCCAGACTAGGAACTCTCGGTTGCCGGCAACGGCGCCGGGCAGCGGGCTGCGGGCGATCCCGTGGGCACCGAGCCCGTGGCGGGCAGCCGAGGCCGTGACCCGCTCGATGGAGCTGCGCCACAGCGCCGGGTCGGTCACCAGGCCGCCCCGACCAACCTCGCCTTTGCCCACCTCGAACTGCGGCTTGACCAGAACAACGATGTCGGCTCCCGGTCCGGCCAGGGCGGCGATGGTTGCCATCACCAGCTCGAGGGAGATGAATGAGAGGTCGGCCACCACGATGTCGAACGGCCCCCCGATACCGGCCGGGTCGAGGCTGCGGGCGTTGGTCTGTTCGTGGACGGAGACCCGGTCGTCGGTGCGGAGGCGGTAATCGAGCTGGTTGGTGCCCACGTCGACGGCGGTCACGTGGGCGGCACCGTTCTGCAGCAGACAGTCGGTGAACCCGCCGGTGGAGGAACCGAGGTCGACCGCCCTCCGGCCAGATGGGTCGACGGAGAACATGGCCAGCGCATGGGCGAGCTTGTCCCCTCCCCGTCCCACGAACCGGGGCGGCGGGCCGATGATCTCGACCGGGACCTCCGGGGAGACCATCGTGGCCGGCTTGGGGTCCACCACCCCACCGACCTTGACTCGACCCTCGGTGATGAGACGGTTGGCGGCCGACCGGGTGTCGGCGAGCTTGCGGCGCACGAGCTCAGCGTCGAGACGACGACGGGTCAGGAAGGCTCACCGTCCGTCTGCGGCGGCGCCTGGTCGTCGGCGCTCGACGCCGCCCCGTCGAGTGCCTCGGCCAGCCGGGCCGTCAGCGCATCGGCGATTTCGGGGGCGTCGGCCGGGTCGGCGGATTTCAGGTCGGAGAGAAGCTGTTCGGTCTGCGTAGTATCCATGGCGCCCATTATCGCCTCCGGCTGGGACAGGAACCGCCTTTGATCCCGATACGCGACATCAACCCGACCGTCGTACGGCCGATCGTCACCCTCGCCCTCATCGCCATCAACGTGGCGGTCTTCGTGCTGATCCAACCGCCCGCCGACGATCCGGATGCCGAACGATTCGCCTACGAGTACGCCGCCATTCCCTGCGAACTGCAGACCTCCGACCCGCTCGACACCCAGGAGATCCGGACGGGCGTGTGCAGCGAAGCCGACCGGGGGACCGAAGTCTTCCCCGAGAAGATCGTCCTGTTGAGTGTGCTCTCCAGCATGTTCCTGCACGGCGACATCCTCCATATCGCCTTCAACATGTGGTCGTTATGGATCTTCGGCAACAACGTCGAGGAGGCCTTCGGCCGCTCCGGCTACATCGCCGTGTACCTGGCCGGCGGGGTCGCCGCCACGGTCGGTTACGCGGTCGTCAACCCCGACTCGACCATACCGCTCGTCGGGGCGTCCGGCGCCATCGCGGCGGTGATGGGGGCGTACCTGGTGCTGTTCCCGGCTCACCGCATCCTCAGCCTCGTATTCCTGTTCTTCGTTCCGGTGCCGGCCGCCCTCTTCATCGGGATCTGGTTCATCGGGCAATTCGGGGTCGATCCGGCGTCCAACGTCGCCTGGGAAGCCCACGTTGCCGGCTTCCTCTTCGGGGCCGTTGTGGCGCTGCTGCTTCGCCCGCTGTTGCTGAGACGACTGGCTTCGCATCGCCAGCCCCGCTGGGCGACCTTCCCTTAACCCCTCATCCGCGAGTGCTCCGCCTCGGCCTGGAGTTGCGAAGCAACTCCCAAGCCGGGCGAAGCCCGGCCCCAGTCCAGGATGACCTTGCCGGTCCGTCCTTCCCGGACCGCAGCGAAGGCGGCCTCGTACTCTTCGGCCGGGAACCGGTGGGTGATGACCGCGCTGATATCGAGACCGCTGTGCAGCATCGACGTCATCTTGTACCAGGTCTCGAACATGCGGCGGCCGTAGATGCCCTTCAGGGTGAGGCCCTTGAAGATCACCTGGTTCCAGTCGATCTCGAAGGGCCCGGACGGGATGCCGAGCAGGGCGATGTGGGCACCGTGGTTGATGGTGCGCAGCATGTCGGCGAGGGCGGCAGGCGCCCCCGACATCTCCAGACCGACATCGAAACCCTCAACCATGCCCAGTTCGGCCTCGATGGTCTCGAGGGGTGTCTCGCCGACGTGGACGGCCCGGTCGGCACCGAGGCGGTCGGCTAACGCGAGGCGGTAGTCGTTGATATCGGTGACGACGATGTAGCGAGCGCCGATGTGGCGGGCAATGGCGGTGGCCATCAGGCCGATCGGCCCTGCGCCGGTGATCAGCACGTCCTCACCCACCAGGTCGAATGCGAGGGCGGTGTGGGTGGCGTTGCCGAGCGGATCGAGGATCGAGCCGATCTCGTCGCTGACGTCGTCCGGCAGCGGGAACACGTTCCCGGCCGGCACCAGCACCTGGTCTGCGAACGCGCCGGCCCTATGCACACCGATCCCGGATGCATTCCGGCAGTAGTGGCGCTTGCCCGCCCGGCAGTTGCGACAGTGGCCGCAGGTGATGTGGCCCTCCGCCGAGACCCGGTCACCGACCGTCAACCCGGTCACTTCATCGCCGATCGCACTGACCACACCGGCAAACTCATGGCCGACGGCGATTCCGATCGGGACGGTTCGGCGGGCCCATGCGTCCCAGTCAAAGATGTGCAGGTCGGTTCCACAGATCGAGGTGACCCGGACGTCGATGACCACATCGTTCGGCCCCGGGACCGGCCCGGGGATGTCGGTGAGGTCGAGCCCCGGCCGGTCCGCAGACTTGACCAGCGCACGCATCAGGAGATGACGCCCAGACGGCGGCCGACGGCAACGAAGCCCTCGACCGCCTGGTCGATGTCGGCATCGTCGTGGGCGGCCGACATCTGGGTCCGGATCCTGGCCTGTCCGCGCGGCACCACCGGGAACGAGAATCCGACGACGTAGACGCCCTCGTCTAGGAGCGCATCGGCCATCTCTCCGGCCAGCCGGGCATCGCCGAGCATGACCGGGATGATCGGGTGGCCGTCGCCTGCCAGCTCGAAGCCGGCCGCCGTCATCGCTGAGCGGAACCGCTGGCTATTGCGGCGCAGGCGGCTGCGCAGATCGTCGCTCGCCGCCAGCAGCTCGAGGGCGGCCCGTGAGGTGGCGGCAATGACCGGCGCCAGGCTATTGGAGAACAGGTATGGCCGGGACCGCTGCCGAAGCCAGCCGATGATCTCCGAGGATGCCGCGGTGTAGCCGCCGGAAGCCCCCCCGAGTGCCTTGCCGAGGGTGCCGGTACGGATGTCGATGCGGTCCTCGACGCCGAGCGCCTCCGGAGTGCCCCGGCCGGCGGCGCCCACGAAACCAACGGCGTGGGAGTCGTCCACCATCACCATCGCGTCGTACCGGTCGGCCAGGTCACAGATGCCCGGCAGGTCGGCCAGGATCCCGTCCATCGAGAACACCCCGTCGGTGGCGATGAGCCGGTAGCGGGCACCGGCGGCTTCCTGGAGGCGGGCCTCGAGGTCGTCCATGTCGTTGTTGGCGTACCGGTACCGGCTCGCCTTGCAGAGCCGGACTCCATCGATGATCGACGCATGATTCAGGCTGTCGCTGATGATGGCGTCATGCTCGTCGAGGAGCGTTTCGAACAACCCGGTGTTGGCGTCGAAGCACGAGCTGTACAGGATGGCGTCCCCGGTCCCGAGGAACCCGGCAAGATCAGCTTCCAGCTCGGTGTGCACCGCCTGGGTGCCGCAGATGAAACGGACCGACGCCATTCCGTACCCGTGATCCCCGAGGGCGTCGGTGGCGGCGGCGACCAGCACGGGGTGGTTGGCGAGCCCGAGATAGTTGTTGGCGCAGAAGTTGAGCACGCTCCGGCCATCGGCCAGCGTGATCCGGGCATCCTGGGGCGAGGTGATGCGGCGCTCGTCCTTGAAGAGGCCTTGCTCCCGCAACTCTGCCAGGCGGTCGGTGAGGTCAGCGCGCAGCCGGTCGGACATGTGGCCAGACTATCTCCTGGCGGGTGACGACTCAGGACAAGCCGTACAGGGCAGGCACATCTGCGATGGAATCGACCACGTGGGTAGGAGGCGGCACCACCGGATCTCCCCGGCCGGTCACACCGGTCAGAACCAGGATCGTCTCCCATCCCTCGGCATGGCCGAGCGCCAGGTCGGTCTCGGGGCGATCCCCCACCACCGCAACGCGAGACCCGTTGACGCGCTCGGCCAGCAGGCGGCGCATGGCCGGCTCCGGCTTGCCGGCCACTTCGGGCTCAACGCCCGAGCCCGCCACGACGGCTGCGACCAGAGCGCCGGCGCCGGGGGCCAGACCCTCCGGCGTCGGGTAGGTGGCGTCGGTATTGGTGGCGATGAAACGCGCCCCGTTGCGCACCGCCAGCACGGTCCGGGTCAGGGACTCGTAGCTCAGATCGGGGTCGAGCCCGGTGATGACCACCTCGGCATCGTGCCAGTCGTCGACCAGGGGAACCCCCCGGGCCAGCAGGGCTTCGCGAGCTCCGGCCGCACCGAACAACAGGGTGGGGGGCGTCCCGTCACCCAGCAGGTGCACGGCCGCCAGCGCCGAGGTGACAACCATATTCGGCTCGGCCTCGAAGCCGGTCACCGCCGCGATCTTGGCCGCAGCCTCGGCCGGGGTCTTGGTGGCGTTGTTGGTCACGAAATGCAGATCGACCCCGGCGGCCGCCAGTGTGCGGAGGGCGGTTCCCGCCCCCGGCACGGCGTGGCTCCCCCGGTACAGGACACCATCGAGATCGCAGACCAGCGCGTCGAGCCCGGTCACTCAACCACCGAGTGGAGGCCAAAGCGCTCAACGACGACGGAGAGGAACTCGGTGGTGAGCCGCATCGACTCCACCCCGACCCGCTCGTTGTGGCCATGGAACATCTCGGCGAACTCCCCGGTGCCGATCCGCTCGTCGAACAGGCCGGCTCCGTAGGCGATGGTGCCTTTCGGACGGAAGAACCGGGCGTCGGTGCCGCCCATGATGAGGGAGGGAAAATACCGGCGGCTGCCCCCAACCTGTTCATACCCGTCGCCGACCGCTTCCCACAGCGGCCCGGAGGTCGGTGAAGACGTGGCGGGATGATCCATGACCGGCGCGAACTGGAGGCGGTCGTACAGGTCGGTGCCGAGGGCCTTGCGGAGGTGGTCGTCGATGGTCGTCTCGTCCTGACCGGGCAGCGACCGGATATCGACATCGGCCCTACCCGACTCGGCAATGACGTTGCTCTTCACACCGCCGTGCACGACGTTCGGGCTGACCGTCATGTGCGTGAGCGCGTGAATGATGCGAGCCATACCGGGATCGGCTCCGGCAATGGCCTCGATGGCTCCGTCGATCTGGTCGGGATCGAGCAGCGCCGCCGACGTGGCCTCGTCCAACCCCATGACCTCAACGATGGCACGCCATTCGTCGGTGATCACGACCGGCGTCGGCTCATCGGCCAGGCGGGCAATGGCCCGGCCGAGGTGGATAACGGCATTGTCCCGGGCATAGGGCTGGCTGCCGTGACCGGGTACACCCTGGGCCGTCACCGTTCGCCAGTACGTGCCCTTCTCACCCACCCCAACCGGGTAGGCCGACCCACCCGGCGTCTGCAGGGGTGGATAGGCGATCTCGTTGAGCTGGTAGTCGCAGCCGACCTCGTCCCAGTGGTTGTCGACCAGCCATTTGGCCCCGAGCTTCCCGCCGGCTTCCTCGTCTGCCACGGCCAGATACATGAGATCCCCGGGAAGCGGATCCTTCTCACCGGTGAGATAGGGCCGGAACGCCGCCGCCATCGCCGAGGTCAGATTCAGCATGTCGACCGCCCCGCGGCCCCACACAAAGCCATCGTCGACCACACCGCCGAACGGGTCGTGCTTCCACCCGTGACGCGACGCCGGGACCACATCGGTGTGGCACATCAGGGTCAGAGAAGGCGCTCCCGGGGTCGAGCCGGGCACCCGGTACAGCACGCTCTGGCGGCCGGGATGGGGCTCGAAGACCCGCCCGTCCTGTCCGAAGAAGCCCTGCAGCGTCTCGACGGCCCGGTACTCCCCGCCGCTGTCGGGGGTTCCGTCGTTGACACACCCATCCTGGATCAGGGCAATGAGGAGCTCAATGGCGGCTTCAGTCATGGACTATCCCAGAGGCGGCCGATCAGGTCGTGCATGGTGTCCACCATAGGACGCTCGCCGAGGCGATTCAGCGGCACCCACTCGGCCCGGCGAGCATCTCCCCCCGCCTGCAGGGTGCCGCCTTCCACCGAGGCCCAGTAGTCGAGGATCACGTAATGCCAGGCCGGCGGTGTTCCCGGGCCGATCGACTCGCCCACCCAGGCAACATCGCCGACGGCGACGAAAAGGCCAGTTTCCTCGGCCACCTCGCGTTTCACGGCGTCGAGCAAGAATTCACCCGCCTCGACCCGACCGCCCGGCACTGCCCAGAGCCCGGCGGCAGGCTCGTTGGCGCGCTCGACCAGCAACAGCCGTCCATCCCGCACGACGACGGCACCGACCGCCAGACCGACCCGGTCAGTCATCCTCGTGGTTCATGATGATGAACCGTGCCGAGAAGCCGCCGGCTTCGAAGAAGTTCTTGGCCAGCCGGTGGCCGGGCAGCACGTGAGCGTCGAACCAGCGGTGGCCCGAGGCCCGGAACGCCTCCATGATCGTGTCGCGCATCGCCTCGCCGATCCCGACCCCGCGAGCCTCCAACTCGGTGAACACCAGCTTGATCGTCGCCATCCGTTCCCCGTCGGCCTGGGGAAGCAGCGGCGCCGAGTACCCGAGGATGAACCCGAAGGGAACATCATCGGCTGTCCCGATGTACACCAGCGTGTCGGGGTCGGCGACGGCCGAGGCGAGGGCATCTTCGATCGGCGCCGGCAATCCGTCGGCTTCCTTCCACAAGCCCCGCAGCGCTTCCATCTCGGCTTCGAGCAGCCGGTAGAGCCGCAGCAGGTCCGGAAGGTCATCCGGGCCGGCCGGGCGAGCGGCGATGACGAGCGCGGTCATCGCCGCACCAGCCGCTGCACACCCCACAGCGTGACCAGCCACATCGCTTCGACCGCAATCCGCCAGTTCATCTTCGACTCGCCGCGCCGGCGATCCCGGAACGTGATTGGGACCTCAGCGACGGCGACCCCTTGCTCGTGGCAGCGCCGGGCCATTTCGACCTGGAATCCGTAGCCGGACGCTTCACAGGTTGCGGGCTGGAGGGCGGCGAGCACCTCGGAACGATAGGCCCGGAAGCCGCTCGTCATGTCCGAGATGTCGGTCGCAAGCGCCCGGCGGGCATAGCCGTTGCCAAGACGACTCAGGAGTCGCCGGTGGAGCGGCCACCCCGGCACCGAGCCGCCGGGAACGTACCGGCTCCCCAGTGCCGCCCCGCTGCCACCGGCAACGGCCTGCACCAGGTCGGGCAGGCTGGCCGGGTCGTGGCTGAAATCGGCATCCATCTGACACACGATTTCGGCGCCGCCGGTCAGCACCTCGGCGAATCCGGCTGCATAGGCCGGGCCGAGGCCCTCCTTGCGGCTCCGGTGCAAGACCGAGACGCCGGCGTCCCCATCGGCAATCTGGTCGGCCAGTGCTCCGGTCCCGTCCGGCGAGTTGTCATCGACGATGAGCACCTGGTAGCCGAGCGCCCGGATGTCCCGGATCAGCGGGGTGAGGTTCTCGGACTCGTTGTAGGTGGGTACTACGACCGCGACGGCCTCAGGCCGCACAGTCGTTGCAGATTTGCTTGCGCTTGTTGGCGAGCTGAGTGGTGCGCTTCACGAGGAAACAGCTCGAGCAAACGAACTCGCCGGCCGCCACGCTGTCGGCCTCCTTTTGGAGGGCGAGCTCGGCCCGGCGCAGTGAGGCAACCTCGGCTGCTTCATCGACCCGGATGACTTCGGCTGCCTCGTCGGGGGTGAGCATCTCGAGCTCGGCGGCTTCGAGCTCATCGAGGGCGGCCGCATCGCCTTCGTCCGCACCGTCGTCGAGGTCGTCGTCGTCCTCGTCGTCGTCATCCTCGTCATCGTCCTCGAGCCCGGCGATCTCGTCGTCGTCGAAATCACCGGCCTCGTCTGAGTCATCATCGAGGTCGTCCAGGTCGTCGATGTCCTCCAGATCGTCGAGGTCTTCGGCGTCCTCATCGACGGCATCGGCCTCGTCGAGCTCGGTGTCCCGCTCGTCGATCGTGTCGGTGGACTTCTTGCGTGCCATTCCCCTCAGGTCCTCCAGGAATTGAGCCGGGAGTATATACACCACCGGTCCTGATTTTGTTCCCTCTGTTTCGGTCGCATTTGGTGGGTTTTTAGTCAGATCTTGATGTCGATGGCCGCAGGCAGTATCCGGCCTCGCAGTGGTGTCATCCCCAAGTATTCCCCATCGGCCTCCACCGGCCACGGGTCGTTGGTCTCTATCGAGAACTCCGGGCCCCGCAGACGGTGCACGGCTTCATGGGCCAGGTGCAGGCCGCGAGCCGCCTGGCGCATCAGGAGCGGAGCCTGGCTCTTGCGGGCACTGATCACCTGGGCGTCGATCTGGCCGCTGACCACCGTCGCACGGGGGGCGATGTTCATGCCGTTCCCGAAGAACTGCCCGTTTGCGAAGATGACACTCAGCGCCTCACCCTCGTAGCTGCGCCGGCCGGCGGCGACCCGCACCTCCGTGCGTGGGAAGGTCGGCAGATTGAGCCAGAACGCCGTCTGATACCGCAGCCCTCGTAGCCAGGCGAGGCGGTCGGCAGTGCGTGCCGAGGCGGCCCCAATGCCGGCCTGGGCGATATTGATGAAGAACCGGCTCCCCCACGCTCCCTCGAGCACACCGGCGTCCGACCGGTACGTTTCGCTCCCCTGCAGGTGACGGGCGGCGTGCTCGACGTCCTGGGGTATCCCGAACACTCGAACGAAATCACAGCCGGTCCCGGCGGGGAGGATGCCGAGGGTTGGAGGTTCATCCCAGTGTCGGCTCAGCAGCCCGTTGACCACCAGGTTGACCGTTCCATCGCCGCCGACGGCGACAAAGCGTCTATGGCCGACTTCGATGGCTTCGCCGACGAGATCGTCAACGTGACCGGCCGTCGTCGACTCGGCGATCGTTCCGGTCACCTGCCAGCGGTCGAGGGCAGCCCGGGTCCGGGCGGCAAGGTCGGTGCCCCGGCCCGCCGCCGGGTTCACCATGACGAACCAGTCAGGCGACTCCACCCGCCGAAACTACTCCGTGATCGATCAGCCCGAGCGCATCGGATGCCACGGTGGACAGGTCGGGATAGGTGTCGCGCAGCTGCCGGATCACATCCAGCAACTGGCGCATGGTTCGCACGAAGTCACCCGCCGCCATCTGGTCGTCTTCAAACAGGTCCTCGAGCGTGGCCCCGGAAGCCCAGCCGGCGGCAATGCCGGCGAACCCCGGCTCCGGTGGCCGGGTCTCGCTGAGCCGGGCGGCCTGCTCGTCGGCGGCGAGACCAGCCCACAGCGCCTGGATCGCGGCACCCCGTTCCCCGGCCAGGGAGGTCGGCCACTCACCCACACCCGAGTCGCGCCGGGGCTCGTAGACGAACAGGGTGGCGAGTGCCACGAACTCGGGTACTTCCAGCCCATCGAGGAGCCCGGTTTCGGCCGACTCGGCAAGCAGCAAGTCGAGCTCGCTATAGATGGTGCGGAGACGCCGGCCGCGATCGGTGAGTGCCCAGCCGTCGGTGTAGCCCCAGGATTCGAGGAGGGCGAGGGTGGCTTCGAGCTCTCTGACCAGGTCGCTCTCCACCCGGTCGAGGCGCCGCCGCCGGCGCCGCAACTGCCGTTCGGCTTTGCGGGCTCGCTTGGCGGCCTTGATGTGCTCGAGGATGTCGGGACAGGCCGCCAGCGGGTCATCGACGGGAGCCCGGGCAACGACCGGCGAAGCGCTCGGCGCGGCTCGCTTGAGTCGCTCGAGCACCTCCGTGCGAAATCCAACTTCGTTTGGCCGGAACGGTTTCGGCAACTCGACGGAACCGAGCCGGGCGGTGCCGAGCGGGAGCTCCTCGGCCCGCATCCGTTTGATCCGCCCGAATTCGCTCAGCAGCTGCAGACGGGGCTGCTGGGTCCTTCCCCGGGCCAGCATGACATACACCTCCCGCCCCCGGCGGCCGGGCACTTCGATCACGTCACCGGCGTTGGTGGTGCCGACGAATTGGCGCATCACCTCCCGGCTCGACGGGATAGTGACCCCCTCGGCTTCCATGCGGTCGAGCAGGGCGAAGACGTCGCCGTGCTCGCATTCGGCGTCTCGGCGGTGAGCGGCCAGCATTTGTTCGGCGCTGTCGAGGCCGTCCCGGATCGAATCGGTCTCGGCGCGGCGCTGGAATTGGGCGAACGAAGCCCGAAGCAGATCCTCGGCCTGCTCCCGGGGGTAGTTGGCGATGAGGTTGACGGCCATGTTGTATGTCGGCCGGAAGCTGGAATTGAGCGGATGGCTGCCGGCCCCGGCGATGGCGGCCACCCGCTCGAACGGGACATACGGCGAATGGAGAACCACCGCAATGCCCTCGTCGTCGATGCCGCGCCGTCCCGCCCGTCCCGTCAACTGCGTGTAGTCACCGGGCTGAAGCAGCTCGTGGGTTTCCCCGTTGAACTTGGACAGGTTCTCGATAACCACCGAGCGGGCCGGCATGTTGATCCCGAGGGCAAGGGTCTCGGTGGCGAACACCACCTTGACCAGCCCGTCGGTGAACAGATCCTCGACGGCTTCTTTGAAGGCGGGCACCATGCCGGCGTGATGGGGGGCCACCCCGCGCTCCATGTTGGCGAGCCAGTCGGCGTAGCCGAGCATCGCCAGGTCGGCGTCGCCCAAATGGGCGGTGCGGGCTTCGGCCCGCTCCCGAATCTCGTCCGCTTCCTCCGGGGTGGTGAGCCGCACTCCGGCCGCAACCTGAGCGGCTGCTGCCTCACAGCCGTTGCGAGAGAACACGAAGTAGATGGCGGGCAGCAGGCCGCGGTTGCGGAGCTCCTCGACCGTTTCGGGCCTGCGAGGCGTGTGGAAGCGGCGCCGCCGCCCCCCGCCCTGGCGCAGCAGCCTGATCAGCTGGGGATTCGGTGTCTGGCGGCCGTCGCGCTGCTTGAAGATCGGGAACAGCTTGTGGCCCTGGTTCCGGTCGAACAGGAGGTACTGCCCGCTCAGCGGCACCGGGCGGGTTCGCTCCAGCACCAGGTGGGTCCGGCCCCGGCGACTGTCCACCCAGTCGGTGAACTGGCCGGCATTGGCGACGGTGGCCGAGAGCCCCACGATGGGAATGTCGAGCGGGAGGTGGATGATGATCTCTTCCCAGACCGGGCCCCGGGAGGGATCCTGTAGGTAGTGCACCTCGTCGAGGATCACCACCCCCAGGCCCGACAGACGCGCCTTGTCGGTATAGATCATGTTGCGAAGCACTTCGGTGGTCATCACGATTACCGGGGCATCCCCGTTGATGGAGTTGTCCCCGGTCAGCAGGCCGACCTGGTCGGGGCCGTAGACCGCGGAGAAGTCTGCGAACTTCTGGTTGGAGAGCGCCTTGATGGGCGTGGTGTAGAAGGCACGCCGTCCTGTGGCGAGAGCGGCAACGACGGCGGCTTCGGCCACCAGCGTCTTCCCGGCCGAGGTCGGGGCTGCCACGATGACCGAGTCGCCGGCAGCAATATGGTCGAACGCCTCCTGCTGGAATCGATCAGGGGTGAACGGGAGCCGGGCCGTGAAATCGGCGATGGCAGCAGCGGTGGTCACTTCTTGAGCGCGAACCGCACGAGCCAGATAGTGGCCTCATACAACAGGTAGAGCGGGGTGGAGAGCAGCAGCAGCGTGAGCGGATCGCCGGTCGGCGTGAGGATCGCACCAACCGTGACGATGATCAGGACGGCCCACCGGCGGCCCTTCTTGAGCTGGGCCGAGTTGACCGCGCCGACCGCCCCGGCGGTGAACACGAACACCGGGAACAGGAACGCCACGCCAAACACCAGCAGGTACCGGAAGGCGAAGTTCAGGTACCGGTTGACGCCGATGACCGGCGTCAGCCGGTCTCCCCCGAATCCGAGCAGCCAATCCAGGGCCCGCTCCATGGTCCAGTAGGCGAAGACCACTCCGGTGGTGAACAGGATGACCAGCGTGATGATGATCGGGATCACCCAGCGCTTCTCCCGCTTGGATAGCGCCGGGGTGACAAATGCCCACATCTGGTACAGCCACACCGGAGCGGCCAGCACCACGCCGCCGAACAGCGCCACTTTCATGCTGACCGAGAAGGCTTCTCCCACCTCGAAGAAGGCCAGGCCGCTCTGACCCGTGGCGGCTTCGTACGGGTCGACGATCAGATCGAGCAGCCGGTCGCGGATGATGAATCCGACAACGGCCCCGGCTACGACCGCCAGGGCGGCGATCAGCAGGCGCCTTCGGAGCTCGTGCAGGTGCTCGAGGATCGGCATGCGGCCGTCGCCGGTCATACGGTTTCGGGCGGCCCGTCCGACCCATCCCCGGTCGGGGCATCTGGCTCATCGGGGCCGGCACTCTCTGACCCCGGCGGCTCGGCCTGGTCGGGAGAGCCTTGTGTCCCGAGCGGGCGTTTCATGGTGTCGCCGAGTGCTTTGATCTCCCCGCCCAGATCCTCGAGCGGTTTGGTGGTCTGGTTCATCTCGGTCTGGATGGAGGTCCACAAGTCGTCGGCGCTGCGTTGCAGCTTGGACATGACCTGCCCGGCCCTATGAAAGAACTCGGGAACGCGTTCGGGCCCAAACAGCAGGATCGCGACGAGGGCGATGACCAGTAGTTCCGACGTCTGAATCCCGAACACAACAGAATGCTACGCCCCGACCCCGGGCAAACGGCTCCGGCCCCACTCATGACCGAACCGCCCCCGGGGGTGGGAGCGGTTCTTGCTTGGGGTGCGGGTCGCTATCGGGCCGTGATGTTCTCGAGCCAGTCGTCGAGCGAATCGACGAATTCCTGGATCTCGTTCTCGGAAACCATTTCCTCGCCGACGATGTACGAGACACCGATGGCCAGCAATATGGCAACCACACGTTCGTTGGCGGGCCGGTACTGCTCGATTTCACAGAACGGGCAATTGAAGCTGTACTGGCCGGTGGCGTCCATTGGAGTCAGCTCCAAGACGAGGTCCGTGGCAGCCAACTCCACATCTCCGCAGGCTGAGCATGTGGTCTTAATGGTGGTCACTGTAAGAATCCTGTTCGACGTTACGAATGGGATATCGGAGCGGCTGTAGACCCCTTTGAGGGCTATTTACCTCATAGTCCCCAGGGGCTAGTCAGTGCGGTATCGCGCCTGGATGCGGGACCGAAACTCGGCCAGTCGTTCCGCCACTTCCGGGCCCTCGACCAGCTCAGCATCGGCACCGAGGCGTAACAGCAGCCGGGCGGCCACCGCGGGGTCGCTCGACGAGAACCGGATCAACCCATCGTCGTCGAGCACCTCGACCGGGTAGTACTCGGCGACCCAGTGGGCGGCGGGGCCCAGTCGGATGGTGGCCCGTACGTCTTCTTCTCCCGGGGTGTACCGCACCTCCGGTGGGGGGGGTGACTCGGGCGGGGTGAACGGCTCATCGGTCGTCTCGGCGGCACGAATCCGGTCAACCCGAAACACCCGTTCGGCGTCGACGTTCCGGCAGAACGCCGACAGGTACCAGTTGCCGTTTGCCGAGAAGACCGACCACGGCTCTACCGACCGGCGGGTGGTGCGTCCGCTGTTGAGGGCGGTGTACTCGATATCGACCACCGTCGCCGACGTCACCGCGTCGCGCAGTAGGTCGACGAACGGAGGCTCGCGCAAGTCCACGACCAGCCCGCCCTCGGCCTCAGGGGCGACCACCCGGGTCAGCTTGGCGATGGCCCGCTCCAGCGCCGGAGGCGCCTGCCCCGCCGAGCTCAGCGCCATGCCGGAGGCCAGCAACGCCAGCGCCTCGGCCGGGGTCAGCCGCAGCGGCCGGGAGAAATAGTCGGCGGTATCGACGAACACCTCGTCGTCTTCCACCGTCGCATCGATGAGATCTCCCGGGCCATAGCCGGGCAGACCGGTCAGGAACACGAGATTGAGGTCGGCGATCAGCTCGCTGCGCTTGTATCCGAAGCGGTCGCACAGATCATCGACGTTCACCCCCTGGTGAGAGATGACGTAGGGCAACATCGACAAAATGCGGGTGAGCCGCCGGGCCGTCTTCGGTGAGCTCATGCCGCGGCCACCTTGGCCAGCAGACGCTCACGCAATTCAGGCGGCGAGACGATGAGGGCTTCGTCGACGAACCCGAGGATCCATCCGATGAAGGCGTCGGGGTGGGCGACCGGTATCCGAGCCGTGAGGGAACCGTCCGGCTGCTCGGTCACGGTGGCATTCGACCCGATCTCCCGCCGCGCCCACCAGGCGACGTTGGCGTCGAAGGTAACCTCCGCCATGATGTCCTCGGAGCCGGCCTCCCACGGAGCGTCCGGGATGGACTTCTCAGCCTTGAAGCCTTTTGGTCGTGTGAAGGCGCCGGCCGGGTCCCGCACCGCCAGGTCGCTTATGCGGTCGACCCGGAACGCTCTGGCGTCATCGTCGGTGGTAGCACCCACCAGATACCAGTGACCGCGCCGATGCACCAATCCGTACGGTTTGAAGGTGCGTTTCTTGTCCCGGTAGTGGAACGTGATGATGCGGTGTTCGACCAGCGCCGTGAACAGATCTCCAAGGATTCCCAGCTCCTCACCCAGGTTGGCGGCGAGCGGCTCACCGCCAACGGCTCCTGCCACGCCTCCCAGCTTGAAGATGGCCTCCGGACCTGACGGCTGCCCGCCGAGCCGAACCGCCTGAGCGGCCAGCCACAAGGCGGCCCGTTCCTCGTCGGTCAACCCCGGGTCGGGCAGCTCATAGCCACCCTCCGGCACGACATAGCCGTATTCGACCTCGAAGGCATCGGTCGCCTGCATCTCGAGCGAAATCCCGAGCTGTCGCAGCAATTCCTTGTCGCGCTCGAACATCCGCCGAAATGCCTCATCTTCGTCCTGCTCGTAGCCCGCCACCGTGTAGCGGATCTCATCGGCAGACACCGGTCTTCCCACCGTCAAGAGGAAGGCCAGCAGGTTCAAGATGCGTTCGATGACTTTGCTCACCCGGGGATTATGGACCCGGTGAGCGTCTGAGAGATGGACCGTTTGCATCGGGCACACATATCAGGAGCGTCCCGGCAATGGAAGGGATCCGTCAGGCGGTGGCGGCTTCCGTCTCATTCGCCGGTAACCCGTCGGCCAGGAGCCCTTCGAGCAGGACCCACCCGTTGGTCGTTATCCACTCCCGGGCTGCTTCAGCGGCCACCCGAGCCTCCGGGACGTCGAGCCCGACCATTTTGGCGAAGGTCGCCTGAAGCATCGTGAGTTCCAGCTGCGTGGCCGCCTCCTGCCACAGGTCGATGGCCTGCTCGAACAGGCGCACCGCCTCTGGTGTATCCCCCGTCAATGAAGCGAATGCGGCGTCCGCCATCACCCGCAAGCCCTTGATGCGCCGGCCCCGCCCCGGGTTCTCGGCCAGCCGTCGAATCCCTTCGGCCACCTTGTCGGGATCACCCAGCCAGGCAGCCGAATGGATTGTGGCGTGCAGCCGGTACGGGAAGGGTGGGTCGAACTCTGCGACAAGCGAGCGCTCGTAGGCGGTCTCGTAGTCGCCCGACCACACTGACATCCAGGCTTTCAGACCGGTGCTAATGCCGATCACCTGAGGATCCGTTGAATCGTCCCAGAAGCTCAGGTGGCCCTCAGCCTCGGTGAGCGCGGCGCCGTCCCCGCGGAAGAAGTCGATAACGGCCCGCCAGAATCCCAGCCAGGCGCGAAACGTGTCGTTCAGCTCCTCCGGGTCGACGCCGTCGATCGCGTTGGCCGCCCCGTCGAGGTCACCGCCGTTGAGCTTGGCGACTGCGTTGTCGCCGGCGCCGCTGTACACCCGGGCAGAGTCACCCACCCGACGGGCGTGCTCATAGAGACGCCCCTCGGTGGCGGCCGATGCGTTGGCATCGTCGGGTTGTTGTACGACTGCCAGATTGTTCATCGCCCGCGTCAAAGCGTGCGGAAGGTCATAGTTGTCTGCCAGGGCAATCGCCCCCTCCAGGAGCGCCACCGCTTCCCGGGGTCGCCCGCTGCCGCCAAGCGCGGTGCCGCGGGTCGTCAATGTGTCCACGACGGCGGCCATCAGCTCCAATTGCTCGGCGGGAAGCAGCGTCCGCTCGGCCATATCGATTGCCTCGTGCATCTGGGCCGTCAGCATGTACCCACGCGCCAATTCGGCGCCGAACGCGACCTCGTCGGCGTTTTCGATGCTCGAGACTCGTTCGAACACCGGCTCGAGAACGACGACAGCCTCATCGGATCGCGAGTGATCGTTCAGGATCCGTCCCAGCAGCGTGGCCGCCCGGACGATCCCGGGCTCGTTCTCCGTGCTCTCAAAGAACTCGAGGGCTCGGTTGCCGAACCCGAGCGCCTCCTCCTCGTCCAGAAAGGCCAGGTTGGCGGAATAACCCGCCCGCAACCACAGCTCGGCCTGCTGTCCGGCCTCCTCGGTGATCTCGAGCGCCTGCTTGCAGAGAGCGAGTGCCTGGGCATGGGATTGGAGGTCGGCGGCACGGGCGGCTGCCTCCCGAAGTGACTCGCGGGCCCGCTCGGCCAGCTCCTCGGCCGCACTGCCGGGAGCCGATACCCGGTAGGCGTCCACGTAGTGGCTGGCGACGATGCCGGCAACCTCGGGGTCGTCGAAGTCGTCGTAGTACTGGGCCACTTTGATATGCCGATCTCGGCGCTCGTCCTTGGTGAGCCGGCTGTAGGCGACCTCCCGGATCAGGCCCTGGACGAACTTGTACTGGCCCCGCTCGGGCGACTTGGGGTCGGCCTCCACCTCGAGCAGCTCACGCTGAACCAGACCCCGCAGCAGTCCCTCCAGGTCGGACGGCTCCTCATCGCGCAACACCGACAAGCCCTCGATGGTGAATGTCTGGCCGAGCACCGCACCGTCCTGGGCGAGCGCACGATCCTCGGCGCTGAGCCGGTCGAGCCGCGCTCCGATGACGGCTTGCAGCGATTCCGGAACGGCGAGGTCGGCTACGTCGCCGTGCAAGGTGAAGGCGTCGCCGTCACGGACCAGATCACCGCCCGCCAGCAGCATGCGTACGAACTCGACCGCATAGAGCGGCATACCGGCGGCCCGGGAAGCGATCAGGCCAGCGGCGTCATCCGGTATGCCGGGCGCCAGCCCCGACACCAGCTCTCGCATGGAATGCTCCGGTAGCGGCGGGAGGTGCATCGACAGGAGGCTCTGGCGGCCCGATCCCCATCCCGGTCGCGCCTGGAGCAGGTCGGGCCGGGCGAGCGTCAGAATGAAAATGGGATGGCTCCGGGATCGATCGACGAGCTCTTCGATGAAGTCCAGCAGCCCCGGGTCGGCCCAGTGCAAGTCCTCGAACACGAGCACCGTCGTGCTCCGGTCGGCGATGCGCTGGAAGAACGTTCGCATCGCCGCAAACAGCTCCGTACGGTCCCCGGCCGGCATCTCGTCGAGCCCGAGCAAACCGGCCAGCCGGGGCTCGATCCATTTTTGCTCATCCGGCTCGGTGACGAACTCGGCGACCGAGGTTCGCAGCTTGATTCGGGACTTGTGGGGCTCCTCGCCCTCCGCAATGCCGGCCCGGCGGCGCACCATCTCGCCGAGCGCCCAGAACGTCACCCCGTCGCCGTACGAGGGCGACCGGCCCTGATGCCAGTAGAACGTCTCGGCCAACCCGTCGATGTAGCGGAGCAATTCGGCGGCCAGCCGGCTCTTGCCGATGCCGCCCTCCCCGACGATGGATACCAGTCGGGCCCGGCCGTCCCGACCGGTGGCGTGCAGCTGATCTTTGAGGAGGCGAAGCTCGTCTTCCCGACCGACAAAGGGCGCTTCCAGCCCGGCCGTCTTACCGCGACCACCTCGCTCAGAGATCACCCGTTCGGCCCGATAGGCGGGGACCGGGGCGGTCTTGCCCTTGAGGTCCTGCTCACCGAGGGGCTCGCAGGCGATGGCGTTCTCGACGATGCGGAAGGTCGACTCTCCGATCGCGACCGTCCCCGGGGCGGCGATCGATTGCAGGCGGGACGCGGTGTTGACGAGATCGCCGACGACAAGGCCCTTCTCGTTGCCGCCGGGGCCGACCGATGCTTCACCGGTCAATACTCCCGCCCGCAGCGCCAGGTCGGGAACGCCGATTTCGTCGCCCAGCTCGTCGATCATGTCGACCAGCTCGAGGGCGGCCCGGACGGCCCGCTCGGCATCGTCCTCGTGGGCGGCGACGGCACCCCACACCGCCATCACCGCATCCCCGATGAACTTGTCGACCGATCCGGCGAACCGTTCGAGGATCTGGCTGGCACGATCGAAATACACCGTGAGCATCGCCCGGACCTCTTCGGGGTCGCGCGACTCCGAATAGGGCGTAAACCCGACCAGATCGGCGAATAGCACGGTGACGAGGCGCCGCTCCGCCTTGGCCGGCGCCGCCGGGGACGGCTCGGGCGCCGCCGGGTCCGGAGCCGGCGTGGCCGGCGCATCGGCCACTGCGGCGCCGCACTCCGAGCAGAACTTGGCACCGGCGACGACTGGATGACCGTTCGGACAGGATTGCTGCAGACGAGTGCCACATTCGCTACAGAACTTGGCCGACGGGTCGTTTTCGAAGCCGCAGGACGCGCAGTTAATGGTTCACCTCGGGTCGGATCCTACCGGCGGACCCCTCCCCGAGGCGGCCGATTCGCAGCGGGGGCGGCTACGCTGACCGGCATGGACCGCCGCATCTTCGGACTGGAGAACGAGTACGGCGTCACCTGTACGCTGCGCGGTCAGCGCCGCCTGTCGCCGGATGAAGTGGCTCGCTACCTGTTCCGCCGGGTCGTCAGCTGGGGCCGCTCGTCGAACGTGTTCCTGGAAAACGGCGCCCGCCTCTACCTCGATGTCGGCTCCCACCCCGAATACGCCACGCCGGAGTGCGACAGCCTGTACGACCTGGTCGCCCACGACAAGGCCGGTGAACGGGTGCTGGAGGGCCTGGTGCAATCCGCTGAGCGGCGCCTCGAGGAAGAGGGCATCCGTGGCGAGATCTACCTGTTCAAAAACAACACCGATTCGGCCGGCAACTCCTACGGATGCCACGAGAACTACCTGGTCGGGCGCCACAACGACTTCCAGCGCACCATCGACACGCTCATCCCCTTCTTCGTGTCTCGCCAGATCTTCTCCGGCGCAGGCAAACTGCTCCAGACCGCCCGGGGCACGGTGTATTGCATCGCCCAGCGGGCCGAGCACATCTGGGAAGGCGTGTCCTCGGCAACCACCCGCAGCCGGCCGATCATCAACACCCGGGACGAGCCCCACGCCGACGCCGAGCGCTTCCGCCGCCTCCACGTCATCGCCGGTGACTCCAACATGTCCGAGTACGCCAACTACGTAAAGGTCGGCACTGCGGCCGCTCTGCTGCAAATGCTGGAGGACGAGGTCGTGTTCCGGGACCTTTCGCTGGAGAACCCGATCCGGGCGATCCGGGAGATCAGCCACGACATCACCTGCAAGCGCAAAGTGCGACTCCTCAACGGCCGTGAGCTGTCGGCGCTCGACATCCAGTGGGAATACCTGGAGCGGGCCGTCCGGTACGGGCGCATGAGTGGATTCCCCGCCCAGGTGCAAAAAGCCGTCGAGATGTGGGAGCACCTGCTGACCGGGCTCGAAAAGGACCCCCTCAGCCTGAACAGCGAGGTCGATTGGGTGGCCAAATACCACATCGTCGACCGCTACCGCGCCAAACACCAGCTGCCGCTCGGTTCCGGACGCCTCGCCCTGCTCGACCTCGCCTACCACGACGTCAACCGCCAGCGCGGCCTGTATTACCTGCTGGAACGCAAGGGCCTAATGGACCGTACTGTCACCGACGACGCCATCGTGGATGCCATCACCCATCCCCCCGCCACCACCCGTGCCCGCCTGCGGGGCGAATTCATCAAGGCCGCCAAGGCGAAGAAGCGGGATTTCACCGTCGACTGGGTCCACCTCAAACTCAACGACCAGGCCCAACGCACCGTCCTCTGCAAAGACCCCTTCAAAGCCGTCGACGAGCGCGTTGAGAGGCTGATAAGAAGTCTCTAGTCGTTGGTCGTTAGATCAGTTGCCGGTTGCCAGTTGCAGGTTCCAAGCCAGACCGGGCATCGGGCATCGGGCATTGGGCATCAGGATTACCTCCCCCGCGAGCGCAGCGAGTGGGGGAGGCAAGGAGGGGGGTGAAAGCGCGTTCCTGTGCTCCTGCTAATGACTAGTGACTAGTGACTAACGACTAGCTCAATCCTCTTCCAGCCGTTTTCCGAGGCTGATGACGGCGTCGGGCGAGAAGCCGATGCGTTCGTAGAACGCGGCTGCCGCGGCGTTGTCGGCGCGGATCTGTATGTTGATCTTGGGGCAGCCCAGCTCACGAAGCCCGTCTTCGACAGATGCCATCAGCGCTGTGGCGATCCCGCGATGCTGGTGCTCGGGAGCGGTCGCCAGGTAGTTGACCCAGCCCCGGTGGCCGTCGTAACCGGCCATCGCCGACCCGACGATCTCGCCTTCGATCTCGGCGACCAGGAACAATTCCGCCTGTACGGCCTGCTTGCGGGCGATGTCCCTCACCGGGTCGTTCCAGGGTCGCACCAGTCCGCACGCCTCCCAGAGCTCGATGACGGCTCGCTGATCCGCCTGACGAAATGGGCGGACATCCAGGCCGGCCGGGCCCGGTGGGGTGGTCAGCTGCGGGCCGACGTGATCTCGTCGGCGGAGAGACGCCGGAACATGCGGCGCCCGTTGGTGCGGTCGAGGACGGCGGCTTCCCACTCCTCGGGACCGATCTGGCGATCCTCCACTCGCTCGAAGGCCTCGGCCGCGAACCGCAGGGCGGCCGCACGGTCGAGCCCGCTCTCGAAGCGCTCCTTCATGCGGCTGGTCAGCTCGTCTTCCTGGCCGCCGATGGCGCAGAAGCCCTCCTCGTCCACGAGCGTTCCGTCGTAGCGAACCCGGAACATCACCGTGTCGTCGGGCGTATCCCCGACCTCTACGATCAAAATCTCGATCTCATAGGGCTTAACCGTCTCGGCAAACACGGCCGCCAACGTCTGTGAGTAGGCGTTGGCCAGGCTCTTGGCCGACACGTCAGAGCGTCCGTAGGAGTACCCCTTTAGGTCGGCATGGCGGATCCCGGCGACTCGCAGGGCTTCGAACTCGTTGTACTTCCCGACCCCGGCGAACGCCAGCCGGTCGTAGATCTCACCGATCTTGTTGAGCGCCTTGCTCGAGTTCTCGGCCAGCATCAGAACGCCGTCGGCGTATTCGACGGCGATGATCGACCGGCCCTTGGCGATGCCCTTCTGGGCAAACTCCGCCCGGTCTTTCATCAGCTGTTCGGGTGGGACGTAGTACGGGAGGGTCATTGGTCATCTCCCATGACCTGGTTCGACACGGTGGCAACCCGGTCTTCGTCGACCTCGCGATATCCCGCCCGGTCGACGATGACGGCCGAGGAGTAGATCCCCCGCCGCGGGTCGGGCCCGCCGGTGGCCGTGTCCTGCTCGGCTGCCGCCGCGATGGCGGCGATCCCGTGCCGCAGTGCATCGTCCTCGCTCAGGTCATCCCGGAATACCGAGCGCAAATAGGCTTTGGCCTCCCGGCCGCCGGAGCCGGAGGCGGCGTAGTCGTCTTCCTCGTAGCGGCCGCCGACGACGTCATAGGTGTACAGCCGGCCCTCGCCCGCCTCTTCGTCGAATCCGCAGAACAGCGGAACGACCACCAGGCCCTGAAAGACCATGGGGAGCTGCTGACGAACCATGCGGGCCAGATGGTTGGCTTTGCCCTCCAGACTCAGGCGAGTGCCTTCCAGCTTCTCGTAGTGCTCCAGCTCGGTCTGGAACAGCTTGACCATCTCCATGGCCAAACCGGCGGTGCCGGCGATGGCGACGGCCGAGTAGCCGTCGGCCGGGTACACCTTCTGCATGCGCCGGTGGGCGATCGTGTGGCCCTCGGTGGCGCGCCGGTCTCCGACCATGACCACCCCGTCGGCATAGCGAAGCGCCAGGATCGTGGTGGCCTCGGGCGCCCGAACGAAACGCCCGTCTCCGGCACCAACGTCCCACGCCGGCTCGAGGTCGTGGCGCCGCAGCAGCTCGAAGAAGCTGGCGTCCTGGGCCTGGGATTGAGGGTTGAGCCCGGACGGGAGTTCGAGACTCACTCGCCGCCCTTCTGGACGTAATTCTTGACGAACTCCTCAGCGTTCTCTTCGAGCACCGAATCGATCTCATCGAGGAGGTCGTCGATGCGCTCGGTCACTTCCTGACCGGCCTCAGTCGTTTCCTCGACGACTTCTTCAGTCTCCGATTCCCGCCGCTCGGTGCGTTTCTGCTCTCGATCACTCATCGCCTTCTCCTAATGCTCTCAGCAGGGCGGCCGCGTCCTCCGACCGGTCGAGAAGTTCGGCCACAAGCTCCCGGGTGCCCCGCAGCGGCTCCATCATAGGCACCCGCTTCAGGGTCTCTTCTCCACTGTCGAACACCAGCGAATCCCAGTTGGCGGCCACCAGCGCATCCCCGTATTTGCGGACCGACTTGCCCCGGAAATAGGCCCGGGTGCGATGGGGCGGCTCACTCACGGCGGCGTCGACCTCAGAGGGGGTAAACAGCCGCCGGATCCGGCCGGCCGACTGCAGCTTGTAGAACAATCCCTTGGCCGGATTGACATCGTGATACTGCAGCGCCAGCAGCTTCAGCTTGGGTGAGTCCCAGTCGAGGCCGTCCCGATCCTGATACTCGCGCAGCAGCCGGTACTTGGCGGCCCAGTCGAGCCGATCGGCCGTCAGCAGCGGGTCCTTCTCCAGATCGGCCAGCACCGCCTCCCACTCCTCGAGCACCTGCTCGTAGGGTCCCGGCAGGTCGGTGTTCTCGGCGTACTTCTTGGCCCATTCCAGGTAGCGGCCCTGCAGCTCGAGGGCCGTGGCGGTGCCACCTTCGGCCAGTTCCAGCGGGAGATTCAGGTCGAGGTCGTGCGATACCTGCCAGGTGGCATCGACCGGCTTGGCCAGGCGCAACGAATCGGGGATCGCCCCGTCTTCGATCGCCATCAGGATCAGGGCCGCCGATCCCAACTTGATGAGGTTCTGGACCTCGCTCATGTTGGCGTCGCCGATGATGACGTGCAGACGACGGTACTTGCTCGGGTCGCCGTGCGGTTCGTCCCGGGTGTTGATGATGGGCCGTTTGAGGGTGGTCTCGAGACCGACTTCTTCCTCGAAGAAGTCGGCCCGCTGGGTGATCTGGAACGGCACTGCGGCTCGTCCGTTCTCGGCTCCCAGTTTGCCGGAGCCGGTATACACCTGGCGGGTGACCAGGAACGTCGTGAAGAAGTCGACGATGTCGCTGAACGGCAGCTCCCGGTTGATGAGGAAGTTCTCGTGACTCCCGTATGAGTTGCCTTTGCCGTCTGAGTTGTTCTTGTGGATGACGAGTGACTGGCCATCTTCCAGCAGTGGCTGCGCTTCAGTAGCCGCGCGGGCCAGCACGACCTCTCCGGCCTTGTCGTACAGGGTGGCCTCGAGCGGATCGTATGCCTCGGGGGCCGAATATTCCGGATGAGCGTGATCGACGTAGAAGCGGGCCCCGTTGCCGAGCACGACGTTGACCAGCCCGCCGTCGATGTCGGGCATCATCCCACCCTCGGGTCCAAAACCCCGGGCGTCCCGGCCGGGCGACTCTTCCTCGTGCGACCACTGGATCTTGGCCCGCAAGCCGGCGTAGGAGTTGACGACGATCGACGACGCCAGCACCGGATTGAAGTCGGGCGCATTGCGCATCGAAATGCCGAACTCGGTCTCAGTGCCGATGACTTTGTGGATGGCGCTCATGGGCTGGCTGGTGCGGTGGCGGAGTGCATTGGAGGTACAGGGTACCGCCCAACCGACGTTGGCACGAGATTCAGATAGGGGGCCAGCAATCAGCAATCAGCAATCAGCAATCAGCAATCAGCAATCAGCAATCGGCAATCGGCCAGAACGTATCCGCGGTCGCTCCCGGCCAAGGACTAACGACCAACGACTAACGACTAACGACTACAAGTACTGACCCGTCGTCGTTGCCTCGATGGTCCGGTTCTCCTTATCGCCTTCGATGAGGGTGCGGACGTAGACGATGCGCTCGCCCTTCTTGCCGGAGATGCGGGCCCAGTCGTCGGGGTTGGTGGTGTTGGGGAGGTCTTCGTGCTCGCGGAACTCCTGGACGATGGCATCGAGCAGGTCGGTGGTCTTGATACCGATCGTTCCGTCGGCGATCTCACGCTTGATGGCTTCCTTCTTGGCTCGCCGCACGATGTTCTCGATCATGGCTCCGGACAGGAAGTCCTTGAAGTACAGCAGCTCCTTGTCACCGTTGGCATAGGTGACTTCGAGGAACCGGTTGGCGTCCGATGAGTCAAAGACCCGGTCGACGGTCGACCTGATCATCGCTTCGATCAGCGCTTGTTTATCGCCGCCGTGGCGACCGAGCTCTTCTTCGTCGAGGGGCAGGTCGGGCAGCAGGTAGATGCCGAAGATCTGGGCGGCGGCTTCCGGCCCGGGACGCTCGATCTTGATCTTCACGTCGAGCCGGCCGGGGCGCAGAATCGCCGGGTCGATGAGGTCCTCACGGTTGGAGGCGCCGATCACGATGACGTTCTTGAGCGCCTCGACGCCGTCCAGCTCGGACAGCAGCTGGGGCACGATGGTCGACTCGACGTCGGAGGAGACCCCCGTGCCACGGGTGCGGAACAGCGAGTCCATCTCGTCGAAGAACACGATGACGGGCACGCCCTCGTCCGACTTCTCCTTGGCCCGCTGAAAGATGACCCGAATTTGGCGCTCCGTCTCACCGACGTACTTGTTGAGCAGCTCCGGGCCCTTGATGTTCAAGAAGTAGCTGCGGGAATCATCCGACCCGGTCTTTTCAGAGACCGCCTTGGCCAGGCTGTTGGCAACGGCCTTGGCGATGAGAGTCTTGCCGCATCCGGGCGGTCCATAGAGGAGGATGCCCTTGGGAGCCTTGAGCTGATAATCGTTGAACCGCTCCTTGTAGAGGTAAGGCAGCTCCACCGCATCGCGGATGCTCTCAATCTGCTCGCGCAGTCCGCCGACCTGCTCGTAGGTGGTGTCTGGCACCTCTTCGAGGACGAGCTCTTCGATCTCGGGTCGCAGCAATTTCTCGAATGCGAGACCGGTGCGGGTGTCGAGGCGGACGTGGTCACCCACCCGCAGGAACTCGCTCACCAGCGGGGCGGCCCGCTCGATGACCCGCTCCTCATCGCCGCGTCCCAGCACGATCAGACGGTGCTCGTCAACCACTTCCTTGACGGCAACGACCTCGCCCTGCGGGTCGAAATCGCGGACGTCGATGACGTTGTACGCCTCGTTGAGCAGCACTTCCTGGCCACGCTCGAGCTCTTTGATCTCGAGGGTGGGTTCGACATTGACCCGCAGCTTGCGACCGCCGGTCATCACGTCAGCGGTGCCGTCCTCGTTGATGCCGAGCACTGTCCCGAATGGGTTGGGCGGCGCGGTGAGCTTCTCGACCTCTTCACGCAGTATGGCCAGTTGCTCCCGGGTCTCCTCGAGCACGGCCGCGAGCTTCTCGTTCTGATGGACGGCCTGGGTCAGCTGACCCTTCGCTTCCAGCAACCGCTCTTCCAGAACCCGGACCCGCCGGGGGGAATCCTGCAGTCTCCGGCGCAGGACTGACAACTCTTCTTCGAGCGTCGCGATGGTGTTTCGCAGCTCGTTGGCCTCGGGCGACTCGTAACTGCTCATTCGGTTCTATCGGTCCTGAACTGGTGGGGCTTTCGCTGATTATAGAAATCGGCCTGAGCAACCTAACAGTCCTCTAGCGGGGATTTCGCGCTTTCGCTCAGAGGACAGTCACCTTGCGGGCCGTGGTCAGAAAACCGGTATGGCCGACCATGCGGTGATCCGGCCGGACGGAGCGGCCGTCGACATTCCATTCCCGATGGAGAACCTCGAAGCTGGAGAGGTCGGCGAAGCAACCGGCGCTTCGCAATGCCTCGCTGGTTTGCTGCACCTGGGGAACGGTCGGGACATAGGACACCCACAGCGCACCCGACGGCAGGTGGGCGGCGGCGGCGTCGACCACCCCGAACGGCTCCGGCAGGTCGAGCACGATCCGGTCGGGCCGAACGTCCTCGATGTGATCGGCCACTTCGCCGACCCGCAGGTCGAGATTGCCCGGGATGCCGCCGAAGAAATCGTCGAGGGCGCGGCGGGCATGGACCGCATGGTCTTCCCGGCGCTCGACGCTCACCACTCGCCCGTCGGGGCCGACTGCCCGGGTGAGCGCCATGGTGAGCGCGCCGGAACCGGTGCCGGCTTCCAGCACGGTCACCCCAGGTGCAATATCGCCCCAGATCAGGATCGGCCCGAGGTCCTTCGGGTACACCACCTGGGCGCCCCGTTTCATGTTGAGGATGTAGTCGGCCAGGCGAGGGCGCACTGCGGTGAGCCGGCCGCCCAGCGAGCTCTGGACGACGCTCCCGTCGGGCAGGCCGATGATGCCGTCGTGCTCGACCGTCCCATTGTGGAAATGGAACACGGCACCGGCATCCAGGGTGAGCAGAAAGCGCCGCCCCTTGCCGTCGGTCAGCAGACAGTGGTCGCCCTTGGAGAAGTCAGCCACCATCGGACATCCGGACCTGGAGGCGGCAGAACGCACACTCCCCGCTGGTGGTGGCCTGTCCGCACGACGTGCAATCGGTGAGCTCAACCTCCTCCTGATGGGCATCGGCGAACTGGTCGGAGGCCCGGTCCAGGAAGCCGAACAAGAACTGCTGCTTCATGCCGGGCCGCTTGGCCTCCATCTGGTTGAGCCACTCCTTGATCCTGATCCCGGTGTTGCCTCCCACCAGCGGGCACTCGTCTACTTCGTAGTCGATGCCCTTCAAGACGCAATAGGCGGCGGTCTCCCGCTCGGCAATCCGCAGCAGCGGCTTGACCTTGCGCACCAGGCCGCGGCTGGTGGCAGGCAGCACAGGGCGCTGACGGCCGATGTATTCCATATTCCACGTCAGCGTATTGCCCATGAGCGTGGCGGCTTCATCGTCGAGATTGTGCCCCATGACGAGCACGTCGTAGCCCCGGTCGTGGGCGATCCGGTTCAGCACGTAGCGCTTGGAGAGGCCGCACACAGAACAGGCCACCCGCCGGGTCTCTTTGGCCGCTTCGGGGATGGTGAAGCCGTACTCGTCGGCCAGGTCGACGACCTGCAGATCGAGTTGGCGGTTCTTGGCGAACTGCTCGGCCAGGAGCCGGCTGCTCGAGCTGTAGCCCTTCTCCCCACCGATTCCGAGCTCGATATACACCCCGTCCACCTCGTAGCCGAGGTCGGTCAGGATGTCCCACAGCGCCAGGCTGTCCTTGCCGCCGGACACACCGAGCAGCAAGCGCTGATCCGGCGCCATCATCCGGTAGTCGTGGATGGTGCGCTCGACCTGTCGCCGCATATGGTCGAAGAAGTGCTCCTTGCAGAAGACGGCATGATGTCGTCGGATCTCGATCGAGGCCCGCTCACGGCATACCCGGCACTTCATAGGTGTCCACCCCCTGAGATGACGGGCCGTAGCTCGATGGTGTCGTTCTCATCGACGGCGTCGGTCTTCATCAAAAGCTCGCCATCGCGGATCACCAGCACCGTCTCGGGGATGACGTCGAGCGCTCGCAGCACCTCCGAAACCGTCGACTGACCGGCAACCTCGACCTCGCGGCGCGGGTTGCGCAGGATCACCTTCACTGAACGAACAGGGCTCCCAGGGAGCCGAGCATTCCCAGCACGACGATGACCACGAGAATCTTCACCAGGAGATCGCGGTTTCTGAACATGTCCTCACCTCGCAGAGGCCCTAGATTGAGCGAACAATGAATTTAGCTGGCAAGCAGGCCAAGAGCCTCTTCAAGAGTATCCGAACCGGAAGCCCACCCCAGGTGGTCGGGTTGTGGACCGCCGCTGCGGTCGTCGAGCAGATACGCAAGACCCGGCGCCCGGACCGCGAGTTGCTCGTGCGCAAGACGCTCAAGCCCGGACAGTCGTACGTCATCCGCATGCCCGGACCAGAAGACGAGTCGCTCGCGGTGGGAGTCACGCCCGAAACTCAGGTGGCGACGGTAGAAAGCCGCGACGGCTCTATCGCCTCACAGCTCCTCAGCGCCGCATCCGGCTTGATCAGCGCGGCCGCTTCGACCGACGACGAGGCGCCGGCCGTGAATGAGAAAACGGCCAAGAAGCGGCGCACCAAGAAGCAGGCTGCGCAACTTGCCGCCGAGCAGGAGCCCGTCGAACGCCCACCAAGCCGTCGGTCAAAGCGCCGGGCCGCCCGGCTGGCCGCGCTCGACGACGCCGACATCGACCGGTCGGCACTCCCCCGCCGTGCTCGCCGCAAGCTGGAACGAGCCGAGCGCCGGGCTCAGAAGCGTCCCAGCCGGCGCCGGCTGCGCAAAGCCCGCCGCCGCCAGAAGGCGGCCGGCCGGGAGCTCGCCGCAGCGGCCCCTGTCGAAAAGCCGTCGAAGCGGAAGACCCGCAAGTTGGCGGGCGCCCAACGCGAACTGGAGCGCCGCCAGGAACGACTCGACAAGCGGTCGACCCGTCGACGGCGCCGCAAAGCGCGCAAGGCGGTGCGTCGAATCGAGAAGCTCAGCCGGACGCGTTCCGAGCCCGGGGCCGGGGACGAGAGCTGAGTGGGTGAGGCTCAGCTGAGGCGGTAGATCTCCAGCTGAGCGCCGCCCTTCTTACCGGTCCGCTTGCCAAGCAAGTAGACCAGCAGCACGAGGATCACGGCCCCGATCGCCAGGCCGATCCCTGCCTTCTTGGCGCCCGAGGCGGTGTCGTCCACCGCGGACTGGACCTGGCGAAACTTCGCCTCGAGGTCGGTTCGTTCAATCGCCATGGCTACTCCCTTGCGTCGCCGTCACGTGCGGGCAGCACGTCGCGGATGCTGCCGGGGTCTTCGTAGCCCCGCCGTCCCGCCCAGATGACCAGCCCGGCGATCGCTACCAGCAGCAGTGCCGACAACACGTAGCCGAGGCCACTCCACGCCCGGCCGTCCGGCAACAGGCGAATGATCCACCGGTTGACGGCCACACCACCGAGCAATGCGGCCAGGGCGAACAGGGCGGCGCCGGCAAAGCCGAACCCGGCTACCTTGCCGAGCCGCTTGGCGGGCTCTACGGTCTCCTGGCGGAGATACTCCTTGGAGAGGTCGAGCGACTCGGAAATCAGTTCTGGAAGTTCTTGCACACCGGCCATCAGGCGCCCATTCTCCCCATTCCGAGCAGATGTCGCAAGATGCCGGTCTCGCCGGCCACGATTTTGAGCAAATGCTCGAGCCGATCCGTGGTCGTCGGGATCTCCAACAGCTCCTGTCGCTCGGGGTGAAGCAACGGAAGCAACGTGGCTGCCTGGTACGAGGCAATGACGGGATCGGCGCTGAGCCGGCCGTGAATCGTGGCGGACTCACCGCTCTCGGTTGCGGCGGCGGCGAACCGCTTCCACCCCCGCTCCAGCTCCTCCCGCAGCAGTTCCAGATCACCCGACCCGGGCGCCTCCTCGAGGTACTCGACCTCAACGAGATCACCAGACCCGGCCGTCCCGCCGGCAACCACGACGCGGCGCCCACCGACTGCTTCTACGTCCAGCCGGTCGTGCGAAGCGGACGTGTGCGCCAGCACCCGCGCCTCCACCCCGACGTCGCTGCGATGCCCGGCCCGGGCGCTGAACACCGACACGAACGAATCGCCGGCGGCAACCGACCGGGCCGCCGAGGCGTCGTGCACGCGCAGCTTGAGCCGCTGGCGGGGCAGCAGCACTCGCGAGCGGATAACCAGCGGGAGGGCCATGAGATCAGCCTACGGCCGGTCGGCGCTTGAGCGGGGACTGCAACCGGATGACCCGTTGCGGGGTTCTGTCGAGAGCACCGTCGTAGCCTCAGGAACCCCATGACCTCCACCCGGCGCCCGATGATCACCACTGCCGACGGGACGCGCCGCGAGAGCTTCGGGGCGGCCGAGTGGGGCCTCGTCACGTTCCTCGCCGTCACGTGGGGTGCCTCGTTTCTTTTCATCGACATCGCCCTCGAGTCGCTGTCGCCCGGGGTGATCACCTGGCTCCGCATCGCGCTGGGCGCGACCGCATTGGCGTTGGTCCCGGCCGCCCGCGGCCCGGTGCCGGTGGAGTCCCTGCCCCGCATCGTGCTGCTGGGGCTCACGTGGGTGGCGATCCCATTCACGTTGTTCCCCATCGCCCAGCAGTGGATCGAATCTTCGCTCGCCGGGATCCTCAACGCCGCCATGCCGCTGTTCACCGCCGCCATCGCCGCGCTGCTGCTGCGCCGCCTCCCCCGACACATCCACGCCTTCGGGCTGGTACTCGGTTTCGTCGGCGTGGTGCTCGTGACCCTCCCGTCGTGGGGCGACGATGCCAGCACCGTCACCGGGATTCTCCTCGTGCTGCTGGCCACCGTGCTGTACGGGTTCTCGGTGAACATAGCGGTGCCTCTTCAGCAGGAGTCCGGGGCTCTGCCGGTGGTGCTGCGAACCCAGCTGGTGGCTACGGTCGCCACCATCCCCTACGCCGTGGCGGGCCTGGGGGACTCATCGATCGACCCGGCCGGTCTGGGAGCGGTGTTCGTGCTCGGGGTGTTCGGAACCGGCGTGGCGCTGGCGGTCATGGCCGCCCTGGTGGGCCGGGTGGGCGCCACCCGCGGTGGGGTCGCCATCTATTTCGTGCCGGTGGTAGCGGTAATTCTCGGCCTGGTGTTCCGGGACGATTCGATCGCCCCGCTGGCTATCCTGGGCATGGTGGTGGTGCTGGCCGGCGCCTACCTGGCGAGCCGCCGGGAAGCCGCCTAGACCACAGCCCGGAACGCCGCCGCCAGCTCCCGGTGCTGGAACTCGTAACCGCTTTGCTCGAGCTTGACCCCAACCACCCGCTGGCTGAACAGCAGCAGCGACTCGACGAGCTCACCGCCCAGCGCCGCCTTGAGGGGAAGCAGCGGTGTTGGCAGCACCGTCGGCCGGTTGACCACATCGCCAAGGGTGTTGACGAACTCCTGGTTCCGAACCGGGTTGGGAGCGGTGAGGTTGACCGGACCGGATACGTCGGAGCCGAGCAGGTGCAAGATGGCTCCGATCTCGTCCTGCATGGCGATCCAGCTCATGAACTGATCACCGGGCCCGACCCGGCCCCCGAGCCCGAGCTTGAACGGCAGCAGCATGCGCTTGAGTGCCCCGCCGTCGGCCGAGAGCACGATGCCGGTGCGCAGGTGCACGGTTCGGACTCCGGCCGATTCCGCCGGCGCCGTGGCGGCCTCCCACTGCACACACACATCGGCCAGGAAATCGGTTCCGGGCGGGCTCTCTTCGGTGAGCTCTTCGTCGCCGCGGTTTCCGTAATAGCCGATGGCCGAGGAGCTGAGGAAGACCGAGGGGCGCGGATCGGCAGCGGCGATGGCTTCACTCACCAGCCGGGTTCCCTCGGTGCGGCTCTTCAGAATGGCGTGCTTCTGATCGTCGGTCCATCGTTTCTCACCAATGCCGACCCCGGCGAGATGCACCACCGCGTCGATCCCGGAGAGGTCGCCGATGGTGCCCGCCGAAGGATCCCATTCCAGGTCGGGGCCACCCGGGGCCCGGCCCCGGTGGAGCCGGATGGCCTGGTGGCCGGCGGCGGCGAGTGCCGGAACGAGCTGAGATCCGATGAGCCCCGAGGACCCGGTGACTAATACGCGCATCGGAGGACCCTAGGCACCGGCGTGTCGCTAGGTCGTCACCACGGAGCCAGCAGATAGTCGGGGCGCCCGATGTCGCGAATGGCCATCTCGAGGCGACGCTGGATCGACGCCCGCCGGTACCGGTACGTGCTGCCTGCAGTGCCCGCCCACACGGACCCCAGCAGGGCGGCGGAGGCGAGGTCGACTGCGTCGCCCAGCCAGGCGGCGGCCAGGAGAACCAGCCCGACGATGGCGGCAAACAGATGAGCGCGCCAGATGCGGTCCAGGTTGGCCGTCAGGCGGATGATGCTGCCGCCGGTCGTAGCGAAGACTGTGGCTGAGATCATGACGATGCTCCGATAGCGAAACAGGTCGGGCCACCATCCGGCTGCCTGACGCCACACGGCGCCCCGCTCCTCGGTGAGACCTCGCATGTGCAGGTAGGCACGGGTGGCCGCCCGGGCCTCGTCGGGCCCGGCCGAAACCTCCGACGCCGCCACTGCGGTGAACGGGCCGGGACTCGAGCTGCGGGTTTCCCGGATGGCTGCCGCCACCGACTCGCGGGATAGGCCGAGCTCGTCGCCGAGGCGGCGCAGCGCAGCATCGTCGATGACCTCATCGGGGGGTTGCGTGTCAAGTTCGATGGCCCGTTCCAGGGCCTCGTGGGCTTGGCGACGGTTGAACACCATGGCCGAAATGTATCGAATTCAGGACACAAACACGCCGGCGACGGGGACCTGATTCAGCACGCCGAACCGGAAATCGAAGTCGGCGAAGCCGGTGGCGTTGGTGTTGCTGATGTAGAAGCGCCCTTCATCCGGCCGGTAGATGGAGACGGTATCGGTGCCGTCGCGATCCCAGTCGGCGGCCAGCACCCGGTCGCCGGCCTGCCCAAAGAAGAAGTCGAGGTCGGCGAACCCGGCGGAGAGATTGTTGCGGAGGAACACGTAGCCGGTCGATGGCCGGTACAGCCCGACCGTATCGTCGCCATCGCCGTCCCAGTCGCCTGCGAAGGGCACGTCGGTTGGAATTCCGTAGAAGAAGTCGAGATCGGCGACGCCGGTGTCGAGTGTGTTGCGTATATACACCCGGCCGTTTCGGTAGATGGCCAGCGTGTCGCAGCCGTCGCCGTCCCAGTCGCCCACGAACGGGACATCGCCGCCAACGCCGTACCAGAAGCTGATGTCGGCGGTGCCGAACGTGTTGGAATTGCGGAGGTAGACGAAGCCATCGCTCGGCCGGAACATCCCGACGGTGTCGTCTCCGTCGCAGTCCCAGTCCCCGACCAGCGGGACGTCGCCCGGCACTCCGTAGAAGAACGTTGTGATGCCGCCGGCGTCGTCGGCAACCGTCCACTCGCCGAACAGCGGGTCGAACACGCCGACCGGAACCGGCGGTGGCTCCAGCGCCTCGCTCCGCCGGTACACCGACACACTGCCAGACGGGATCGCCTGAGCGGCCACGGCCATGACCTCGCCGTCGATGGCGGCGTCACCGCCGAACAACGTCGTCCCCGTGACGGCAAAGGTCTCGGGCCACAGCGGGCCCTCGTACACATAGGCGCGGCCGGCTCCGGGGGCGCCGACCACCAGCTGGGACCCATCCAGGGCGACACCGCCGCCGAACAGGGCCGCAGCGGTCGCGTCGGAAGCCGTCAGCTTGACCTGCTGAGACCAGATGTCTGCCTGGCTGCGGGTGAAGACATAAGCGCTCCCGCTGCCGCTCCCGGCATCGTCGTTGCCGCGGGCGCCGATCACCGCGATGTCGGCGACCAGGTCGACAGCGTCGCCGAACAGGTCCCCGGCTGCCGCATCCGAGGCGAACAGCTTGGCCTGCTGATTCCACGCCCCGGCCCCGTCCCGGACGAATGCGTAGACCGCTCCGGCACTGGTGCCGGCGGTGTCCTCGAGGCTGGCGCCGACCAGAATGGTGTCCCCGGACAGCGCCACGGCGGTGCCGGCTCGATCGTCCAGCTCGGCATCGGCCGGAACCAGCCGGGTGGTCTCGGACCAGACCCCGTCCCCATTGCGGTTGAACACATAGGCTGAGCCGGTGCCGTCGGCGGGCGCACCAATGACGACGGTGTTGCCGGCCAGCTCGACGGCACTGCCGAAGCCGACCGCGCCCACGGTGCCCGACGGGCTCAGCCGGGCTGTTTGGCTCCACACGCCGCCCGGGCTGCGATTGAACACGTAAACCGCCCCGGCGCCCTCATCGGCGAAGGGGGCTCCGGCCACCATCGTGTCCCCGTCGACCGCAACATCGGCGCCCAGCTGATCGCTGGCGGCACCATCCGCGGCGTTCAGCTTGATCACGAACGACCACTCCCCCTCGCCGCCCCGCTCGTGCACCCACGCGGCCCCGGCGTTGGGGAGGAGCGTGTCGTCGAGGGGTGCTCCGGTGACGAGCGTCGAGCCGTCGAGGGCTACCGAACGGCCGTAGGCATCGGCCGGCTCGGACGGATTGAAGGTGGCCTCGAAGTCCCACACGAAGTCGGCACCGGCCGGTCCGGCGGTGATGAGCAACAGGGCGAAACCGGCCGCCAGCGCCAGGCGGGACCGTCCAACACGCATAGTGTCAGCCTACTTCCCCTCCGTGGCGAGATCGGGGAACCCCTGCTGTCGCAGGGCCTCATACAGCCCCACGGAGACGGCGTTCGACAGGTTGAGGCTGCGGCTGCGAGGAACCATAGGGATCCGCACCGCGGCGGTGATCTCCGGTCGCTCCAGGATGGCCGGGTCGAGCCCATCCGATTCCGGGCCGAAGAGCAGCGCATCGCCCGGCAGGTAGTCGATGCCGTCGTGGGGGGTGCCCGCCCGCCGGGTGAATGCCACTACCCGGCCAGGATGGACCGCCGCCAGCCAGGCGTCGAAGGAGTCGTGCTCCCGGACGTCGGCCCATTCCCGATAATCGAGCCCGGCCCGCCGCAGCAGCGGCTCATCGAGGTCGAACCCGAGCGGGTGGATCAGGTGGAGCGTGGTCGCCGTATTGGCGCACAACCGCATCACATTGCCCGTGTTCGGGGGGATCTCCGGCTGGTGCAGGACGACGTGAAACACCGGCGGATCGTACTGTGAGACAGCGTGCGGGACCTGTTGTACGGTGATAGAGCTAACACAGGTGGAGAACATGCCAAAGATCATCCTCTCGATCGACCGTGACCTGCAGGTGGATCTCATCGACGCCGGTCTCGATATCGAACAGATTTGTCGCACCGCCCTGGAGGCCGAAGCCGTCCACGTGCGGGCCAAGCAAGCCGAAGCCGACGACGCGATCCTGTACCAGCGAGGGTTCACCGCCGGCGCCGAATGGGCGAGCCGAACCGCCGCAACGACTGAGCTACACGAGATCGCCGAGTGGTCCAAGATCCGCTGGCGTCAGTTCTCACTCATCCCGAGCCGCAACTCGTTCGTCTACGCCTTCTGCGAAGCGGTGCGGCGGGACTATCCGCAGCGGTCGGAGCCCTTCTTCCTCGTGAACGACTCGTTCACGAGGGGCATGGTCGACGGCGCCGCCGCCGTCCTCGCCGAGTAGGCGGCCGCCGCTCAGGTCGCCTCGGCGTCTGCGTACTTGTCCAGGGCCTCACGCCACATCTTCGGGATCAACTTCGGGCCAACGATTCTGCCCATGGCGACGAGCAGGTCGCCCTTTAGGCCGGTGGGTTCCCGATGCCACTCTCCCTCGATGTGGCTGCCTCCGTCGTCGTTTGCGGAGATCACCAGCTCCAGACCGCTGCCCGGCTCACAGAAGTTGCTTTCCTCAGCCGCCCACTTGACGGTTCCCGGCTCCGACCAGTCGTAGCGCTCCACCGCCCATACGGACGGATGGGCGCTGCCCTCTCTGACCACCGCCCAGGTGTCTCCAACCTCCCGGACCTCGTACTTTTCCGGGTCCAGACTTCCCTTCCATACCTCGGTCCGTCGCTCGGTGAAATCGGTGAACGCCGCCAGCACCTGGCCCGGTGTGGCTTTGGTGTCCAGCGAGAAATGAAAATGCATGGTTGCCTCCCTCAGCATGCCAGTGCGATTCCCTGCCCGAACATACTCGACGCCGCGACCCGGATGCGGGCCGACCGTGTGAGCGCCAGTCGATCTGCCGCCCGCCCCCTACAGTCCAGCCCAATGGGCACCTTTCTGGCCGTGCTGGCTTCAGTGACTGGCTTCCTCCTCGTGTGCAGCGTCCCGGCGCTCGTAGTCGCCCAGCGGCGCAACCGGTTCGATGTATCCCGGCGTTTCGTCCGCTCGGCCGTTGTGATTGGGGCATTCTTCGGACTGTCGGCGGCGGCGTCGGACCGGCTGGTCGGCCAGTGCACCGGCTCGGGCAGTGTTGCCTGCCTCGATGTCGGATACGCCGGCTTGCTCGTACTGGTCATCGCGATCTATGTCATCGTGGCCCTGACGACAGCCATCGTCATGAGCCGCCGGTAGCTCACCCACCGTCCGGCCGTCTCGGGTAGCCTTTGGCCACCCGAACAGGAGAGAGAACGATGATGATCCTTTCCATGGCCCACGCCTCCGTCGACGAGGCCGACCGGGACAATTTGTTCGGAGAATGGTCCGATCTGGTCGTCGGCGCCCGCCCCACCGGGCTCGTCACCGCCTACCTGGTCGAAGAGGGTGACACGGTGCGGGTCGCCGCTCTGTGGGAAAACGAGGACGCCCACCACCAGGCGCTGCACGAGGAGAAGACCCATCCCGCCTTCCGGGTCTTCGAAGCCGCCGGCCTGGATCCCCAGCACAGCATCATGAAGGTGGTCGGCTCACTCGGCTGACGTCGCCGAGGTCCGCACCGTCATCCCCGCCGGGTGGCAGAATCTCTTGCCCACCGCAGAACCTGAGTGATGACAAACGGACTACCCGACGGAGAAAAGCAACGCACCCTCGGCACCTTCAGCGGTGTCTTCATGCCGTCGATCCTCACGATCCTCGGCATCATCCTCTTTTTGCGGCTCGGGTACGTGGTCGGCAACGCCGGACTGAGCGGCTCGCTGGTCATCATCGGGATCGCAACGGGCGTCTCGGTGCTGACCAGCATCTCCCTCAGCGCCATCGCCACCAACATCGATGTTGGGCCGGGCGGCGACTACTACATGATCTCCCGCACCCTCGGCGTCGAGTTCGGCGGCGCCATCGGGCTGGTGCTCTTCCTGGCCCAAGCGGTATCCATCGCCTTCTACGCCATCGGATTCGGTGAAGCCACCGCGGCCGTCGCCGGCTTCGAGGGAGAGCTGCCCGCCCAGGTGATTGCCGCCGCTGCCACGGTGGCCCTGTTCGGACTGGCCTGGATGGGAGCGGACGTCGCCTCGAAATTCCAGGCCGTGGTCATGGTCCTGCTCGTTGCCGCGCTGGCGTCGTTCTACCTGGGTGCCATCCCGGGCTTCAACTCCGGCGTCGCCGGCGACAACCTGTCCGCCCCCGCCGGCGGCCTGGCGTTCTGGACCATCTTCGCCATCTTCTTCCCGGCCGTGACCGGGTTCACCCAGGGCGTGAGCCTGTCGGGAGACCTCAAGGACCCCGGCAAGAGCCTGCCGACCGGGACCTTCGCGGCGGTCGGCGTCTCGACGGTGGTGTACATATCGATCGCCATATTGTTCGCCGGCAACGCCACCAGCCGCTTCTTGATCGAGGACAACGGCGCCATGGGATCGATCTCGGCGTTCGGACCGCTCATCGATGCCGGCGTGATTGCCGCCACCCTGTCCTCGGCGATGGCGTCGTTCCTGGGAGCGCCCCGCATCCTGCAATCGCTGGCAGCCGACAAGGTGTTTCCCGGCCTGGGGTTCTTCGCCAAGGGCTCCGGTCTCACCAACAACCCGCGGCGCGGCGTGCTGCTGTCGCTCGCCATAGCGATCGCCACCATCGGCCTCGGCAGCCTCGACGCAATCGCGCCGCTGGTGTCGATGTTCTTCCTGATCTCGTACGGCCTGCTCAACTACGCCACCTACTACGAGACCCGGGCCAAGAGCCCATCCTTCCGGCCTCGCTTCCGGTTCTTCAACAAGCGGCTCAGCCTGCTCGGCAGCCTGGCCTGTCTCGGGGTCATGCTCGCCATCAACCCCTTCGCCGGCGCAGCGGCTGTTCTGGTGATCTACGGCATCTACCAGTACGTGGGCGGCCGGGGCCGGCCCGAACGCTGGGCCGACTCGGCGCGGGCCCATCATTTCCAGCGGGCCAAGGAGAGCATCGACGCCATGCGTGATGAGCTGGTGCACGCCCGGAACTGGCGGCCGCAAATCCTTGCCTTTTCGGCGGATCCCAAGCGCCGCCACCGCCTCCTCGAGTTCGGATCGTGGCTGGAGGGAGGCAGCGGGCTCACCGCGGCAGTCCAGATCGTGGTCGGGGAAGGCGCGGTGAAGCGCCGGGAGGTTGCTGAAGCTCAGAAACAGCTCGACGCCCAGATTGCCCAGCTGGGGCTCTCCGTGCACGGACGGGCAGTGTTGGCTCCCGATCCGGGAGAAGCGCTGCCGGTGATCATCCAGGCCTTCGGGTTGGGCCCCATCCACGCCAACACGGTGCTGTTCGGCTGGCCGGAGGACCCGGCTCAGGAGCGCATGGATTCCTTCTTTGCCGTGGTCCGCGACGTGATCCGCCTCAGCGTGAACACGGTGATCCTGTCCAGCGGCGACCGCTCATGGAGCCGACTCGAGGCGGTCCCGGCCAAGAAGCGGCGGATCGATGTGTGGTACCGGGACGACGACGACGCCTCGGAGCTGGCCTTACTCAGTGCGTACCTGTTCACCCGCACCGACCCCTGGGGTGGCGCTTCCATTCGCGTCATCGGCCAGGCAGGCGACGCCGACCCCACCGAAGTAACGGCGGAGCTGCAGGACCATTTGACGACCGTGCGCATCCCGGCTGAGGTGGTGGTGCTCCCGACGATCGACACCTCGGTGGTGCTCAACGAATCCGCCGAGTCCACCGCCGTCTTCCTGCCGATGACGCTGCGCCGCAAGAACTACGAAGGCCCTTTCGGATGCGACCTCGACACGCTGGTGGCACAGCTGCCGTTCACGGTCTCGCTGCTGGCCGGCCAGACCATCGACCTGGCGGCCGCCCCCGAGTCGGGCAGCCCCGCTCTCCTGATGGCGGCCGAAGAGCAGGTGGCGGCGGCGGCCAAGCGGCTCAGCACGTTGGAAACCGACCTCGAGTCCGCCCGGACCGAGTTGAACCGGGCCGAAACGAAGGCCATCGAGACCCTGGAGCAGGCCGATCAAGCCCGGCGCGACGAGCTGGCCGAGAAGGTCGAGGACCTCAATCGCCGGGTACTGTCGGCTTCGGCCCGGCTCGAGCGGGCGAAGGGGGAACTGGAAGCGATCACGGCGGAAAACGGCACGCCCTAGCCCAGGATGCGTCTCGTTGGAGTCACCTCAACAGCTGCGGGTGGCGCTCCCAGAAAACTCTGGCACCGGCCGGTTGGCAGCTTCTTGTGCCGTGGTGGCAGGGCCGTTGTCGGCGATATCGGCAATGAGCCAGTCCATCTCGCTGATCTCGCGCTGCTGCGCCTCGATGATCTCTACGGCCAGCTCACACACGCGGACGTCCTCCAGATCGGCCCGCTCGCTGGTCAGGATCGCAATCGAATGATGCGGAATCATCGCCCGCATCCACGACGACTCCCCCACCGTCGCCTGGCTCCGAACCAGTGCCAGCGAGCTCGCAAAGACGACCACGGCCGCCACTGCGATCCCGATGTTGATGGCGGTGTTGCGGTACATCGACAGCATGAAGCCCAGCATGATCAGCGCCATTGTGGCCCCCATCAGCAGCGCCATGTACACGCGGGTCTCGCTCCAGCGGACGTGCTCCAACGTAAATGTGTTCAGGTACATCAACCCGAACATGACGACCGTAGAGGTGGCGATCATGGCGGCGAATCGGCCGTAGCCGGCACCGTGTGAGTTTCCTTCAGTCCGGACCTTTTCATCCGTGTCTGTCGAGGTGGCCGGTTGAGTGGCGTCCTGATGCGTTTCGGTCATTGAGTCCTCCGATGCGACTACGACTTCTGTGGTACCCACTGAATCAAGCTCGAAACCAGGTGCTGCCGCCTGCGACAAAGGTTTCGAGCACAAACAAAGGACTCCCCTCGCCTGAGGGGAGTCCTTTTTCTGGCTTGGAAGCTCCTAGCTTCCGAATGCGCTGTCGAAGGCAGCCCGTAGATCGGGAGTGGCTTCGCCGCTGTAGCCGCAGTAGTTGACCTGACCGTTCTCAGCGGTAACCAAGTACTCACTGCCAATCTGGAAATCGATCTCACCGAGGAGCCCGCTTGGTCCGGTGGCACCGTCCAGGGTGACTTCGGCAGCATCGCCGCCGGTGTACCAGTGATCGACGCGGAGCGTGACTTGCTCGTTGCCGATCGCCGTCACCGTCCCGGCGAACGCCGGGGACATGCCGGCCAGAATGGCCACGTCGAACTGGATGCACATCGCCATCGCATCGCTGCTCCCGAGCGACAGTGCGAGCGGGGGCCCTTGGTACGGCGAGGTCTCCTTTCCTGAGATGGCATAGGCGGTGCCGGCTGCAACAAGAGCCATCACGGCCAGCGAGGCGGCCGCGAGCTGCCAGCGCGGCAGGAGCTTGCGCGTGGGCGATGGACGGGTGGTGGTGGTGGACATGATGCGTTCCAATCTGTTCTGGGACGATTCGCTCGTCACTGGTTCGATCAACACACCAGCGGACATCGGGTCGAGGCTTCTGATCTGGTCACGCAGCTGGTCGCTCATTGCCGAAGTTCTCCGGTGTGTCTATGCACCATGTGTCCGGATAAGTCATCGTTCTGTCGCCGATATTCGGCGCGCAAGCGTTGCTTGGCTCGGCCCAGCCGCAGAGAAGCGGCGTTGACGGTGATGCCCAGCACGACCGCAATCTCGCGGGGCTCGAGTTCCTCCCAGGCCCACAGACGAAGCAGCTCACGATCGGCCTCACCGAGTTGCTCGAACGCGACTTCGAGCTCCGGCACATCGACATCGTTCATGGATACCGAAGCCGGACTACTACCCAGGCGCTCGAGGAGGTTGCGGCGTCGCCGCGTGCTCCGGCGCTGATTGGCAAGGGCGCGACGAGCGACGCCATAGCACCACGGCAGGACCGCGCCCGGCGGGATGTCGTCGAGGCGCCGCCACAAAACCAGCAACACATCGTCGAGCAGCTCATCGGCGTCGCTTGAGGCAGCCCGCCGGCGGAGATAGCGCTGCAGCGGCTCGTACACCTC
>JABDLU010000129.1 GCA_013002865.1 Acidimicrobiia bacterium
GGGTGGGACAGGAAAGCGGCCAGCTATCAGCTATCAGCTATCAGCTATCAGCAATCAGCAATCGGCAATCGGCAATCGGCCAGAGAGGTTGCACTCGGGGGATCGGGATACCTCCCCCGCGAGCGCCAGCGAGTGGGGGAGGCAAGGAGGGGGGTGAAAGCGCGTTCCTGTGCTCGTGATTGACGAATACCTCCCCCGTGAGCGCCAGCGCCTGGGGGAGGCAAGGAGGGGGGTGAAAGCGCGTTCCTGTGCTCTTGATTGGGTTCTAGGTTGCCGGTTGCAGGTTTCAAGTTGCAAGCCCGAAGGGTTCCGGGGGACGGGGGTCGGGGAACGGGAGTCGGGGGACGGGGGACGGCTACGCCAGCGCTCGTTTGGTGGCTGATTTGCCGATGTCGACGATGTCGGTGGCGCGTTCGGGGCCGACCCGGGGGAAGCCCTTGAAGGTCTCGGCGTGGTGCTCGTCCGGTTCGATGACGAGGACCTCGATGCCGGCAGCCTCCAGCTGTTCGCGCTCGGCGGCCAGCCGGCGGCGGGCCAGCACACACATCGGGCGGCGGCTCGGCCGGGTCATCGGAGAGGAGATCACCACCAGGTCGGGAGCGACTTCGACGGCCAGGTCGGCGTGGGTGGGTGAGGCCGAGGCCCCGTCGACGAACCGGTGCCCGTCGATGATCTTGGGCTGAAACATCGCCGGCACCGCCGAAGACGCTTCCACCGCTTCTGCGACGGTCAGGTCCGTGCGGTCCCGCCCGAAGACCTCGGTGTTGCCGGTTTCGGCGTTCACCGCAGTGATCCACAGGTTGTCGGGCCACCCGACGTGCTGATCGACCCCGACGAAACGGCCGAGCGCAAAGGTCGGGAACCAGCCAGACGGCAGCAGCCCGCTGACCGCCACCCCGACTCCGGTGCCGCCGGGCAAGACGTTGCGGGCCAGGGCAGGCGCCAGCGGGCGAAAGCTGCGCTTGCGTTCGGTCATCAACCGCGTGAACTCGGCGCGCTGTTCTTCGCTGGGGCCCTGCCGGATGGCTTCGACCATGTCCTCCAGTGGTGTGCCTGCAGCCAGGCTCGCCGCCACCGACGCCCCGGCCGACGTACCGAGTAACAAGGCCGCCTGGTAGGGGTCGATGTCGGTCTCTTCGGCAAGGGCCATGGCCACCCCGGCGTGAAACACCCACCCGGCCGGGCCACCTGCGCCCAGCACCAGCGCCGTCCTCTTATCCATGTCCCCATACTCCCACGAAAGGCCCAGTGCCCGAACCAGGGGTCAAACGGCCCCATCACCGCCTGCCCGGTTGCGATACAGTCCGCTCATGAACACCCTCCCGCCCATTCAGTGGATTGCCAACCCGCGCGCCCGCACCATCGCCGACAGTTCCGCCGTGCGGCAGAATTTCCCCCCCGGGGTCTTCGACCAGACGGTGCGCTTCCACCGGCAGATCCCCGGCTATCGGATCAGCCCGCTGCGCCATCTGGGCCGGTTGTCCGACATGCTCGGCGTCGGCGGTATCTGGGTCAAGGACGAATCGGTCAGGCTCAACTTGAACTCGTTCAAGGTCCTCGGTGGCTCTTTCGCGATCTACCAGTTCATCAAACAGCGCCTCGGGATGGAGAACGAGGAGCTCTCGTTCGAGCAGCTCACCTCCCCCGAGACCAGGGAACGGCTCGGCGACCTCACCTTCGCCACCGCCACCGACGGCAACCACGGCAGGGGCGTTGCCTGGGCTGCCGAGCAGCTCAAATGCCGGGCAGTCATCTACGTTCACAAAGACACATCGGTTGCCCGGATCAGGGCGATCGAGGGCTACGGAGCCACCGTCCACATCGTCGATGGCACCTACGACGACGCCGTCCGGCGGGCCGACGAAGAGGCGGCCGCCAACGGTTGGCAGGTCATCTCAGATACTTCGTGGGAGGGCTATGAGGACATTCCCCGCTGGGTGATGCAGGGCTACACGACCATGTTGTCGGAGGCCCAGGAGCAGCTCGCCGGCCAGGGAATCGTCAAGCCAACCCATGTGTTCGTGCAGGCCGGTGTCGGCGCCATGGCGGCGGCGGTCACGGGCTTCTACGCCAGCCGGTTCGGGGCCGACCGCCCCACGCACGTCGTGGTGGAGCCGGCAACCGCCGACTGCCTGTACCGGTCGGCCGGGATCGGCGACGGGCTGCCCCACGACGTCGCCGGCGACTTGCAGACCATCATGGCCGGCCTGGCCTGCGGCGAGCCCAGCCCCATTGCCTGGGGCGTGCTGTGGGACAGCGTGGACGCCTTCGTGTCGTGCCCCGATTATGTGGCCGCCAAAGGCATGCGGGTGTACGGCGTCCCCCTGGAGGGAGACCCCTTCGTCGTGTCGGGTGAGTCCGGCGCGGTCACGCTCGGCGCCCTCACGTTCATCGCCGACAACGCCGACTTTCGCGACCTGAAGGACCACCTCGGCCTGGGACCGGACTCTCAGGTGCTCCTCATCAACTCAGAAGGCAACACCGATCCCAACTACTTTCGGCGGGTCGTCTGGGAAGGCGCCGACTCGGTGCCCGAGCCCTACCGCAAGGAGCTCTCCGGGGTCAGCTGAGCGCTAGTCGGACGACGCGCTGGAGGACGAGCCTGTCCCCTTCGCCGAGCCCGTCCCCTTCGCCGAGCCCTTCGACTCACCCTTCGACGGGGAATCGGCCGGAGGCGCGCTGCTGGAGCGTCCGCCCGGCTCCCCAACACCGCGATACACGTTGGTCTGCTTCTTGGCGAGCTTGTCGTGGCGGGGACAGGCCGACACCGGGCCCGACCGCCATTTACCGTTGCAGTAGTGACTGGTCGCCACTTCGTACTCCTTGCATGCTTCCGACGAGCGACCATTCAACCAGACGCGACCGCTTGTGCTTACCGGCGGTACGGGATCACCTGCACCGAACCGGCCGGGCCGGGCACAACCAACAAGTCGTCGTGCTCACTGGCGGCCACTGCGCTGGCGACGGCGGCCGCGTCGGCGGCTTCGCCGTTCGAATCGAGCCGATGCAGGACCCGCACCCGAGCTCCCGTCAGTTCCTCAACCGCACGGGCGAAAGCATCGTCGGCGGTGACCAGAACCAGCTTCTTGGGCTCGGCGGGCCGCTTCGGCTCCGATTCCTGATCTTCCCGGAGAACGAGGAAGTGGTAGACAACCACGGATCCAACCGCCAGCACCAACGCCAGCGGGATCTGGATGTCCTCACGGAGCAGGTCTCCTCCGTCGCCGAGGGTGGCGTCGAAGACGACAACCAGCATGATCAGGAGCGACACGGCGGTGACCGCACCGCCGATCCCCACGAGACCGAACAAAAAGCTGCGCCGGGTCGGTGACGAGATCTCGGTCGGGTCCGATTCCAGGTGCGATGAGATGCGGCGCCAGGCCTGACCCCACAGCGGCAGCCCGACGGCAAGTGCCGTCAGCGCGCCGAGCAGGGCGTTCACTTCCGACGCCATGCTGTCACGGGGAGGGAATAGGGCTTCCTGGAACCCGACCAGCAGGATGGTGACACCGACGATGGTGGTCACCAGTCCGACCGCCGCCACGACGTAGTCGTATACCCGCTGCACTTCGGTACGGGGGCCGGCTGCGGGGCCGAGCACCGCCCGGTGGTACAGCCAGACGACAAGTCCGACGACCAGGGTCGTGACGGCGGGCAGGAACTGCTCGAAGTGCTCGACGGCTGAGGAGAAGTCCGGGTCTCCAAACAGCCATTCCAGGACCCCGTACGCGAGGATACCGGCGCCGGTCACGGCGACAATGAGCCCACCGAGCACCCCGGCCAGAACCACATAGCTATGCCACAGCAGGTCGCGTTTCTCGCGAAGGCCGGTGAGCAGCCAATGACCGACATACACGACGCCCATGACCACTAGGCCGACCAGCCACGACGACACCTCGTCGCTCCGAGCAGTGGTGACGGTCACATCGGTGAACGAGTCGAAGAGACCGCGCAGTGCCGAATCGAACAGCAGGCCGCCATAGGCGGCAAGCCCGACCAGAGAAACGGCCGAGCCGGCGAACACGTGAACATTCGAGACCTCGCGCTCGTACCGCTTCCACAGCCACCAGTGAACGGCCCAGATTGGTGCCCACACGGCCAGTGAGGCCACCGACGGCGCCGAGAAGCTGCCATCGGAGAACAACCAGTCACCCACGCTGATGGTGGAGACGATGAGGACGATCAGCGCCGTCACGGCGGTCGCGCTCACGTAGAGGCTGAACGCGGCGTCTCGCTGTGACGCCTCGGCCAGGCCGCGCCACACCCAGCGACCCAGCAGAAACACGATCGGCACCGCCACGATCGCCATGGCGAGCGGTTCGGCGGCCCGTTCCCCGCGAGCGATGCCGGTGTCGTTGATGAGGGCAAGGAGCCCGGCGACGCCCCAGGCCGCCACGTGCAACGCCGCGTAGAGAGACCCGAACAGGAGCACGCGTTTGATGGCAAGCGGTGCGGACTCGACGGTGCGGCGCTCGGAGCGGTTGGTCACCGCCTTGACGATCACGAACACAATCGCGCCGAGGATCACCAGGGGGACAAAAGACCCGAGCAGGAAGAACATTGCTAGCTCCCGATAGAGGGTGAAAACTTCACGCCTTCAGCATGCTCGATCGGGTGGCGTCTCGCCATCGGGAACTTCCCTGGTCGCGCCTCAGGGTTGTTTGACCGCGATGTACAGCCCCCGTCCGATCAGGCCATGCGGATCGTGCTGTACCTCGAGGCCCGTATCACGGAAGGCACCCAGATGATCCTCCACGGTGAACTGGCCGGTCGGGTGCTCTTCGGTGAACGTATCCACCGTGCCGTCCGGGTAGGCAACGGCAAAGGCAAAGCGCATGGTGACCCGGCCGGCATCCGTTCGGGACGAGGTCGAGGCCCGCACGGCCGCCATGTCGGCGGTGCGGGCCGAGAGGACGCCGACGTACCCCTCGTCCCATTGATCGGACGAGAACCACGGCTCGACGATGGCGACCCCACCCGGGTTGAGGTGGCGGGCAAAGCAGGCAATGGTTGCACGCAGCTTCTCGATGGTCTCGACGTAGGCAATCGAGGAGAACAAGCAGACGACGGCGTCGAAGCCCCGACCGAGGTCGAACGCGGCCATGTCGGCCTCCACCATCTCGACGTCGGGGAGTTTGCGCCGGGCCGCTTTCAGCATGTGGGACGAGCGGTCGAGCCCGACCACGTCAAAATGTCGGGCCAGCCGGGTCAAGTAGGCGCCGGTCCCGCTCGCCACCTCGAGGAGCGTGTGCGCCTCCGGGTTGCGGTCCCGGATCAGCCCTGCAACCTGTTCGGCTGCGGCGTCGTAGTCGAGCATCTCCTCGTACAAAAGGTCATAGACCTCGGCGGACCGCTCGTATGGGCCGAACATGACTCGGACCCTACGCCGACCATCGCCGGCGTAGGCTCCTGTCATGCACGAATTGGCCCAGCTTCTCGAGGAGACAGGGGCCGCCCACCACGAGGCCTACCAGTCGACTAACGGTTTCGACCCCGAGTGGCCGCTTTGGTATGCCGACTATCTGCACGACAAGCTGCCGACCCACCTCGGCCGGGAGCTCAGCCGCAGCGAGATCGTCCACCAGCTGATCTCGGCCCAGCGAGCCCAGGAGGCCGACGAAGTCCAGGAGCCGTGGACCCGCTACTACGCCCGCTTTCTCGGCGGCAACTAGTCAGCGACCGAGATCGAGCTCGTTGCCCGAGGTCGTTCCGGCTTCGAAGGCGGTCAGATTCTCAATGGTCGTCTCGGCGATGGCCGTGATGGCATCGGCGGTGAAGAACCCCTGGTGTCCGGTGATGATGACGTTCGGGAAGGTGAGCAGCCGGGAGAACACGTCGTCGGTGATGATGCGGTCTGACAGGTTCTCGAAGAACAAATCGCCTTCTTCTTCGTACACGTCCAGACCGAGATACCCCACCCGGCCGGATTTGAGGCCGTCGATCACCGCCACCGTGTCGACGAGCGCCCCGCGGCTGGTGTTGACGATCATCACGCCCGGTTTCATCATCTCAACGGTCTTGTCGTTGATGAGATGGTGGGTCTCAGGGGTGAGCGGGGTGTGCAGCGTCACGATGTCGGAGACGCCGAACAGGGTGGGCAGGTCGACGTACTCGACGCCGAGATCGAGGCACACCTGGTTCGGATGCGGGTCGTAGGCGACGATGCGGCATCCGAACCCGGACATGATGACCGCCACCCGTTCTCCGATCTTGCCGGTCCCGATCACACCGACCGTCCGGCCGTGGAGATCGAATCCGAGCAACCCGTCCAGTGCGAAGTTGCCGTCCCGGACACGGGTGTAGGCCTTGTGGATCTGACGATTCAGCGCCAGCATGATCGCCACCGTGTGCTCGGCGACTGCGTGCGGCGAGTACGCCGGGACGCGAGCGACGGTGAAGCCCAGGCGCTCGGCGCCCGCCAGGTCAACGTGGTTGAAGCCGGCGCTGCGCAAGGCGATGTGCTCGATGCCGAGGCCGGCCAGCACCTCCAAGACTTCCTCACCGAGATCATCGTTGACGAAGGCGCACACCGCATCGAACCCGTCGGCCAGCTTGGCGGTGTGCGGCTTGAGACGCGACTCGAGGAAGACCAGGTCGTGACCGGCCTCCTTGTTTGCCCCGTTCAAATAGGTCTCGTCGTGGGGGTGGCTGCTGAAGACCGCTACGCGCATCAGGCTCCTATTCCTCGCATGGTGCCATCCTCGTCGATGCGCCCGTCGGTGGGAAGCGCCTGGCGAAACAGGCCGTCCGGCACATCGGCACCGACCCGGACCAGAGATACGTGCCACGAGGGCGACGACCCGAGCGCCCATCGCAACGCCGCAATGATCATCCGGCCCAGCAGGATCGCCCCGGGGACCTTGCGCACGCCGAGGATGCGCCGCAGCCGGGCGGGCACGGTAGCGGCGGCGGCCACGAACATCAGGCGGTACGGAATCTTCACGTGCCAGGGCAATGGAGGATGGCGCACAAACCCGACGGCCTCGGCCAGGGCGGGTGACGGCCCGAGGTCATCGTGGCGGGCGATCCAGCGTGCCAGCCCATCGGCGGTCTCGGGCATGGGATCGGCTCCCAGCAGGGCTCCGATTGCGGTTTGCTCGGCCACGAACTGATCGGCCCGCTCTGCGGACAGTCGGCGCGGGCCATAGAACTGGAACGCCTGGAGGAACGAGTCGGTGAGCGCGTTGTGTACCCAGGCCGCCAGAGCCGGGGCGCCGGCGCTGTAGCGGCGGCCCCGATGCGACTCACCTGTGACGGGTCGGTGGGCGCCTCGCACCAGCTCGACGGCGGCAGCCACTTCCGGCATCGCCCCGAACGAAGTGGCCGTCACGTAGGCCGACGTCCGGGAGAGCCGCCCGAGCGGATCCTCCCGGTAGCGAGAATGATCGGCCACACCGGCGACCACCTCCGGGTGGGCGGCCTGGATGAGCAGGGCACGGATGCCGCCGATGAAGGCAGCGGCGTCTCCGATCACCGGCCAGGTGACCGAGTCGGGCCCACACAGCCCCGGATCGCCCGGATAGTCGAGGGTGTCGGCCAGCGGGTAGGGGGCATGGGCGAACAGCTCGGTGGTTGAGTCGACCACCCGGTCCCGGTACTGCTCGATGGCGGTGCGCAGCCGGCTCATGCCCCCGCCCCTTCCGGCTGGCAGGAGCTGCACCACCACATAGTGCGATTCGCCATCTCACCGGTGGAGATGGGGGTCCGACAGCGCCGGCACGGCTCTCCGGTGCGGCCGTAGGCATAGAGCCGTTCCCCCCGGCGCAGATCGCTCCGACGGCGCGCCCCGACGTCGTGCAGATCGACGGTGATGATCCTCCCGGCCTTTTCGCCTTGCTTGAGCAACCGCGAGCTTTCTGCGAAGAGTCGCTCGGCTGCGTCCGGGGTGAGGCGGTTGGCGGGGAGGTGGGGATCGATCCCGGTGCGGAACAGGGCCTCGGCGCGGTACACGTTGCCGATGCCGGCAATCACCTTCTGGTCGAGCAAGGCGGCTCCGATCGGGCTGCGTCTCCGGGCGAGGTTGGCCTGGAACGCTGCGAATTTCTTGGAGCGCGATCCGTTGGCCAGCGGGTCGGGGCCGAGCCGGGATCGGATGTCATCTTCTTCCGACGGGTCGATCAGCTCGCAGATGGTGGGGCCGGCCAGGTAGATGGTTGCGTCGTCGCCGTGCATGGCGAGGCGGGTGTTCTCGGTCGGCGGAGGCGGCGGATCGGTCCGGAACAGCTTGTACTTGCCAAACAAGCCGAGGTGGACGTGCAGTATGTCGCCGCCTTCCCAGCGGTAGAAGAGGTGCTTGCCGTGGGGGTCAATGGCTTGGAGCACCCGCCCGTCGAGGCGCCGAGCGCCCTCAGCGAATCGGCCCTGTGGTGAGGTGGTCCGCACCGCCTGACCGACCAGGGCCTCCGTCTGCTTGCGGGCGTGGCGATGGATCGTGTGGCCCTCCGGCATCAGCGCTCCACCATGCGCGGCAGGCCGATCTTCACCTCAACACCCGGGGAGAAATGAACCAGCGGCTCACCCACCGGGGCGGGATACCCCGCTGCCGGGACCAGTTGATCCTCGAGGCGGACGAGGTCGGCTTGCTGCAGCGGCCACGCCGGGTGATCGACCGGGGCGTACGCCAGGCGGGAACGGAGCTCGGTGAACAAGCCCCAGCGCGCCGTGAGGAAGTGTTCGAGTGGTCCCGGATCCTCGATGGGCGTCCCGGGCTCGACGACGAGGGCGCTCGCGGCGCCCCGCGGGCCGGGCCAGCGGCGCCGGGCGGTGTAGCCGACCCGGCCGGGCGAGCGGTGGATCGCCATCCGGGACCACATGTACGGAAGGCGATACGACGCCCGGGCGACCAGCACCGGGAGGAGCCGGTTCACGTCGAGCGAATCGAACCACACGCCGGGGGTGCCGTCGGGACCGCGCACGTAGGTGCGGACGTTGGTCTCCGGGAACGTGCCCAGGTAGGGGATGGCCGGGGCGCCGGGCAGCCGGATGCGCTGCATGTGAAAGGCCACCAGGCCCACCCACGCCCGACCGTCGAAGGTGTCCACCTGCAGGCCGGGCGGGAGGTTGGCCTGGACGACCGCGGGGTCATAAGGCCAGTGCACATACGTGAGGTCGCGCCATCCCTGGCGCATGACCGGACGGCTGACCGGATCGGCGGTGACGGCTGGATAGCGCAGGTGATGGTCCATATCAGGTATTCGGAGAGCGCCGCCCGATGGGATGGCTATCACCCGGGCCGGCCGCTGGCTCCGTATGGATGGTGACAGAGGAGCAACCATATGAACAATCGATCTTTCGTGATTCTCGGCGCGGGAGGCGGCATCGGCTCGGCCACCGCCCGCCTGCTGGCCAAGCAAGGAGCCAATCTCGTCCTGGCCGGGCGAACCGCTGAGCCTCTTCAGGCGCTGGCCGGAGAGACCGGGGGCATCTCGCGACAGCTGGACGCCACCCAGACCACCGAGGTAGCCGAAGCGGTCGAGCTGGCCGTCTCCGAGTACGGGCGCATCGACGGCATTGCCAACTGCGTCGGCTCGCTCCTGCTCAAGCCGGCCCACATCACCAGTGAAGAGGAATGGGACGAGACGATCGCCACCAATCTGCGCTCCGGCTTCGCGGCCGTCCGGGCCGGCGTCAAGGCCATGCGCTCCGACGGAGGCTCGGTTGTGCTGGTGTCGTCGGCGGCGGCCCAGCTGGGTCTCGCTAACCATGAAGCGATCGCGGCCGCTAAAGGTGGCATCGCGGGCCTGACGCTGGCTGCGGCCGCCAGCTACGCATCCAGCGGAATCCGCGTAAACGCGGTTGCCCCCGGCCTCGTCAGGACCAAGCTCACCGAGCGGCTCACCGCCAACGAGAAGGCGGAGGAGGCTTCGCTCGCCATGCACGCCCTCGGCCGGCTCGGTGAACCGGAGGACGTAGCCGCCCTGATCGCCTTTCTGCTCGACCCGGCCAATAGCTGGATCACCGGCCAGGTGATCGGAG
>JABDLU010000158.1 GCA_013002865.1 Acidimicrobiia bacterium
TCTCCGCGATTGTCGATCGGATCGTGGGGGAGCGCCTCGCCGATGGCGGCTGGAACTGCGATGCCGAGAATGGTTCGACCCGCTCGTCCTTCGATTCCACGATCGACGTGCTCGACGGACTGGTCGCTTTCGAGCAACACACGGGCCGGGCGGACGTGCAGGCAGCCCGCCGGGCCGGGGAAGAGTATCTACTGGAGCGGCATCTGTTTCGCCGCCGCAGCAACGGTGAGGTGGTTCGCCAGGGTTACCTCGAGTTCGCCTTCCCCTACTACTGGCATTACGACGTGCTCCGGGCGCTCGACTACTTCCGCAGCGCCGGCGCCCAACCCGATCCCCGTATGGCCGACGGCGTCGAGATCGTCCGCTCCAAGCGTCAGCCGGACGGGCGCTGGCTTCTTGACCGCATCCATCCCGGCCGGGTCCACTTCGACATCGAGGAGCCCGTCGGGGCGCCCAGTCGCTGGAACACGCTCCGGGCCTTGCGAGTTCTCGACTGGTGGGATGGCGCCGGCTAGCGAGGCCGCGACGGCAGCGTGATGACGACGAGGCGGACGAGGCCGGCGAACATCACGCCGAACGAAATCAGAAACACCGGAAAGAACCACACCGGTGAGCGTTCCACCGGCGGGAGGGCGAAGGTCCACGACGGGGCCATCGGTTCGGCCGTGAGGCCGGGCGGATCCGGCTGATCGATGAGGCTGGGATCGGGAGCGCACGTCACATACTCGGATCGGATGACGAACCCACTGGGAGATAGGCCGGGGCGCCACACCATCCCGTAACAGACCTCTCCGACCACGCCTGCGATCCCCAGCTTGCGGAGGCCACCGTGCTCGAAGGACGCTCCCTGTAGTGGTGGGTACAACCCGGCGACTTCATCGATCTCGATTGCGCCGGCCTCGACTTCGGCCCGTGCGGCATCGAGCCGGTCGGCAATCGCCCGGGCCGCCGGGTAGTCGGGATTCGGCTCGGTTCGGAGGGCGAGAGCGGTCAGCATGACCACCGCCGAAACAACCACGACGGCGGTCCACCAGAGGAGGCGCCTGCGCTTGCTCCGCCGCCGGTGCAGATCAAGAGCGGCGTTGCGTGCCCCCGTGCGGGTCGAATACTCGCCTGCCGGCCGATCTTCGACGGTGAGCTCCCACCGCCCCGGTTCCAGCAAGCGGATCCCGAACGCGCCCGCCCGCTCTTCATCGTCCGACTCGACCCAGGTACGTGGAGGAGAAGAAGGGCCGGCGCGCACCGAACGCAACCGTTTCGCCATTACCTCAGCCTATCGGTGGGGCACTAGTCACTCCGGAACCCGGTTCAATGCTTCCTGAGTATTTCCCCCGCCGACCGATGCCTCTGGTGTTGATGGTTCCTCAGCCTCAACGCCTCCTCAGCAAAGGAGGGCCGGGTCCTCACAGCCGGCCCTCTTTTGTTTTTGGTGGTCGGCTATCGGCTATCGGCAATCGGCAATCGGCCAGAGGGTGGTGTTCCCTCCCCTGGAGCGCAGCGAGTGGGGGAGGGGCAACCCTGCGGGCTGCTGAGGAGGGGGGTGAAAGCGAGGGTGTTACCTCCCCTGCGAGCGCAGCGAGTGGGGGAGGCAAGGAGGGGGGTGAAAGCGCGTTCCTGTGTTCCCGCCCATAGGAGGCGCCGCCCTACTTCCCGGGCACCCGCACTACGAGGGCGTCGCCTTGGCCGCCGCCGCCGCAGAGGGTGGCGCCGCCGATGCCGCCCCCGCGCTGGCGAAGGGCGTTGACGAGGGTGACGATGAGGCGAGCGCCGGTGGCGCCGAGCGGGTGACCGAGGGCGACCGCACCGCCGTTGACATTGACCTTCTCGTGCGGGAGATCGAGCATCTTGGCCGACCAGATCGCGACGCCGGAGAACGCCTCGTTGATCTCCACAACGTCGAGGTCGCTTGGGGACAGCTCGGCCCGCTTCAGAGCCACCTTGAGCGCCTCGGCGGGCCGCTCGTGCAGCGTGGCGTCGACCCCGCCGATCTGCCCGTAGGCGAGGATCTCGGCGACTACCGGCAGTCCCTCGGCCTCGGCCGAGGCCGCGTCGGCCACGATGACGGCGGCAGCGCCATCGGAGAGCTGCGAGGCATTACCTGCCGTGATTGTTCCATCCGGATTGAAGGCGGGCCGCAGCGCCGCCAGGGTCTCAGTTGTCGAGTCCGCCCTGATCCCTTCGTCTTGATCGACGATCACCGACGTGCCTTTCCGGCCCGGGACCTCGACCTCAACGATCTCCTCGGCAAACACGCCCGATTCGGTTGCGGCAGCCGCCCGGCTATGGCTGGCGGCAGCCCACTCGTCCTGGATCTCCCGTCCGATCCCGAGGCGGGCGGCGTTGCCGTCCGACTGGGCACCCATCGTGCATTCGTCGAAGGCGCAGAACAGCCCGTCGTGCACCATCGAGTCGACGAGGGTCCCGTCCCCGTACCGGTAGCCGTACCGGGCCTTGGGGAGGAGGTAGGGGGCGTTGGTCATCGATTCCATTCCTCCCGCCACCACGAACTGAGCTTCTCCCAGCCGGATGGCCCGATCGGCCAGCCCGATGGCCGACATCCCGGAGAGGCACACCTTGTTGATGGTCACCGCCGGCACCGTCATTGGCACGCCGGCCGCCACGGCGGCTTGCCGGCTGGTGATCTGCCCGGCCCCCGCCTGGAGAACGTGGCCGAACATCACCTCATCGATCTTCTCTCCGCTGAGGCCGCTCCGTTCGAGCGCTCCCCGGATGGCGACGGCGCCCAGATCGACAGCGGTCAGTGACGTAAAGGCCCCCCCGAAGCGGCCTATCGGTGTGCGGGCGATTGATGTGATAACGGAAGGCATGAACTCAGTGTATGGCGCCGGTCAGTAGACAACACAGGAACGCGCTCAGCAAAACGCGCTCAGCAATACGAAGGGTTGCCCCTCCCCCTCCTTGCCTCCCCCCGCTCGCTGCGGAGGCAACCAGTTCTTACTTGCAACCTGCAACCGGCAACCTGGAACCTGCAACTTGGAACTGCCAACCTCAGAGAACACAGGAACGCGCTCTCACCCCCCTCCTTGCCTCCCCCACTCGCTGCGCTCGCAGGGGAGGTATCAGAGACCACCTCTTCGCGAACGATGCCTCAAACGACCTACGTGACGACGGTCACTGTCACGGTGGGTACGACCCAGACGAAAACACAGGAACGCGCTCTCACCCCCCTCCTTGCCTCCCCCACTCGCTGCGCTCGCAGGGGAGGTATCAGAGACCACCTCTT
>JABDLU010000165.1 GCA_013002865.1 Acidimicrobiia bacterium
GTTGTATACGCCGGCTTTGGCCATCTCGACGGCCCGGCGCATGAAGTTGGGCATCGCAATCCCCGGCATCTGGAATCGCTCGAGCTCGTCGAGAATCGCCTGCAGCGTGATCTCCGGCGCCTCGGCGAGCATGGCCCGGACGACACCCCGGTAGAACATGAAGTGATGGTTCTCATCGGCGGCGATTCGGGACATCAGCTCGTAGGCGACGGGGTCGTCGGTGATTTTGCCGGCGTTGCGATGGCTCACCCGAGTGGCGAGCTCCTGGGCGCTGGTGTACACGAACACGTGCACCGGACTGATCGCCCCCGAGTGATACCCGTTGGTCATGGTCGCCAGCCGGTCGTTCTCGAGTTCCACCGGGTCGGCATTGCGGGACGTCAGCAGGTAGCTGCGCAGGGCGATGGCGTGCTGGCCCTCTTCAGCCGTCCACAGGTGGTTCCATTCCTTCAGGGCGGTGCTGTTGCCGACGTGGGACTCGATCTCGGAGTGGTAGTAGGGCAGGTTGTCCTCGGTGAGGAGATTCAGCACCAATGAGGTACGGGCCTCGGGCGAGATGGTGCACTGCGACTCATCCCACGGTTCCTCCCGGTAATTGCGGCCCTGCTCCCACGGGACGATCTCGTGCGCGTACCAGTGCTCGCGACGGGCGCGGTGCTCGGCCATGAGCTTTCGCACGTCGGCATCGACGGCGTCGAGCAGTTCGTATTGTTCTTCCTGGCGCACCGGTCCTCCTGCTGTTTCGACTTAGACCCCGTCCGATTCGATGTCGTTACCGGAAACGGTCGCTTCTCCCCGGCGGCGCTTGACGCGGCCCTCCATGCCCCGGGGGTCCCACCGGAAGTAGCGGACGGCCAGGACGGCGGCGGCAATGCCCCAGGCAGCCATCACCGCGATATGCAGGCCGATGGCGTACTCGCCGGTTCCGGTCACCTCACTGAACTCGGTGCCCGTCCAGGCGAACCCGCTCCCCGACAGCCCGGGATGGAAGGCGTCGCCGAACGCAGCCACGAAGTGCTTGAGCGGGAATATGTTGCCGAGGACGTCCAACCAGACCGGCGGATCTTCAATGGCGATGAAGACGTCGGAAACGAACGCGATCGGGAGCAGGGTGGCATTGGTCACGGCGGGTGCGCTGTCCCCATTCTTGATCATGGCGGCCACAAACAGGCCGAGCGCGGCGAACGTCGCCGCCCCCACCACGAACGACACCACCGCCGCCGGGAAGGTACGGCCGATCAGCTCGACGTTGTAGACGAGGATGCCGACGCTCATCATCAACGTGACGGCAAGCACGGCAATCCAGATGGCGGACCCGACCCGGCCGGCGATGTAGATCCAGGGCGGCAGCGGCGTCCCCCGCACCCGCTTGAGAATGCCCTCATCGCGGGCGATGGCGGTCGACGTCGCCAGGTTGGTGTACGTGGCTGAGGCGGCCCCGAACACGGCCAGGGCCGGAGCGTAGAACTGGGCCACCGTGATGCCGAGCTCCTCGATCTCGTCGTTTCCGAAGATGGAGGCGAACAGCACCAGAAACATCAGCGGGAAGACCAGCGTGAAGAACGCTGCGATCGGCGTGCGCCAGAAGATCTTGTTCTGGTATCGGATCTGCTGAACCACCAGCCGAAGGTCTCTAGCCATCGTCGTCGTCTCCGGTCAGCTGCAGGTAGACGTCCTCCAGACTCGGCCGGGTCACGGCCAGCCCCTCCAGCTCAATGCCGCGCTCCAGCGCCCAGCCGGTCAGCTCATGGAGCAGACGGGTCGGCTCCGGTGTCGATAGGAGCACCGAGCCGGATTCGGGATCGACGATGGGCTCACCCGGGACCAGGGCGGCGTCAACCCCGGTGGGGAGACGGAACCGAATCCGGGCGGCACCGTCCGAGCGGCCCCCGATCGACTCGGGCGACCCCTCCGCAACGATCCGGCCCCGGGCGATGACGGCCACCCGGTCGGCCAGGTTCTGGGCTTCATCCATGTAGTGGGTCGTGAGCAGGATGGTCTTCCCGAGCGAGCGGAGGTTGTCGATCAGACTCCACGCCTGCCGGCGGGCCGAGGGGTCGAAACCGGTGGTGGGCTCGTCGAGGAATATGAGGTCGGGATCGCCGACGATCCCGAGCGCCAGCTCGAGCCGCCGCTGCTGGCCACCGGAGAGGGTCTTGATCCGGGACGATCGCTTCCCGGTGAGCCCCACGATCTCGATGACCTCATCTACGTCACGACTGCGGGGGTACATGGCGGCGTAGGTGTGGATGGCCTCCTCGACCTTGAGCTCCCGCTCCAGGGCGGTTTGCTGGAGCACGATCCCGATGCGCTCCCGGAACGCCCGGCCGCCCGAGGCCGGGTCGAACCCGAGCACGTCGACGTCACCGCCGGTGCGGTCGCGGTGGCCTTCCATGATCTCGACCGTGGTCGACTTGCCTGCTCCGTTGGGGCCGAGGAGAGCAAAGACCTCCCCTTCCTCGATGGTCAGGTCGATCCCGTCGACGGCCCGGAGCGAGCCGTAGTGCTTGGTGAGTCCGCGAACGGTGATGGCCGCCATGAGGCGTCCATCCTATTGAGGGAGTGCCGAGCCCCGGACCTGATGGGCGACGGATCCGACCCCATGCTCGAACACCGGGTCACAGAAGCCGGCCCGCTGGATGAGGCCCCGCGCCGGACCGTTGCTGGCCAGGAACTCGGCTCGCAGCACCTCGATTCCCGATTCGGCCGCATGCTCTTCCAGGCGCTTCAGGAGGGCGGTACCGAGACCGACTTGCCGCCAGGCCGGCTTGACGGCGACGGCGATTTCTGCGGAGTCGGAATTCGGCGCCCCCTCGTAGCGGGCGATCCCGGCGGCTGATCCATCGAGGGCGAACGCGACCAGGGCGAACCGGTACCGATAGTCGAGCACGGTGAGGTACTCGAGCAGGGCCGCATCCACCCGAATCGACGGGCGGAAGAACCGGTTATAGAGCGTCTCGGGATCAGCGTGCTCCAACTCGAACGCCAAGACGGTCGCGTCGGCAGGCACCAGCGGCCGCAGGAACACCTGCCGGCCGTCGGCCAGGCCGAGGTACTCCTCCCGGTGGCGGGGATAGCCGGCGGGGATGCCGGATGGGGCGAGGTCGGTGTGAGGTATCATTTGCTGGATCAAGCATACTGCAAACTATTGCAAGCACTACGGCATTCCGCCGCTCTACAGACTCTGCTCCCCCGAACCCAGCATGCGTTTGATATTGCCCGCGTGCCGGATCACGACCAGCACCGTGATGCCGGCCATCACCAGGGCAGATTTCGACTCCTCAGCCCAGAGCCAGACGGCCGGGACGGCGGCCAGCACGACCGTGAGCGAGCCGTAGGACGAGACCCGGGTCGCCCCGATGATGGCCGCCCACACCATCGCCAGCCCCAGACCGAGCAGCGGAATGGTCCACAACAGCACGCCGACCGTCGTTGCCACACCCTTGCCGCCGCGGAACCGGTGCCACACCGGAAAGCAGTGACCGGCGACGGCCAGCCCCCCGGCGGCAAACCCGAGAAACTCGGATCCACCGACCAGCTCGCCGAGCCCGGCAGCCACCACACCCTTCAGCAGGTCGGCCACCATGACCAGCGCCCCGGTTCGCTTGCCGATCACCCGGGCTACGTTTGATGCCCCCGGGTTGCCCGAGCCCTCGGAGTAGATGTCGACACCGTGGCGTCGGGCCGCCAGCACGGCGAAGTCGATGCTGCCGATGAGGTACCCGGCGACGAGGACGACCGCCTCAGTCATTGGTGAACAGGACCGACCGGAACCGGGCCATGTAATCGACGGCGGACACGACGGTGATTATCACCGCGACGAACATCGCCCACTCGTCGAGGTGAAATGCCCCCCACTTGTCTTCCAGGCGCACGATGGCGAGCCCGATGGCCGTGAACTGGACGGTCGCCTTCCACTTTCCCCACTGGGAGGCGGGCACCATCCGTCCCGCGTTGGCGGCCACCCCGCGCAACGCCATCACAGCGATCTCCCGGGCGATGATGATGAACGCCAGCCAGATGTTGACCCGACCGGCCACCAGCAGCGCCGCCAGCGTGCCGGTGACCAGCAGCTTGTCGGCGGTGAGGTCCAGGAAGGCGCCGAGGATCGATGTCTGATGCCATCGGCGCGCCAGCCAGCCGTCCACGAAGTCGGACAGGGCCGCCACCGTGAACACCGCGGCGGCGATCCCAAAGTTATGGGAAACGTCGTCCTCCAGCAGGATCAAGCCCATGACCACCGGTATGGCAGCGATGCGCCCCAGCGTGAGAATGATGGGAAGGTTCACGGGCAAGAGGCTAGACCCCCAACGGATTCCCGGCTTCCGACGTCCGGCTTTGAGTTGCCAGTTGCCGGTTGCAGGTTCCAATGCAGAAGGCGTCGGGGATACCTCCCCCGTGAGCGCCAGCGAGCGGGGGAGGCAAGGAGGGGGGTGAGAGCGCGTTCCTGTGTTCATCGGTGAAGTTCCAAGTTCCGAGCCAGCAAGGCATCGGGGATACCTCCCCCGTGAGCGCCAGCGAGCGGGGGAGGTAAGGAGGGGGGTGGGCAACCCTCCGGGTTGCTTGGCGCGTTCCTGTGTTCATGGGTGAAGTTGCACGTTGCACGGTGCACGTCAGAAGGTACCGGGCATAAGGCATCGGGCGTAGGTCCCCCGCCGGGCGCCGCTTTCGGCAGGGAGGCGAGACTGCCGACCGGAGACCAAGCGGTCTGCACGCGAGAGAGGAGCATCCTGGAGGTCACGGATGCTCCTCTGCTCTGGCGAGGCCCCTTGTTGCCTGCGAACTATGAAATCAGAAGGCCGGCGGCTCCGGCTGCGGCGATGAAGGCTGCGGCTGAGGCGAGTGCTTGGCGGATGGTTGCTGTCATGTCCTCTGCATCGTCCACGCGACGATTCCCGACAGACACAACGAATGCGGTTCCGGAAGAACTAGTCAGTGGTTAACGGTCGACGGTCAAGGGTCAACGCCTGTCTGATGCCTGATGCCTTGGGCCCTCTGACGTGGAACCTGAAACTCGGAACTAGGCCCAGTCGAAGGTGCGGGTGACGGCCTTCTTCCAGGCGGCGTATTCGCTTTCTCGCCGCGATGGGTCGATCACGGGGTCCCAGCGCCGATCCTCGTTCCAGTTGGCACGCAGATCGTCGAAGCCCTCCCAAAACCCGGTCGCCAGGCCGGCCGCGTAGGCGGCACCGAGCGCTGTTGTCTCGCTGACCTGCGGGCGGATCACCGGCACGCCGATGACATCGGCCTGGATCTGCATCAGCAGGTCGTTCTCGACCATGCCGCCGTCCACCTTCAGCGACGTCAGGTCGACACCGGAGTCAGTTCGCATGGCATCCAGCACCTCCCGGGTCTGCCACGCGGTCGCTTCGAGGACCGCCCGGGCCAGGTGCCCGCTCGTTGCGTAGCGAGTCAGCCCGGCAATGACGCCCCGGGCATCGCTCCGCCAGTAGGGAGCGAACAGCCCGGAGAACGCTGGGACGAAATACACCCCGCCGTTGTCCTCCACCGTCCGGGCCAGCGTCTCGACCTCAGCCGCCGAGGCGATCATGCCGAGGTTGTCTCGCAGCCATTGCACGAGCGCACCGGCGATCGCAATGGAGCCCTCCAGGGCATAGACGGCCGGAGCCTCGCCGAGCCGGTAGGCGACGGTGGTGAGGAGCCCGCTAGCCGACGGGACCAGCTCCTCACCCGTGTTGAGCAGCATGAAGCAGCCCGTCCCGTAGGTGTTCTTGGCGTCGCCGGGGTCGTAACATGCCTGCCCGAACAGAGCGGCCTGTTGATCGCCGAGGATGCCGGCGATCGGCACACCTGATGCTGGGCCGATGCCTTCGGCGTAGACCTCCGACGATGAGCGGATTTCCGGCAGCACTGCCCGCGGCACACCGATGGAATCGAGGAGGTCATCGTCCCAGTCGAGCGTGGCGAGATCCATCAGCAGGGTCCGGCTGGCGTTCGTCACGTCGGTGACGTGCACCCCACCGTCCGGGCCACCGGTCAGGTGCCACAGCACAAAGCTATCCATCGTGCCGAACAGCACATCGCCGGATTCGGCGCGAGCCGCCAGCCCGTCGACGTGGTCCAGCATCCAGCGGATCTTGGGCCCGGCGAAGTACGTCGCCAGCGGCAGGCCCGTCTTGTTCCGGAACCGATCCTGGCCCTCGGTCCCCCCGAGTTCGTCGACCAGGTCGGCGGTGCGAACGTCCTGCCAGACGATGGCGTTGTGCACCGGCTCACCCGTCACCCGGTCCCACATGACCGTCGTCTCGCGCTGGTTGGTGATCCCGATCGCAGTGAGATCCGCGGTCGTCAGGCCGGCGGCCGCCAGGCCGGACTCGACGACGCTGAAGCTTCGTGCCCGGATCTCCTCAGGGTCGTGCTCCACCCATCCCGGTTGCGGGAAGATCTGCTCGTGCTCCTCCTGGGCGATGCCAACGACCGAGCCGCCGTGATCGAAGATCATGAATCGCGTGCTGGTCGTCCCCTGGTCGAGCGCGCCTATGTACATGCACCCGAGCCTAGAGCCCTGCCGATTCGGTCGGCTCAGCTCTTTCTCGACCGCACGCGTCGCCCCAGTGATCTGACCGCCCACGCCGAGACGAGCGTCGCGAAGTACAACGCAAGTCCCGCGTAGTACACGCCGACCAGCGGGATCCCTACGAAGGCGACGTAGGCGAGAGACCGCATCCCTGCTCCGCAGGCTGAGAAGAATCCAACCTGGCAATCGCGGTCGAGTGCGCCATCGACAGCTCCTACGAAACTCAGCAAAAGCAAGAGGACGGCCGGGACCCCCACGACGAGGATTCCGATCCACCCGGCCACGCCCGACCGGAGCGCACGAACGATTGGATTCGTCTGTCGGGGTCTCCATTCCTACACAGCGTAAGTCACATGTCCCGTCGGTCGCGAAAACGATATCTGCGAAGAAGTTGCCATCCCGTCGCCCCGCGCGCTTACAATCGAACAAGCGGTAAACGGGAAGTGAATGCCAACCAAGCTGTACGTAGGCAACATCCCCTGGTCTCAGACCAATGAGGACCTGGAAGCGCTCTTCGAAGAGCATGGAACCGTC
>JABDLU010000091.1 GCA_013002865.1 Acidimicrobiia bacterium
TCGAAGGGCGGTCGGTGCACGCCATCGTGGAGGAGATCCTCGGGGCGCTCCGGCCCCTGCCCCTCATGTACACCGAGCTGGCGGGCTGGTTCCACCTCATCACCGCCCCTGAGGACTACGCCGAGGAAGCGGGTTTCTATTGGGCGACGATTCGGGAGACCGCCCGGCGGCCGGTCAGATCGCTGCTCGAGCTCGGCAGCGGTGGCGGGAACAATGCCTTCCACCTCAAGCAGCACTGTGACCTGACACTGGTCGATCTGTCACCGGCCATGGTCGAGCTGAGCCGGGAGATCAACCCCGAATGTCACCACCATGTCGGCGACATGCGAACGTTCGACGCCGGCCGGCGCTTCGACGCCGTCTTCATCCACGATGCCATCGGCTATCTCACCTCGCTCGATGAGGTGCGAGCCGCCGTCGAGAATGCCGCCCGTCACCTCGAGCTCGGGGGAGTGATGCTGGTCGTGCCCGATCACGTGGTCGAAAACTTCCAGGACGGCGTTGAGCATGGCGGGCACACTCGGGACGGACGCTCCGTCCAGTATGAAGAACGAACCTGGGATCCCGACCCGGCGGATTCGACGTATCTCACCCACTACGTCTACCGGCTATCCGAGCACGGAGAGGACGTGCGCACGGTCGAGGACACCCACGTGCTCGGCCTGTTCAGCCGGGCGGATTGGCTTGAGGTGATCGAGCGGGCCGGCCTGGCTGCCGCGGCGATCCCGTTCGACCATTCGGAGGTGAGCTACACCCCCGAGGTGTTCACGGGGACGAGTGAACCGGACACGGCCTAGGGTCGGGAGATCACATGACCGAGCCCGCCTTCATCCCGTACCGGCCCATTCCGGTGCCGATCGCCGAGGTGGAAGAGCGCGCCGACCGCTTTTTCGAGCTGATGGACGGGCGGCGCAGCGTGCGGATGTTCGGTGACCAACCGGTGCCCCGGGCGGCGATCGAGCGGGCGATCGCCACCGCCTCAACCGCTCCGTCGGGTGCCCACCGGCAGCCGTGGACGTTCGTGCTGATCGGCGACCCGGCCATCAAGCGCCAGATCCGCATCGCCGCCGAGGAAGAGGAGCGCACCAACTACGAGGGCGGCCGTCTCCCCGACGACTGGCTCGAAGCGCTCGCTCCACTCGGCACCGATTGGCATAAGGGTTTCCTCGAGACGGTGCCGTGGATCGTTGTGTTGTTCGAGCAGCGATACGGATTCAACCCCGACGGGAGCCGCCGCAAGAACTTCTATGTGAAGGAGAGCGTCGGCATCGCCTGCGGGCTGTTCATTGCCGCCATCCATCAGATGGGCTTGGCGACGCTCACCCACACCCCGAGCCCGATGGCGTTCCTGACCAGGCTGCTGGAGCGACCCGAGAACGAACGGCCGTTTGCGATGCTCCCGATCGGCTACCCGGCGCCAGATTGTGTGGTGCCCGACCTGACCCGCAAGCCCCTCGACGACGTGGTCGTGCGGTTCCTCGGCTAGAGGTGGTCGACGGGGCGGAACACCAGGTCGATCGAGACCTTGACTACCGGATCCATCTTGAGGACGAGCAGGGTGGGTGGTTCCAGGCCCCACCACTGCACGTCCATGTGGCCGCTGCCGGTGAGGGAGACAGCGCCATCGCCGGGATCCCGGAGACGTACCACGCCCTCCTGCTCAACGTCGCGGCCCAGGAAGGTGACCATGCCCTTGACGGTGGCATCCGCGCCGTCGATCTTGACGACCTCGCTGACAGCTCCGCTGATCGTCGGATATTGATTGGCCCGCAGGCGCCGGCGGGTTTCCCGGTCGACGAGCGGATTGCCCGATCGAAACTCGATGACGGCGATTTCGACCTCGGCCCGGATGTCCGTGCCGGGCGCGAACTCCCCATCCACCACGGCGGCCTCGAGCCATCCGCTCGGCGTGACGTTGACGACGATGGGATACAGCGAGGTCTCGCCGACGATGGTGACCGTCGACGACTCAGGCACGATGCGGTACCGCTCGAACTCAGCCATGTCCTGACGTTACTGCGCCGGTGAATGCGACCCGGCCGGGCGCTCCGGCTGGCTAGCCGGCCTGGCTGATTTCGAACAGGTGGTCGTCGGGATCACGGAAGAAGCAGCGGATCTCCCCACCCCAGTCGTACGGCGGGGTGAGGAATTCGGCCCCCCGCTCGCGGAGGGTGCCGTAGGCGGCCCGGCAGTCCTCCACCCGGATCGTGAAGGAGTGATCGACCGTGGTGGGGTCGGCGGGCGCCGCGAACTCAACGTCGGGCTTGTCCGGGGTAGGTGCGCCGCCGGTGACCAGCAGCAGCCAGGCGCCGGTAAAGCTGAAGACGGCCGACGATTCACCGTATTCGCGGTATAGCTCGGCGCCGAGCACATCCCGATACCAGGCGACCGACCGCTCGATGTCGGCCACCACCAGGATGGTGGTGAGGGCCATGTCGGGGGTCGGAAAGGTGCTCATTGCAGCCGACTTCGGACCAGCGCGAGCTGGTCGAGGCCGAAGCGGGCATCCGCCTGGCGCTCCGGATCGCTGAGCTGAGCCTGAAAAGCGGCGATAGCTTCACCATACAGGTCGGGGCCCGATGGCTCGCCGTCGGCGATGCGGGCCAGGCCGAGATAGCCGGCGCTGATCAGCACCGCGAATGGTGCCTGCGAGGTGACGCCGTCCGGCTCGCCGGCCCCACGGGCGGCCCGGCGGGCATGCTCGAGCGAGCGTTCCAGGCTGTCGGCGGCCGCGCCGGTCAACCCGAGCCGCAGCTGGTGATACCCAAAGGCCCACCACCCGAGGTGCTTGGAGTTGTCCGACTTCCCGAGCTCTTCGCGCAGCCCGACCGACTTCTCGGCGATCGCCATGGCTCGCGCGAAGTGATCGCGCCGCCGCGGCTCGTCGTCGTCCGTCCAGCAGTCGGCGACGTCGGCGGCGGCGTTGAAGGTGATTTCGGCGAGTGCTGCCAGATAGCTAGTGCGATCCGGTCCGGCGGCGCCCCGGGCGCGTTCGTCCAGCCAGGCGATCGCGGCCTCAGCCACCACCAGCGCCGCATTGAGGTTCTTGCCCTCCCAATCGCCGATGACAATGCCCTGGCGGGCAAAGCGGAAGAGCGCGACCCGCTCAGCGTCAGATTCGTAGCGGAGGATGGCGCGGGCGACGGCGTCCGGTCCGTCCTGTTCGAGCGTGGCCTGCAGTGCCGGCCACTGCAGATCGAAGAAGCCACGTTCGTCTGCAAGCGGTCGCATGACGGCGAGGCTAGTGGCGCAGGAGCGCCGCCGGTCAGGCCGGGCGCAGCTGCACGATCGGGACGGTGCGGGTGAGTCTGGCGGCATAGTCGGCGTAGCCGGCTAAGGCGTCGACGGCCTCCTGCCAGGCCGCCTCACGTTCGGTCCCGGCCAGCTCGAAGCCCTGCACCGTCCGCCACGTGCCGTTCCAGCGAGCCCGTGCCGTCGGGTTGGCCCGGAGGTTGTGGACCCAGGCCGGGTCGCGGTCCAGGCCGGCGTTGGTTCCAATGAGGATGGGCCCGCCGTCGTCCTCGAGAAACG
>JABDLU010000209.1 GCA_013002865.1 Acidimicrobiia bacterium
TGGTCACCGGCGGGACGCTCGCCATCACGGCCGGCGGCGACGGCATCAAGTCCGACAACGAAGAGGACGCCGCCCTCGGGTATGTATCCATCAGCGATGGCGCCGTCGACATCGTGGCAGGCGGCGATGCCATCCAGGCCGCCACCGATGTGCTCATCACCGGCGGCGAGTTCGACATCTCCGCCGGTGGCGGCAGCGCCGCGTCCCTTGCGGTCGACGACTCTGCCAAGGGCATCAAGGGTGCCGTCAGCGTGATCATCGGTGCCGGTGACTTCGTCCTCGACACCGCCGACGACGCCATCCATTCCAATACCGCCGTGATCGTCAACGGTGGCAGCTTCCTCATCGCGACCGGCGACGACGCCGTGCACGCCGACGAGACCGTCGAAATCAACGGAGGGGCCATCAACGTGACCCAATCGTACGAAGGCATCGAAGGGACGATCGTCACCATCAATGATGGGGACATCCAGATCGTTGCCAGTGACGATGGGCTCAACGTCGCCGGCGTAGATGGGTCCGGCACGCTCAACGCGGCCGGTGAGGTCGGGGCGGACACGTTCCGGACCCGGGGTCCGGGCGGTGGAGCAGCCGGCGGCCCGCCCGAGGAGATTCCCGGTGAGTTCTACCTGTACATCAACGGGGGAACCATCTCGATCGACGCGTACGGCGATGGCATCGACTCAAATGGCTACGTCGTCATGACCGGCGGCACGGTCACCATTGACGGATCGACGAGTTCCCGTGACGGCGCCCTCGATCACAACGGCACGTTCGAGATGCTCGGCGGAGTCCTCGTAGGCACCCATATCGATGGCATGACCTCGGAGGGCATCAACGCCGGCACCCAGGCGTCGATATTCGTGACCACCGGCGGAGTGATCGACGGGGGGACGGTCATTCACGTCGAGAGCAGCACAGGCGAGAGTCTCCTCACCTACGAGACGCTCAACGACTTCTCGGTGATCGTCTTCTCGTCGCCGGAACTGGTGGCAGGCGAAAGCTACGACCTCTACCTGGACGGCACCGCCGATGGTGAAGAGGTGTACCGGCTCTATGCCGCCGACGCGTATGAGCCCGGCACCCTGGCCGGCACCGTGACGGCCGGCTGACGCCCTGTGCTCCCGGTGCGGCCCCAAACGGGGCTGCACCGGGGAACGCCTTTTTGGGACGACCCCGCGTTTGACATCCATCGAACATATGTTCGATAATGCGGGTCCATGTCCGGATACGCCGAGCTGCACGCCCATTCCAATTATTCGTTTCTCGACGGGGCGTCCTGGCCGGCCGAGCTGGTGGAACGGGCCGCCGAGCTCGGCTATTCGGCGCTGGCGGTAACCGATCATGACGGGTTCTACGGTGCGGTCCACTTCAATGAAGCGGCCCGCACCGCCGGCCTGCCGGCGGTGTACGGGGCGGAGATCGGGATGCCGCCCGGCACTGTCCCGCTCCCGGCCGACGACCCGATTCCCGGTCCCGGTGACCAACCCGAGCTGGCGCAGAGCCCCAACACGAAGCGGCGAGGGCGAATCCGCCAGATGCACGGATCCAAGCCGGTTGCCCCGCCGCCCACCGATCATCTGGTGGTCCTGGCCGGGTCACCGGCCGGCTATGCCGCCCTCGGTGAGCTCATCACCCGCGCCCAGTTCCGGGGGGAGAAGGACCGCCCCGTGTACAGCTGGGACGATCTGCACGCCGCCGCCCGGCGCGGTGAGCTGGTGGGTCTCACCGGGTGCAGCCACGGAACGGTTCCCCGGGCGGCGGGAGCCGGCGACGCCATCGGGGTGCGCCGTGAGCTGGGCCGTCTTCAGGACATCTTCGGTGACCGCCTCTATGCGGAGCTGTGGGACCACGCCATGCCCGAGGACGATCCTCGCAACCAGCTGCTGGCCGAAGTGGCCGCCCAGATGCGCATCCCGGTGGTCGCTACCAACAACGTGCACTATCACCGGCGGGAGTCGGTCGACCTGTCCGAGGTGCTGGCCGCCATCGGAGGCCGGCGTGACCTGGATACCGCAGACGGGTTCCGACCCGCCACCGACGAGCGCTATCTCAAGTCGCCGGCGGAGATGGCCCGCCGCTTTGCTCCCTACCCGGGCGCAGTGCCGACCGCCGCCGAGCTGGGCGCCGCCCTCGCGTTCGACCTGCGGCTGGTAGCCCCCCGGCTGCCGGACTTTCCCATGCCCGGTCACTTCCGCAGTGAGATGGCGTTCTTGCGCCACCTCGTGTTCGAAGGGGCTCGGGACGTCTACCCCGACGGAGCAGGCGGGGTGGAGGGGCGGGCCGCCGAGCGCCTCGAGCACGAGCTCAAGATCATCGACGAGCTGGGCTTCCCCGGCTACTTCCTGGTGGTGTGGGACCTGGTCGAATTCGCCCGCTCCCGCGACATCTATTGCCAGATCCGGGGCTCTGGGGCCGACTCGGCGGTGTGTCGCTGCATCGGGCTGACCAGGGTCGATCCCATCCGGCTGCATCTTCCGTTCGAGCGGTTCCTGTCCGAAGAACGGGGCCGCCCACCAGACATCGACGTGGACTTCGAAGCCGAACGCCGCGAGGAGGTCATCCAGTACTGCTATCAGCGCTACGGGCGGGAGCGGGCAGCCATGGTCGCCAACGTCATCACCTACCGGGCCCGCTCGGTGCTCCAGGATGTCGGCAAGGCCTTCGGGCTGACCCAGGCGCAGGTGAACGGCCTGACCAAGTATCTGGACACCCGCAATCCCCAAGCCATCGCCGAACATGTGGAACTGCCCGCCGGTCTCACCGCCGACCTCATCTACGACGTGTGTCACCGGCTCGATGGCTTTCCCCGCCATCTCGGCATTCACTCCGGGGGAGTGGTCATCGCCGATCGTCCCCTGCACGAGGTGGTGCCCATGGAGTGGGGGCGCATGGAGGACCGCTCGGTGCTGCAGTGGGACAAGGAGTCGTGCGCCGCCATAGGCATCGTCAAGTTCGACCTGCTCGGGCTCGGCATGCTCAATGCGCTGCATCTCACCGTCGACGTCATCGAGGAGGCCCACGGCGTGGCGGTCGATCTCGCCACGATCCCCCAGGAACCGGTCATCTACGAGATGCTTACCAAGGCAGACACGGTCGGGGTGTTCCAGGTGGAGTCCCGGGCGCAGATGGCCACCCTCCCCCGCATGAAGCCCCGCACCTTCTACGACCTGGCCATCGAGGTCGCCCTGATCCGTCCCGGCCCCATCCAGGGCCATTCGGTGCATCCATTCCTGCAGCGACGCAACGGCGAAGCCCCGGTGACGTACCCCCACCCGCTGGCCCGGCCCATCCTGGAGAAAACTCTGGGGGTGCCGGTGTTCCAGGAGCAGCTCATGGAGCTGGCCCGGGTGTGTGCCGGGTTCAGCGGCGGCCAGACCGACCGGCTGCGCATGGCCATGTCGTCCAAGCGCAGCGTCGAGGCCATGGCCAAGCTGCGGGATGAGCTGTACGAGGGCATGGCCGTCAATGGGGTGAGGGGGGCGGCTGCCGATGAGATCTGGGAGAAGCTGCAGGGGTTTGCCGCCTTTGGGTTCCCGGAGAGCCACTCGGTGAGCTTCGCCTACATCGTCTATGCGTCGTCCTGGTTGAAGTATCACTGGCCGACCGAGTTCCTGTGCGGGCTGCTCAATGCCCAGCCGATGGGCTTCTACAGCCCAAACTCGCTGGTGCAGGATTCCAAGCGCCACGGAGTCATCGTTGCCGGGCCGGATGTGAACCGGTCTGAGTACGACTGCACCGTCGAGCCCGCCGAAGCCGATCCCGACGACATCGTCACCTACTACGGGATGCGCTACCGCCGGGGGAGAGGGCCGGAAGGTGATCCGCTCCGGCCCCCCGTGGCGATGCGCATGGGGTTGCGCTACGTCCGCAACATGGGCGACGCCGAAGTCACCCGTATCGAAGCCGCCCGCCGCTTCGGCGGTGATTTTGCCTCGGTGGAGGACCTGGCCCAGCGCACCGGCTTGCCGCTGGATGCCCTGGAAGCGCTGGCGGCCTCCGGGGCGCTGGAGTCGCTGGGAGTCGGCCGGCGCGACGGCATGTGGGCGGCCGGGGCGGCTGCCGGGCTGGGACCGGACCGCCTCGCCCTGGCGGCCGGTGTCGAGGCGCCGACCCTGCCAGGGATGAGCGAGTTTCAGGAGATGCAAGCCGACATCTGGTCGACCGGCGTGTCCACCCGGCACCCGGTTGAGTTCGTGCGGGACCAACTGGAAGCCTCCGGCTGCATCACCGTGTCGGAGGCGCTCTCCCGCCGGCGGCACGGCAAGCGGGCCCGGGTGGGTGGCATCGTGACCCATCGGCAGCGGCCCGGGACTGCCAACGGCGTGATGTTCTTCAACCTGGAGGACGAGACCGGCCTGCTCAATGTGGTGGTTCTGCCGGCGGTGTGGGCCGCTCAGCAGGACATCGCCCGCAAGGAGGTCGGCTTGATCATCGAGGGCATCCTCGAATACCGCGACGGAGTCACCAACCTGGTCGCCCGCCGCTTTCATCCGCTGCTGGTCGAGAAAGTGCCGAGCCGTGACTTCCGCTAGCCGGTCAGGTTGCGCCGCAGCGCCGACCGCAGCTCGACCAGATCGGGGAACTCCCACAGCAGCCTGATTTTCTGCTCGGCGATCGAATCTCCCTCCGGCTTCAACCGGTACACGAAAAAGACGAACGTCTCGGCGAGGTCCTCGCCCGGATTGGAGGCGGCGTAGCGGGTGACGAAGGCGTCGGTGTCCGCTAGGTAGCGCTGGCCCGTCGCCGCATCGCCCGACTCCCACCCGGTAGTCGTGTCCCAGAACTCGGTGACGAACCGGTCGAACACCCCACCGGGAATGGCACAGCCTTCGATCGATAAGTAGGTGATGCACTCAGACTCGACGGTCGGGTCGGTGCCGGGGAGGATCTGGTCGGGGCCCAGCGAGATGAGGTGACCCAACTCGTGAATCAGCGCCACGTCCAGCACATCTCCCTCCAGATCCGAGATGCGCAAGATCCAGACCTGGAGGCTCTCGGAAACCGGTTCGACCTGGCCGTCACTCGATCCGTCGATCGCTTCGAAGCGGGCCACCCGCCAGCGATCGGAAGCGGGAACGAGCTCAACCCAGCGCTCCCAGGCCGCATCGTGCCAGGGCTCCGGATCTCCCTCCAGCAGCACGATGCCGTCGCCGCGCACCTCGTAGCTGGCCGTCACATCGCTGGTCAACGCCGGCTTAGTGAGTATCAGGGCGGCGGCCATGAGGGCGACGGAAACGGCCGCGCTGATGGCGAACAACGTGACACGACTCATGGATGTAGTCGTCGGCGCCGGGCGCAGATCCTTGACGGAACCGCGGCGCCGGGACTAGTTCCTTTTGGCGCTCGTAGGAACCTGCCCTCGCTACGCTCCCGTCCGTGAGGAGACCGCTGATTGCGCTGATGGGGGTAGCACTGCTGGCCGCGCTGTTCGCCGCGCCGGCCGAGCCTGCTCCGGCCGCCGTCGGCGCGCCCGATGAAGTGGGGCTGTTCGATCCCGCCACCGGACAGTGGCACCTCCGTTACACGGACGGTCGGATCAGCTCGTTCTACTTCGGGGTACCGGGAGACACGCCGCTGCTGGGCGACTGGGACTGCGACGGCATCGATACGGTTGCGCTGTACCGGCAGACAAACGGCTTCGTGTATTTGCGCAACAGCAATGACTTCGGCGTGGCCGACAGCAGCTTCTTCTTCGGCATGGCCGGTGATGTCCCGATCGCAGGCGACTGGGACGGAGACGGCTGCGACACCTTCGGCATCTTCCGCAACGGGCGCTTCTTCTTGACAGACACGCTCGGGACATCCGTCGCAAACCTCGACTTCTACTTTGGGATGGTCGGCGACCAGCCGTTTGCCGGTGACTTCAACGGCGACGGCAAGGACACCGTGGCGCTGTATCGCCCCTCCGGCAACTGGTCGTTCATCACCGACGACCTGTCCGGTTTGCCGCCCAGCGGGGGCGTGGCCTCCACCGCCGGCACGTTCTGGACGAGCGCCCTCGCCGCGGTAGCCGGCGACTGGGACGGCGACGGCGACGACACGCTGGGGGTCTTCAAGAACTTCCCGACCGGCTTCGATCTTGTCAACACCAACGGCCAGGCGGAGGCGGACCGCCGGCACGTGATGGGCCGCTCCAACTGGCAGCCGGTCACCGGCTACCTCGGGGAGCCGCCGCCGCTGCCCGGCCTGGCCCTGCAGACCGTTGCCTCCGGCTTCACCCGGCCCGTGTTCTTGACCTCACCGCCCGGCGACGACCGGATGTTCGTCGTCGAGCAAGGCGGACTCATCAAAGTCATCGAAAACGGCGTGGTAGCCGCCACACCGTTCCTGGACCTCACCGCCTTGATGCCGGCTAGTGCCAGCCCCGAGCAGGGCCTGCTCGGCCTGGCGTTCCACCCCAACTACGGCTCGAACGGCCTCCTCTACGTGCACTACACCGACGAGCGCGATGCCGGCGACCTCAGCAGTGACACCCGGGTGGTTGAGTATCGCGACGGCCCGAACGGGCCGCAGCGGATCCGTACCCTGCTGGCCGTCGAACAACCCGCCAGCAACCACAACGGCGGCATGATCCAGTTCGGGCCGGACGGTCGACTCCACGTGGCCCTCGGCGACGGTGGCGGCGGCGGCGACCCGTTCAACAACGGCCAGAACGCTTACAACCCCCTCGGGGCCATCACGGCCATCGATGTCGACGGCTCCGCCCCCGACCAGACCTGGTCCATCGGGCTGCGCAACCCGTGGCGGTTCGACTGGGACGGCTGGAACATCTTCATCGGTGACGTCGGCCAGAGCGGATTCGAAGAGATCAACGTCGTCCACCGATATGCGCCTAAGCGCAACTTCGGCTGGAACGTCCAGGAAGGCTTCGGCTGCTACCCGCCGAGCGTGACCACCTGTAACACCGCCAACTACGTCCAGCCGGTGGTGGCGTACCAGAACGGCGCCGAAGGCTGCGCGGTGACGGGTGGGTTCGTCTACCGGGGCTGGGACATCGACGGCCTGCACGGCACCTACCTCTACAGCGACTACTGCGCCGGATTCCTACGCGGCTTCGTGTACGACTCCGCCACCGGTGAGGTGACGGTGGAGGGGGAGTGGGACGTCGGCATCACGTCGAGCGTGCCATCGTTCGGTGAGGACAGTCGTGGCGAGCTCTACATGCTCACCTTCGACGGTGTCGTCCGAAAGATCGTCGCCGCCGGCTAAGGCCGGGTGTAGCCGGTCAGGTATCCCGGCGTTGGGATGCCGTCCGTGAGCTTGGGGTCGGCCTGAGCCTCGCCAAACGTGGTCCGCACTGGGATCACCCCCGCCCAGATGGGGAGGGCATAGTCGTCGGCGTCGTCGCCGGGCGGGCCGCTGCGGATCTTGGCCGAGGCTTCGTCGATGGCCATCGCCAGCACCGTCGTTCCCTTGAATTCGACGTCGCTCGGCTGCCGGGCATCGTTCCATCGTCCCTCGGCGACGTGCTCGGTTACGGTCTCGAGCGCCCGCATCTTCTCATCCGGCTCCGTGACTTCCCGGGGCTGGCCGAACAACACAACCGAGCGGTAGTTCATGGAGTGATTGAACACCGAGCGGGCAAGGACCAGCCCGTCGATGATGGTGACGGTCACGCACACATCGCTGCCGTTCTTGATGGCGCGCAGCATACGGCTGGCCGGTGACCCGTGCAGGTAGAGGGTGGCTCCGGAACGGGCATGGATGGTCGGTATCACGACGGGGTACCCGTCGGCGGCAACGAACCCGACGTGGCAGATGAGGGCTTCGTCGAGGATGGCATTGATGGTGGCCGGGTCGTAGGCGCCCCGATCAGGCTTGCGCTTGATCTCAGATCGGTCCGTCATGGGTTGCAGGGTACGGCGCGAATGAGGGAGGCGGTGCAGCCTCCCTCATTCGTTCCGGTGCCCCTCAGGGCGTCAACTAGATGGCATCGGAGCGGACGTCATGATGGCGCTCACCGCCCCGCCGGGGTCCTGAATGGTGGCGAACGTCCCGACATCCGGCACCGACATCGGCGGGACGAGCACGGTGCCTCCGAGGTCTTTGACAGCCGCGGCGCTGGCTTCGCAATCGTCGACCTCGAAGTAGATCAGCCAGTGAGGCGCCATGTCCGGGGGAGAGTTGTCGTCCATGGTGGCGATCCCGGCGGCCATGGTGTCTCCGGCGTTGGCAACCGAGTACTCCATGTCGGTTCCCGGCACCGGCCCCGTGCGAACCGTCCACCCCAGCAGTCCCGAGTAGAAGTCAACTGTCTTCGGAAGGTCTCGGGTCATCAGTTCGTTCCACACCACCGACCCGTGCTCACCGACCAGGCCGGCGCCGGAGTGGTTCTTGGGTTGCCACAATCCGAAAGTCTCGCCGCCCGGGGCCGCAATGAACGCAAGCCGGCCGGCCTCCATGGCGTCGGTGGGATCCACAACGACGGTTCCTCCCAGGTCGGCGGCCGTGGCGGCCGTCGCATCCACATCGTCGACCCGGACGTAGGTGTTCCAGGCAATTGACTCATCGTCGGAGACCGGTTGCCCGATACCGGCGACGACCTTGCCGTTCTTGAATGCCATCACGTATTCGCCACCCGGAGTGGCCTCAGTTTGGAACTCCCAGCCATACAGTCCGCCATAGAAGGTACGGGCGGCGTCGAGGTCGGGCACGACCAGATCCGCCCAGCAAAACGTGCCGGGATCGTACGAGGTTGGCTCGGGCATAGGGCTCCTGTTCGGGGTGGCCGAATCTACCCTGTTCGCTACCTGCCGTGCAGATCAGGAGGCCTTCAACTGATTCCCGAGCCCGAATCCGAGACCATCGAGGTGCGCCCCGACGAAGCGCTGGACGGGGCCGCCGTTGCCGCTTACCTGATGGACAAAGTGCCGGGGGCGACCGGCGAGCCGCGCATTCGGCAGTTCGGGGGCGGTGCCGCCAACCTGACCTACGAGCTCGACTTCGGCGAGGCGGTGTACGTGCTGCGCCGCCCACCCCTCGGCCCGGTGGCGCCCCGGTCGCACGACATGGGTCGCGAGCACACCGTGCTGTCCCGCCTGCACGAGGTGTTTCCACCGGCGCCGCGCTCCTTTCACTTTTGTTCCGACGAGTCGATCATCGGAGCGCCGTTTGTCGTCATGGAGCGCCGCTACGGCGTGGTGGTCCGGCGCCAGCTGCCCGCCTCGTATGCCGCTATGCCCGACGCCCCCGAGCAACTGGGATTTGCCCTGGTTGATGGACTGGCCGCGCTGCACGCGGTCGACTACCAAGCTCTCGGGCTGGCCGGTCTCGGCAAGCCGGACGGCTTTATCGAGCGCCAGGTGGACGGCTGGTACGGGCGCTGGCAACGAGCCAAATCCGAGGACGTGCCCGAGATGGACGCGGTGCATTCCTGGCTCCAACACAACCTGCCGGAGCGTTCGGCCACCTCGCTGGTGCACAACGACTACAAGCTCGACAACACCATGTTCGCCCCGGACGATCCGGCCCGGCTGGTGGCGGTGTTCGACTGGGACATGGCGACGATTGGAGATCCACTGTCGGACCTGGGGGCGCTGCTCACCTACTGGATCGAGGACGATGATCCGGCCGACGCCCGGGCCTTTTCGCCGATGCCGCGCGACGCATCCGGATTCCCGACCCGAGCCGAGCTGGTCGACCGGTATGCCCGGTTGTCGGGACGCGATGTCTCAACCATCGACTTCTATCACGTGCTCGGCCTCTACCGGCTGGCCGTGATCCTCGCCCAGATCTACATCCGGTGGCAGCGCGGCCAGACCCGCGATGAGCGATTCGCCGGGCTGGGTGCGCTGGTACGGCTCATCGCCGCCCAGGCCGTCGGACTAGCTCGCTAAATCGCGCGGATCGGTCTTGGCGCTGACCGTGGTGCGCTCCGGCCAGCGCAACGCCGAGAGGTAACCCGTGAACGCCTCACCGGTGAACCGATCCTGGGCTGCGGCACCGTGCGATGCGCCAGTGTCGATGATTACCGAGCCACCGCCGGCGTCCCGGAATCGGGGCTCCTTTACGACCGAATGGCCGGCCACGGCGAAGGGTTCGCCGTCATAGGTGGCTTGCCAATCGGGCCGGACGCCGGCTTCGGACTCGTTGCCGTGCAGGCACCAGCGCTCGGCTGCATCGTCGGTTCGGCCGATTACCTCAGCGGTGACGGCGGCGTGTATGACCAGCAGCCGTCCATCGTCCAGCAGGAGCTGGAGGGGCATCGATGCAATCCAGCGGCCCAGACCCGGATTCTGCTCGGCCCAGGCGACGTCCTGGTTGCCCCGCACCGTCGAGGCCCTCCCGGAGCCGACCAGCCGCATGACGAATGTGAAGGTCTCCTCTGAGAAGCGGCCCCGGTTGACGAGGTCGCCGACAAAGGCCAGACGCCGCCCGTCCGGGTGGCGGCCGTCTCCGTCGTACCCGAGCTCGTCGAGGAGTGTCTGCAGGGTGTTGAGGCACCCATGCAAGTCGCCGACGACGTCGTACTCAGCCAAGGTCGAGTGAGCCGTCGGTCAGCAGGCGAGGCGGGATGACGAACGCCAGCTCGCCCAGGCCGGGCCGGACCCATCCCCAGGATTCGACGGGCAGGTCGATCCCCACCAGGGTTCCGGTTGCCATGCGCAGAGATGCGCCGGTGAGGAGCTCGACGATGCCGCCCCAGGTCGGCTGATGCCCAACGATAAGCACGGCGTCGTCGGTGTCGGAGCAATCACCGACCACCTCGAGCACGTTGTGGGCCCCTGCTTCGTATAGCGCCCGCGTGGTATCCACCGGACAGGTCCATCCTCCGGCTTCCATCGCCAGTTCCAGGGTGGTGCGGGCCCGGACGGCGCTCGAGGTGATGGCATGGTCGGGGATGACACCGGTGACGGCCATGAAGCGACCGATGGCCCGGGCGGCGTTCGTGCCGCGCGGTGCCAGCGGGCGCTCGTGGTCGGTGGCGGCGCCCGAATCCCAGTCGGACTTGGCGTGGCGCAGGAGGAGCAGTCGTTTCATGCATGCAGTCTTTCAGATGGCGGGCCGACATGCCGAACATAGTGGTGTGGCCCCCGGGCCCGCTCTCACTTACAATTCGCGCTCCACCCAGGGGATGAGGAACAACCATGGCGCTCGAGAGCCCACTCGAAGCCGGCATTTCGGAAACGCCGCTCGACAGTCCCGAGCTGTACATCAATCGCGAGCTCAGCTGGCTGCAATTCAACCTGCGGGTGCTGGAAGAAGCCCTCGACGCCGGTCGCCCGCTGCTCGAACGGGTCAAGTTCCTGTCGATCTTCGCGTCCAATCTGGACGAGTTCTTCATGATCCGGGTGTCCGGGCTGCGCAACCAGCTGCTGGGTGGCGTGCTGGAAGCGCCCGCCGACGGCATGACACCGGCCGAACAGCTGGCAGCCATCCGGACCAAACTGCAACCTCAGCTCACTACCTATCACCAGGCCTGGGCGGATGTGCAGGACGAGCTGGCGACGCACGAAATCAACGTCTTGCAGCTCGAGGACCTCAAGAAGAAACAGCGCAAGCTGCTGCGCCGCCACTTTGAGACTGAGATCTTCCCGACGCTCACCCCGCTGGCGTTCGATCCGAGCCATCCCTTCCCGCACATCTCCAACCTCTCGGTCAACCTGGCGGTGGTGCTGCGTGATCCTCGGCTCGGCGAGCGGTTCGCCCGCGTCAAGGTGCCCCACATGCTGCCTCGCCTGCTTCGGATCCCCTCGGAGGAGCGGGCCGAGGCGTACGAGACGCTCGGGCTGGCCGAGGTGGCCGCCAACAACTTCGTGTGGATCGAGGGCGTCATCCAGGACAACCTCGACATGCTGTTTCCCGGTGTCGAGATCATCGATGCCCATCCCTTCCGGGTGACTCGCGATGCCGATGTCGAGATCGAAGAAGACGAGGCCGCCGACCTGCTCGCGGCCGTGAGTGAGGGGCTGGAGGCCCGTCAGTTCGGCTCGGCGGTCCGGCTGGAAATCGACGCCACGACGCCCCCTCACATTCGCGACATCCTGATCGCCAACCTGGATCTGGCCCCCTACCAGGTGTTCGATACCGAGCATCCCCTGGGGATGGCCGACCTGATGGATCTCATGGCGGTCGACCGCTCTGATCTGAAAGAGCCGCCGATTCAGCCCAAGCTTCCCCCGGTGCTGCGCACCGACGAGAGCCTGTTCTCGATCATGCAGCGGCGCGACGTGATCCTGTTTCATCCCTATGAGAGCTTCAGCCCCTTCGTCGACTTCATTCGGGAGGCCGCCCGGGATCCCAACGTCGTGACCATCAAGCAAACGCTGTACCGGATCGGCTCGAACTCGCCGATCGTCGACGCTCTCCTTGAGGCCCGGGAGAACCACAAGCAGGTCGCCGTGCTGGTGGAGCTCAAAGCCCGCTTCGACGAGACCACCAACATCGAATGGGCCCGGGCACTGGAAGAAGCCGGCGTGCACGTGGTGTACGGCGTGATGGGATTGAAGACACACGCCAAGCTGTCGATGGTGGTGCGCCGTGATCCCGACGGGCTGCGTCGCTACGTGCACCTCTCGTCCGGTAACTACAACATCACAACGGCCCGCATCTACACCGACCTGGGCCTGTTCACCACCGATCCACAGATCGGCGCCGACGTGTCCGACGTGTTCAACTCACTGACCGGGTACTCGCGCAAGGATGACTATCACAAGCTGCTGGTTGCGCCCGACCGGATGCGGCCCGAGCTGGAGGGGCGCATCGAGCGCGAAGTAGCCATCCATGAGGCGCAGGGGGGCGGCTACATCGCCATGAAGATGAACGCCCTCATCGACCGGTCGATCATCGAGAAGCTCTATGCCGCCTCCCAGGCCGGGGTCACCATCGACTTGCAGGTGCGGGGCATCTGCGCGCTGCGCCCCGGTATCCCCGGGATATCGGACAACATCACAGTCACATCCGTCGTCGGTCGCTACCTGGAGCATGCCCGCATCTACTACTTCGGCAACGGCGGTGACCCCGAGGTGTTCGTCGGCTCGGCCGACATGATGCCCCGCAACCTCAACCGGCGGGTCGAGGTGCTGTTCCCCATCGAAGAGCCCGACATGCGCCGGATCGTCGTCGAGAAGATCCTCAACGTGCACCTCGCCGACAATGTGCAGGCCAGGCGGCTGCGGGCCGACGGCAGCTATGAGCGCATTGAGCCGGCAACACCGGCGGACCGGATAGACGCCCAGATGGCGATGATCGCCGACCGGGCCACCTGGACTACCGCCTGACCTCAGAGCCGTCCGGCCCGCGGCATAGACTGACGGCCGCACCGGGAAGGAGCTGTCGTGCCCCTCAAAAAGGCCATGCTGGCCGGACTCAACGATCAGATCACGATGGAGCTGTCGGCCTCCCACGCCTATCTGGCGATGGCCGGATGGCTCGAGGCTCAGAACCTGCCGGGGATGGCGTCCTGGATGCGCGCCCAATCGGGCGAAGAGCGCGAGCATGCCTTGCGCTTTTTCGACTTCGTGGTCGACCGAGGGGCCGAGATCGAGCTGGGGGATATCGCCCAGCCGTCGAGCACCTTCTCTTCGCCGGTCGAGGTCTTCGAAACCGCCCTGGCCCAGGAAAAGCAGGTCACCGCCGCCATAACGGCCCTGTACACCCTGGCCAACGAGGAAGGTGAGTTTGAGGCAATCCCGCTGCTGACCTGGTTCATCAACGAGCAGGTCGAAGAAGAAGCCTCGGTCGATCAAGTGGTCGAGGATCTCCGCCGGGCCGGGGGAGACCCCCAGGCGCTGCTCATGCTCGATCGCGAGCTGGGCGCCCGGCCGGGAGGCGGCGAATGAGCGACCTCAGCCGCCGGGCGCAGGCCATGGCCGAGTCGGTCACCATGGCGATCACCGCCAAGGCCGGCCAGCTGCGGGCGGCCGGCAAGCCGGTCATCGGCTTCGGCGCCGGCGAGCCCGACTTCGCCACCCCCGACCACATCGTGGCGGCTGCCGAAGCGGCGTGCCGGGACCCGAAGGCCCACCACTACGGCCCGGCGGCCGGTATGCCGGCCCTGCGCGAGGCGATCACGGCGACGGCCCCGGCCATGACCGCAGCCGCCTCTCAGGTCGTGGTCACCAACGGTGCCAAGCAGGCCGTCTACCAAACCTGTTCGGTGTTGCTCGACCCCGGCGACGAGGCGCTGGTTCCTGCCCCGTACTGGGTGACGTACCCGGAGGCCGTCAAGCTGGCCGGGGCGACCCCGGTGGCGGTGCCGCACGATGCCGACCTCAAAGTCACGCCTGAGGTGCTCGAGCGGAACCGGACCGAGCGCACCAAGCTACTGATCTTCGTTTCTCCGTCGAACCCAACAGGCGTGGTCTACACCCTCGTGGAGCTGGCCGCCATCGGCCGCTGGGCCGCCGAGCACGGCGTCTGGGTGATGAGCGACGAGATCTACGAGCACCTTACCTACGGAGGTGTCCAGGCGACATCGCTGGCCACCGCTGCGCCCGAGGTCCTCGACTACTACGTGCACGTCAACGGGGTATCCAAGACGTACGCCATGACCGGATGGCGGGTCGGCTGGCTGATCGCCCCTCCCGAAGTGGCCAAGGCGGCGGCGTCGCTCCAATCCCACCTGTCGTCGAACGTCTCGAACGTGTCGCAGATCGCCGCCCTGGCCGCCCTCGAAGGGGGACTCGAGTCGGCCCACGCCATGCGGGAGGCGTTCGACCGGCGGCGCCAGACCATGGTGACCATGCTGCGGGACACCGCCGGCGTCAGTCTGGTCGAGCCGATGGGTGCCTTCTACGCCTTTCCGGACGTTTCCGAGCTGATGAGCAAGAAGGGCATCGGGTCGAGTGTCGATCTGGCTTCCACCTTGCTCGACGAAGCCGAGATCGCGGTGGTGCCCGGTGACGCCTTCGGTGCGCCCGGCTTTCTCCGGTTCTCGTTTGCGCTGTCCGACGAGGACCTCGCCGAGGGTCTATCCCGCTTCCAAACCTGGGCGAGCTGATTTAAGCCGCCGCGAAGCGGAGGCCGGTTACCGCAGCGTTTCGCCGAGGATCTCGATGGCGCGGCGATAGCCGTCGATGCCTTCACCGCTGATCTGGGTCAGACAGGCGGGCTGGACGACGGAGACCCGCCGCCACGGCTCTCGCTGATGGATGTCGGAGATGTGCACCTCGACGGTGGGCGTGGCGACTGCCACGATGGCGTCGTGGAGGGCATACGAGTAGTGGGTGAAGGCGCCGGCGTTCAGCACGAGGCCGTCGACTCCACCATCGTGGATGCGATCGATGAGGGCGCCTTCGTGATTCGACTGGAACGTTGTGATCTCCACCCCGACCGATCGGCCCCACTCGACACACCGGGCCTCGAGCTCGGCCAGGGTGGTGGTTCCATACACCTCGGGCTGGCGGCTTCCCAGCAGATTCAGGTTGGGGCCGTTGATGACATCGATCCGGGTCATCACGGAGAGGCGTGGTCGGGGGCGAGTGCTTCGGCTTCGGCAAGGGTTTCGGGATCCAGCAGGCCTTCGACGAGCCGAAACCGGTCGGCGAACTCCTCGATGACGACGTCGACCACCTTGGATATGTCGCGAGGCGCTCCCAGCTCGTCCTCGATGCTGCCGACGGTTACCGGCTCCCATGGGACTCCCAGGGATCCGTAGACCGGGACGAGCACGTTTCGCACCGCCGCCGAGTCGTTGACGACGATCACGCCGCCGACGTGGGCGGCACCCCGGATGACACGCTGGCCGACCCCCATCAGCTTCTTCTGGTGGCGGGCATTGACGCTGTAGGCGCCCGGGCAATACTCGCCGCGTACCTCCCCGACGTGGACGTCTAGTCCCAGCTTGTCGAGGGCTCCGGCCACGATGTTGGCGATCTCCTTGAACCGCGTCGTGATCCCCGCTCGCGCCTCCATCTCCGGCACCGTCCAGGCGAAGGCGATGGTTCCGGGGTGGAAGACCGCCGCCCTCCCGCCGGCCAGCCGCTCGATTGCCGCAAAGCCGCGTTGTCTGGCTTGCACGGCCGCATCCTCATAGCCGGGAGAGGCCATGTCCTGGCGCCCGAACGCCACCATGCGGCCGGGAGTGCTGATGCGCAGTGTTTCCCCGATTTCGCCCCGGCCGGCCCGGCGCAGCAGAGCGTGAGAGACCGCCGTGTCGAACACGGGTTGATACGGGAAGCTGCGTCTGATGAGTGTGATGGGTCGCAGCACAGGCGCATCGTACCGCCCCCGGGGCGGGGACCGGTCGGGAATCGATCCGGGGGGTTTGAAGTTGCAGCGTCGTAGCCTCATCGCCGAGGAGGATCGATGTTCCATTCGGGTGGCTGGTGGTCGTACCTCAAGTACGACGAAGACCAGGACAAGCCCACGTTCGACCGGGCATTGCTCAAACGCGTCTTCGCCTACGCCTCCCCCTATCGGGTTGAGCTCACGCTTGTGTTCATCACGATCATTCTGATCACGGGGGTGACGCTGCTCCCGCCGCTGCTCATTCGGGACCTTCTCGACAATGCGATTCCGGATGAGAACCTGAGCCGGGTGACCGTCCTCGGCCTTCTGATGGTGGCCGTGCCGCTGGTGAACGGCATCCTGGGCGTCCTGCAGCGGTGGGCGTCGGCCCGGGCCGGAGAGGGGATCATCTTCGACCTGCGCCGCCAGCTGTTTTCGCATCTGCAGGGCATGTCGATGCGGTTCTTCACTAACACCCGGACCGGTGAGCTGATGTCTCGCCTCAACAACGACGTGGTTGGCGCCCAGCAGGCGATCACCGGAACGCTGGTCACCATCGTGTCGAACATCTTTGTCGTGGTGCTGACGCTCGGGATCATGCTGCAGTTGGAATGGCGGCTCACCCTGCTCGCCGTGGTGGTACTTCCGCTGTTCATCGTGCCGAGCCGGCGGGTCGGCAAGGCCCTGCGCCGGGTCGCCCGGGAGCAGATGGACCGCAACGCCGACATGAACGCGACCATGAACGAGGCCCTCAACGTATCCGGTGCGCTGCTGGTCAAGCTGTTCGGACGCGGTAAGGACGAGGAGGCCAGGTTCGAGTCGGAAGCCGCCGATGTGCGAGACCTCGGCGTGCGCCGGGCCCTCATCGGTCGCTGGTTCTTCATGGCGCTCGGCCTGGTCAGCGCGCTGGGGACCGCGGCCGTCTTCTGGGTGGGGGCGGTCCTGGTCATCAACGACGAGCTGACCATCGGCACGGTGGTGGCGTTGTCTGCCTACCTGCGTGAGCTGTACGGGCCGTTGTCGGGCCTGTCCAACGCCCGGGTCGAGCTCGCCACCAGCCTGGTGTCATTCGAGCGGGTCTTCGAGGTCGTCGACATCCGCCAGGAGATCAGCCAGCACGCGTCGGCGATCGAGCTGCCGGAGGTGCGCGGAGCTATCGAGTTCGAGGACGTGACGTTCGACTATTCGGCCGGCGAGGAGGTCGGGCTCCAGTCGGTGCGGCGCACATCGATGTGGCGGCCTACCGAGAAGGTCGAGGAGGACATCGTCCAGGTTGGTTCGCGTCGCACGGCACTAGAGGATGTGTCGTTTTCGGTCGAGCCGGGGGAGCTGGTTGCCCTGGTCGGCCCCAGTGGCGCAGGCAAGACCACGGTCACCTATCTGGTGCCCCGTCTCTATGACGCCACATCGGGAGTCGTCCGCATCGACGGTCACGACGTGCGCGATATCGAATTCGAGTCTCTGGCCGGGCATATCGGTGTGGTCACCCAGGAGAGCTACCTCTTCCACGACACCATCGCCGCCAACCTCCGCTACGCCAAGCCGGACGCCACGCCCGCCGAGCTCGAGTCTGCCGCCCGGGCCGCCAACATCCACGACTTCATCGCCTCCCTCCCCAAGGGGTACGACACCCGCGTGGGGGAGCGCGGCTACCGGCTCTCCGGAGGTGAGAAGCAGCGGGTTGCGATCGCCCGGGTGATCCTCAAGGATCCCAGCATCCTCATCCTGGATGAGGCCACCTCCCATCTCGATGCCCGCTCCGAAGCCCTCATCCAAGAAGCCCTCGACCTCATCATGCAGGGACGCACCTCATTGGTCATCGCCCACCGGCTCTCCACCATCCTGGCGGCCGACCGCATCCTGGTACTCGACGAGGGCCGGATCGTGGAAGTGGGCACGCACGACGAGCTGCTGGCCGCCGGCGGCCTCTACGCCCGCCTCTACGAAACCCAGTTCCAATCCAACGGCGTCGGTGTGCCCCCCGCCGACCTCCTCGGCTGAGGCTCGAGACAGCCGTCCTCCGGTAGCGAGCTAGTTGACGATTCCTGTTTCCGGCCGATAGCCGATCGCTGTTTCTGGCCGATAGCCGATTGCTGATTGCTGATTGCTGATTGCTGATTGCCGATAGCCGGATCCTTAGCTCCCTCTCAGCTTCTCGTAACACACTCCATATGAACACCTCGCATCCTGGAACCAGTACAGGTTCTTGGAAAGGAGAACTGAGATGAGACAGAGTCTGAAGATCGGGTTCGTCACCCTGGTCGTAGCTGCGGTTGCGGCCGGCGGGATGGCGTTCGCGCAGAGCAACGGCACGGATGACACCATCCCCCCGGTGGAGGACGGCCAGGTCCAGGAAGCGCCGGATGTCGAGGAGAACGACGGTGCGGAGGCTTTCGAAGGCCGGCGCCATCGGGCCAAGCACCGCAGCGGCGCCCGCGTCGACCAGGTGGCCGAGATCCTCGGGATCGACGATCCCCAGGAGATCCTCGACGCCCTCGACGCCGGTGACACGCTCGCCGATGTCGCGGCCGCCAACGGATCCAGCGGCGACGCTCTCGTCACCGAGCTGGTCACGGGGCTGGAAGAGAAGCTGGCCGACGCTGTTGCCGACGAGCGCATTGATCAGGACCGGGCCGACGAGATCCTGAGCGAGGCGACCGACCGGATCACGACCCTGGTCAACTCGACCCAGGAAGAGATCCAGGCGGCCCGCGAAGCTGCGCAAGCCGAGCGCCAGGCCGAGCGGGAAGCCCGCCAGGTCGAGCGCCAGGAGCTGCTCTCGGACGTGATCGGGATTCCCTTCGAGGACATCCAGGCTGCGCTCGAGGACGGTGAGACCACGCTGGCTGAAGTTGCAGCCGAGCAGGGCGTCGAGCTCGATGAGCTGGTCGACGGCCTGGTTGCTCCGGCAGCCGCCGACCTCGCGGAGAAGGTTGCCGACGGCACCCTGACCCAGGAAGAGGCCGACGAGAAGCTCGCCGAGATCACTGAGCGGATCACCGAGCGGGTGCAGACCGTCCGCAGTGATCGTCCCGGACGTGGCCATCGCGGCCACAGCCGAGGCGGTCCCGGCTTCGGCGGGTCCTCCGACGAGGCCCCGGCCGCAGAGGTAGGCCTCAACGCCTAACGATCAGGGAGCCGGAGCGACGTCCTCCCCGCCGCCTCCAACCGGCACCCCACAAGAGAACCGGCCCCCGAAGGGGCCGGTTCTCTTGTTGTCGCCGGCCGCCGGCCGCCGGTCTCCGGTCGCCGGTCTCCGGTCTCCGGTCTCCGGTCTCCGGTCTCCTGTCTCCCTTCTGGCTGATTGCTGATTGCTGATTGCTGATTGCTGATTGCTGATTGCTGATTGCTGATCGCTGATTGCTGACCCCTTTCCTGTCACACCCGCTCGTCATAGTGGTCCCATGATTACGACAGCATGCAGACATGTGCCGGTCGCCGTAGCGGGGCTCGAGGTTGTGAGCTGCGAGACATGCGGCGAGGTGTCCTGGTACCGCAAGGGCCAGTGGCTGGATCCCGCTGAGGGCATGGCCGAGCTGTTCGGCCAGTACGACCTGGTTGGGCGGCTCGAGGCCCTGTCCGCTCCCGCCCCCGAGGTCCTGCTGTATCGGCCTCCGAGCGGCCGGTGGCGGTCCCACCTCGATGCGTTTCCCAAGCGGATCTGGCTGGAGGTGTCGCCGGAGCTATGGCTGAGCCACGACGACGAGCATCTGCTCCTCGCCCCGGCCAACCCGCTGCACATGGAGAACCTCACTCGCGGAGCATGACTCCGGTGGTTGCCCGGTGGCTGTGACCCGTGAGTGGACGCGCGCGAAGACGGGCGGGGCAACCGTGCGAGGTCCCGTCTTCGTCAACCCCGGGACAGCCCACCTCACCCGGTCGAACTCAACCGGTCGAATCGAGCCAGGCGGCGATCCGTCGGCCAACCTCCTCGCCCTGATCCTCCTGCAGGAAGTGCCCGGCGTCGTCGATGGTGTCGAGCTCGCCGGCGCCGGGTATGAGCTCGGCCAGGTGCGCGCCGACTTTGGGAGAGAAGATGGGGTCGCCGGTCGAAAACAGCACGTAGGCGGGTCGGTCCCACGCAGCCAGGCGGTCACGCACCGCCAGCATGGCGGGGGCGGCGTCGTCTTCGAGACTGAGGGGGACCATCATGGGGAAGCGCCGGATGCCGGCTTTGTATTCAACGCTCGGAAACGGGGCCCCGTACGCCTGCAACACCGCCTCACCCCACGGGTGCGCTTCGCTGCGGCTCATCAGGAAATCGACCGGCAGGTCGGGGGTACGGGCCACCCACTCCCGGAAAGCCATCCACGCATCCGGCATCGAGCCCCGGCCGCTGAACAGACCGGTGTTGAGGATGACCAGTCGTTGCACCGCATCCGGATGCTCAACGGCGTAGCGCAATCCGATCGGCCCGCCCCAGTCCTGACCCACCACGGTCGCATTGCTCAGTTCGAGGCTGCCCAACAGGCCCGCAACCGATTCGCTGTGCATGTCGTAGGTGTAGAACGCATCGTCGGTGGGTTTGTCCGATTTGCCGAGCCCCACGTAGTCGGGAGCGATACAGCGATACCCCGCCTCCACCAGCGGCGGGATGACCTTGCGGTACAGAAACGACCAGGTCGGCTCGCCATGGAACAGCAGCACCGGCGGGCCGGAGCCCTCGTCCAGGTAGTGCATGCGGATGTCGCCCCAGTTGAAGTAGTGCGGCCGGAAGGGGAAGTCGGGGAGGTCGATGAAAGCCTCGTCCGGGGTGCGGAGAACCTCACTCAACCGCTTCGGGCTCCTCGTCGGATGGAACGTGGCCGGGAACCACCAGCACCGGCCGGCGGGTGTCGGCCATCACCCGCGCCGAGATGCTCTCCCAAGCCGACTCGGCAAAGATGTGCCGGGTGGCTCCGAGCACCACCAGGCCGGCGTCGATCTCTTCGGCCGCGGCAATGATGGCGGCCGCTTTGTCCTCACCTTCTAGATGCAAGGGCTTGGCCTCGATGTCGCGGTTGTGGAGGGCTGCTATGACCGGGTCGGTGAGGCGCTTGCCGCGTTCCTCGACATATCGGGCGATGACGGCATCCTCCTCTTCATCCAATCCCGGGTTTCGCTCGGTGAGCGGCCGCCACTCCTCGGAGCGGATCTCGTTGAGGAACGACCGCGGTATCTCCAGGACGGTCACCACGCAGACCTGGTCTCTCGGGTCCACCAGGCGGGCAATGATGGCGGCGACGGGATCGGGGGGCAGCACGCCGGCGGTCGCGATGAGCACATTCATCCCGGCCAGGCTAGAGCACCGGCTCCCGATGCGCGCTCCGGGCGTGGCTGCCGCTACGGCCATCCTGAAACGTAGAGTGCGACTACCCGAAACTCAGGAGTCCAGCCGTGTCCGACTTGCCAATCGAGCTGATCAACAAGGTGACCTGGAAGATCCCCAATGCGCTGTGTCTGGTGGGCTCTCGCCACGGCGATGAATGGAACGGCATGACCCAAAGCTGGGTGACGCAGGTTTCGATGGAACCGGTCTTGATCGGCATCTCGGTCGACCAGAAGGCGGTGACCCATCGGCTCATCGAGCAGAGCGGGGTGTTCACGATCAACCTGTGGGACGCCACCGACACCCGGCCGTTCGTCAAGTTCTCGAAGCCTGCATCCAAAGAGGGGATGACCCTCAACGAGCGTCCCATCCGGGAAGGCGAAACGGGCGCACCCGTCTTCGAAGAAGCGGTTGCGTTCATCGAGTGCGAGGTCCGTCAGGCCATCGACGTTGGTACCCACACGTTGTTTCTCGGTGAGGTAGTAGCCGCCGGGGTCTCCGATGACGAGGCCGAGGTCGCCGCCATGTCCCACACCCGCATGAAATACGGTGGCGTCAAACGCCACTGAACAGCACACCGACCCCGGTTCGGCTCCGTAGGATCGGAGTCTGTGACTGATGAAAGCCCGCCCACCTACCCCCGGGCGGTCGGCACTGAACTGACCGGGATCGGCGCCCGGCGAGAGTTTCGGATCGGCCCGATGCGAATCGCCGGGCGGCGCAGGCGGCCGTCGGGGGAGAAACCGCCGCTCCCGCGCGAGATCAGCGCCGGTGGCTGGATCTGGATC
>JABDLU010000098.1 GCA_013002865.1 Acidimicrobiia bacterium
TGCCGACCCACTTCCAGATGGGACGACGCCCCGGGGGCGTGTGTGTTCGATCGGGTGTCTTGGTGGTAGCCACTTGTTGATTCCCTCCTGGGAACAGGCGCGGGCCGCGCCGGTGTGCGGCCGACGGGTGCCGGCCGCGATGTTGTGCATCCGGCTATTAGACGCCACGGGTCGCGATTTCGGTGCACACTATTTTTTCGCGACGTCGTACTACCGTCGAGCGCGTGGACCACCGGACCGAGACCATCGACCATATCCGACGGGCCTTCGCCGGGACCCCGCATCCCGGCGACGACTTCCTGCAAGGAAGCCGCGAAGGACGCGATGCCCGGGAGGCCGTGGAACCCTTCAAAGGAGTCGCCGACTGGGCGGCAGTCGAACCCCGGGTGCTCGATGAGCACTACGACGCCCTGAGCTTTCTCTCGGAGGGCGGCTTTCGCTTCTTCGCGCCCGCCTACATGGTCGCCGACCTGAACGACGCCCTCGACACCGCCGACATCGTGTTCCACCTGACATCGGGCTTCCACGACGTCACCGTCGACATGCCGGTCGGTGACCGGATGTTCCAGCGGCGGATTGGGAAGTCGGCGTTCGTCAACCCGCGCCGGTATGGGGCCATGACCTTCGAGGACTATGCCCGGTATCGCCTGTCGGTGTTCAGCCGCGAGGAGGCGGGCGCCATCGTCCGGTTCCTCGAATCGAAACGGCCCGACGCGCTGGATGCCGCCGCCATCAACGCGGCGCTTGACTCCTTCTGGCTGGCCCGGGCGGCTTCTGCCCCGATCCAGGCCAGCCTCGACCAGCACGTCGCCGATGAGGCGGCCTTCATCGCCGCCATCAATCCGGACGACGAGACCACGTAGGCTCGGTCACCGAACAATGGAGGACCGTATGGACGCAACCGCCCCCCTCGAACAACCCTGCTCGCTCGGCACGTTTTCGATCAGCCTGACGGTGGCCGACCTAGCGAAGTCGACCGAGTTCTATGAGAAGCTGGGCTTCTTGGTCACCGGCGGCGACGGCCAGTCGTGGTCGATTCTCGTAAACGGCCCGGCCGTCATCGGCCTCTTCCAGGGCATGTTCGACCGGAACATCCTGACCTTCAACCCGGGGTGGGATGCGACCGGCAAGCCGCTCGACTCCTTCACCGACGTCCGTCAGCTGTCTCGGGAGCTACAAGCGGCTGGGCTCGAGTTGCAGGACGACACCACGGGTGACTCGGACTCCGGCCCGGCATCGTTCGTCGTCACCGATCCGGACGGGAACCCGGTGCTGATCGACCAGCACGTCTGAATCAGAGCCAGGCGGGATCGGCCGTCAGCTCCGAGCTCTCCGCATCACCGGTGTTGACCGTCCCGGCCGGCTCCAGCAGCACGACCTCACATTCGTGCGCGGCGACCGGCCGGTGCTGCACGCCTTTTGGCACGATGAAGAACTCCCCGGCACCGAGCGTCACGTCCTCGCGGTCGGCCAGCTGAATGGTCATCTTTCCGCTGAGGACGAGGAAGAACTCGTCGGTGTCGTCGTGCTGATGCCACACGAACTCGCCCTGCAGCTTGACCACCTTGATGTGGAGATCGTTGAGCTGGCCGACCGTCCGGGGGGACCAGTGCTCGGCGATCTGGGCGAGCTTGTCGGCGAGGTTGACGACGGTGTCGGGCCGGGCCACAGCTAGACGGCGACGTCGCGGCCGAGATCACTGAACAGCGTGAATTCGCCCAGGAAGGTCATGTCGACCCGGCCGGTGCTGCCGGCACGGTGCTTGGCGACGTTGACTTCGGCAACGCCCTTGTTCTCGATGTTCTCGGGGTGGTAGTACTCGTCCCGGTAGATGAACATCACCACATCGGCGTCCTGCTCGATGGCACCCGACTCCCGCAGGTCGCCCAGCATGGGACGCTTGTCCTGGCGCTGCTCAAGAGCACGGTTGAGCTGGGAGACGGCGATGATCGGCACGTGCAGCTCGCGAGCCAGGTTCTTGAGGTTGCGGCTGATCTCGGCGATCTCCTGCTGGCGGTTCTCGCTGCGGCGGTTGCCCCCGGTCATGAGCTGGATGTAGTCGACCACCACCAGGCCGAGCCCCTGCTGGCGCTTGAGGCGACGGCACTTGGCGCGGATCTCGGTCACGGTCAGCGAGGCCGAGTCGTCTACGTAGAACGGCGCTTCGAACAACTCGCCGGCGGCCCGGGCCACCCGCTGCCAATCCTGCTCACCGAGCTGACCGGTGCGCAGCTTCTGCGAATCGACCCGCCCCTTCGAGCACAGCAGCCGCTGCACCACCTCTTCGCGGCTCATTTCCAGTGTGAAGATCGCCACCGTGCTCCCCGCTAGGGCAACGTTCAGCGCGATGTTCGTAGCCAGGGTGCTTTTTCCCATCGACGGCCGCGCTGCGACCACGACGAGGTTGGCGGGGTGGAGGCCGGCCAGCTTGCGGTCGAGGTCTTTGAATCCGGTGGGGACTCCGGTGATCTCCGAGCCGCGGCTGCCGAGCTCCTCGATCTGCTCGAGGGTGGAGTGCACGAGCGGCCGGACCGGCATCAGCCCCTCCCCCATCCGCCTTTCGGCGACTTTGAAGATGGCCTGCTCGGCCTGGTCCATGACTTCGGCGATGTCCGAGTCCTCATAGGCCAGACCGCCGATGCCGGAGCTGGCTTCGAGGAGCCGGCGCCGCAGCGCGTTCTCTTCGACGATCTTGGCGTAGTACTCGACGTTGCTGGCCGTCGGGACCTTGTCGATGAGCCCCGTGAGGTACGAGATCCCGCCCATCCGCTCCAGCTGATCGCGTCGCCCGAGGGCATCGGACACGGTGATGGCGTCGACCGCCTGGTTGCCGTTGAACAGCTCGCTGATTGCCTCGAAGATCAGCTGGTGGGCCGGCTTGTAGAAATCGGCCGGCTCCAGGTGGTCCATGACCAGGTTGACGGCATCCGCCGAGATCATGGAGGCCCCGAGTACCGACTCCTCGGCGTCGACGTTGGATGGGGGCACCCGCAGCCGGGACCGCCCTTCCTGGTAGTCGATCGCCATGGGTGGGTTACCTCCTACGCAGGAACAACGTCAAGCGCGACCTGAAACTCCACCTCGGGATGCGTCCGCACGGTGACCTCATGGAGGCCGATCGCCCGGATAGGCGGTTGCACGACGATGGAGCTGCGCGCCACGTCGAGCCCTACAAATGTCTTGATGGCCTGGGCCACGTCGCCCGGGCCGATTGAGCCGAACAATTTGCCCTCGTCCCCGGCCCGGGCCGCAATGACCACCCGGGTGCCGGTGAGCGCCTCTTTGATGCGGTCGGCTTCTTCACGGGCCCGCCGCTCGGACTCGAGGCGAGCCTCGCGCATGCGCTCGGCCTGGCGCATGTTGCCATCGGAAGCCTTGACACCGAGCGACCGTGGCACCAGGTAGTTGCGGGCATAGCCGTCGGCGACGTCGACGACGTCGCCCTTCTTGCCAAGCTCGGGCACATCCTGGGTCAGGATCAGCTTCATCGACTCTCGCCCTGCAGGCCGGTGTAGGGAAGCAGCGCCAGCTCCCGCCCATTCTTGATGGCGGTCGCCAGCTCGCGCTGGTGCCGACCGCAGGTGCCGGTCACCCGGCGGGCCCGGATCTTGGCGCGATCGGACATAAAGCGCCGCAGCATGGCCGTGTCCTTGTAGTCGATGTAGTCAACCTTTTCGGTGCAGAAGTAGCAGACCAGCCGGCGCGGCCGCCGGTCCGGGCGTTCCCGGCGCCGGCGCCCCTTCGACTGTGAGGAAGTTTTCTTGCGTGCCATTGGTGTCTCCTAGAAGGGGGCCTCGTCGGGCCCAAAGTCGTCGCGCGCCACGGGGGCGGCCGGTACGGTCGCGGGCTGGCCACCGCCGCCGCCACCGCCACCGCCGCCGAAGTTGTCTGAACGGGGGGTGCGGGTGACCGATGCGGTCGCCCACCGCAGAGAGGGGCCAAGCTCGTCGATGCGCACCTCGACGATCGAGCGCTTGTCGCCTTCCTGGGTCTCCCACGACCGCTGCTCGAGGCTGCCGGTGATGATGACCCGCGTGCCCTTCTGCAGCGATTCGGCGGCGTTCTCGGCGGCTTCCCGCCACAGCGTGCCACCAAAGAAGCTCGTCTCTTCCTGCCACTCGCCTTGCTGATCCCGCCAGCGGCGGTTGACGGCGACGCGAATCTTGGCCATCGCCACGCCAGACGGCGTAAAGCGGAGCTCGGGATCCTCAACGAGGTTTCCGACCAGTGTTACTGAATTTCCTGCCATTGCTTCTCTCTCTTCGCTCTTAGTTCTGTTGTATCACGCAGGTGTGACAGGTTTCCGGTTGTCGACGCGGATGAACTTGTGGCGTACCACCGCATCCGACAGGGAAAGCGTCCGGTCGACATCATCGAGGGCACCGGGTTCGGCTTCCAGGTAGAAGACCGAGTAGAAGCCTTCCCGCATGTGATCGATTTCGTAGGCAAAGCGGCGCTTGCCCCAGAATTCGGTTTCTTTCACCTCGACGCCCTGGTTCTTCAGGGCTGTCTCTATCGAACCAACCGCCGTGCGGACCTCGGTTTCAGCCAGGTCCGGCCGGTGGATGGTCATCAGCTCGTAGCTGCGCATCCGTTGTGTACCTCCTGTGGACATCCGTGTTGGACGGCCCCTCCCGGGGCAGGAATATGGGGAAGGCGAGGATTGTACCCCGGGCGCCGGGTTGGACGCCAGACGGCTGTCTAAATTTCTTTCCCGCTCCCGTCGAGGGCGTCGATGATCACCAGCCGGGCGTCGGCCGGGAGGTCGGCGAAGCCGCCGAATGGCACCTCGATGGAATACCGGGCCGGGCCGGCTGAGGCGTAGCTCGGGCAGTCGTCGTCCGGGCACGTGGTCATCGAATCCACGCTGACCAGAAAGCCGCTGGCATCGAAGAAGGCGATGTCGAGTGGAATCAGCGTGTCCTTCATCCAGTGCGACTGGATCGACTCGGTGGAATACACGAACAGCATGCCATCGAGCGGGCCAAGATCTTCGACGCCCATCAACCCCTGCGCCAGCTCGTCGCGGGTCTGAGCCACGGCCACGGTGTAGGGAACACCGTCTATCTCGACCACGGTCCGTTCGAAGTCGGCCGACACGCCCGCCGGCGACGGGGTGGTCGTGGTGGTGGGCTCATCGACCGTCGTGGTTGTGGCAGTGGTCGTCGTCGTCGGGTCAGCGCCCTCCGATGACGAGCCGGGGCTGCATCCGGCGGCCGTCACC
>JABDLU010000210.1 GCA_013002865.1 Acidimicrobiia bacterium
TTCCGAACCGGTCACCCAGGAACCCGGCGCCGGCCCCCCACGCCCCATACAGGGCGAAGGTCCGCACGCCGGCGTAGGAGTCGTCATCCGGCTCCTTGTCGTCTCCCCGGATCTGCCGCTCGAGCCCCACAATGGCTCCCAGTCCGGCTGCCGCCAGGATGGCGGTGATGACACTCCCGTCTTCCACGCCACCCAGACTGCCCGATTCGGCGCCGCGATGCCAGGTCCAGAAGTCCCTCGAAGACGAGCGGCGCCCGAGTGGCGCCGCTCGTTCCCCCCTGGGTCGACGTTGGTCAGTCGGCGTCGTTGTCGAACAGGGCCCGGATGAACGCTCCGATCTCCCGGGCGGTGTCACCGGCGCTGCGCAGGTCGGTCCCCGCCGACTGCAGGGTGCCGTGGGCGGACCGCAGCACCTCGCTGGAGCCCGGATAGTCGGCCGGCGTGAGACCGAGAACCATCGGCGGGACGGCGGCCGCGCTGGTGGCTCCCGACTCCACCAGGCGCTCCATTTCAGCCAGGAGCGCTTCGCCGTCGGCGACGTCGAATCCGGCCTCGGCCAGCCGATCGAGCATGCTTCCGATCGCCTCAGTGGCCTCGTCGAGCCGCGCCGCGATGGCGCCGGCGCCGTCGGCGGCCACTACCAGATGGACCTTGGGGACGGTGACGGCGTAGACCCGGTAGTCCTCGAAGATTTTCGGAACCAGGACCCGGAGGGTCTCCAGGTCGGTGGCGGCCCGGATCTCACCGGCGAGCCCCGCCAGGCCGGCGTGCGACGCCCGCACCTCAGCTAGCAGGGCGGCGGCGTGGTCGGCTGTGACCGACTCCGAGCGGGCGATAGCGGCCTCGAGGTCGTCGAGGGTGGCCAGGCGCTTTTCGATCGCTTCGAGGGCCCGCGCCTGCAGTGTTTCGAACCAGCGGGCCTCCGCCTCGGCGCGGGCTCCCTCGGCTGCGGTGGGGCGCTCGACAGGTGCTGTGTCGGGGGGCGCCTCCTGGGCGTAGGCCACGCCCGGCACCGTTGCCAGGACGAGGGCGGCCAGCCCGGTGCTGATCAGTCGTTTGGTTGTGTTCATGGGATGATCTCCCCTTCCTCGGCTGCCATGCCGGCCGCCGCATCGTTCATGAGTTGGTCGAGGCCGGCCAGCGATGCTTCGATCTCCGCCAGGAGCTCCTCCATGTCGGCTGAATCAGCGTCGGAGACGCCGCCCTCCGCGTCCACGGGCGGAGCCGCTGGCGTGGTGGTGGTCGTCGATTCCGCAACCGGCGCCGCCGTGAGCGACGTCGTCGTCGCCGGTGACGTGGCGGGTGCGGTGGTCGTCTCCACCGTTGCGGCCGGTTCCGGCGCTGCCCCGGAGGGCTGCTCCGGGCGGGTGCCGCATCCGGCCATCAGTACTGCCGCCAGGAGCAGCAGTCCCGCCGAGCGGGTGTGGTGTCGCATGTGTCGTCCTCTCCCTCTTCCGTTCGTACATCAGTTATTCGTCAGCACCTGTCGCGTTCCGGTGTGTCGGGTGTTAAAAGACTGTGAAGACCGCCGTCGGGTTTTCGCTGGGAGGTCGCGAATCCCTCGGCTACATTGGGGGCCCGCACGAAGGGAGGGCTTGTGACGCTCGCAGAGCTGCTGTTGTTCGTACACGTCGTGGCGGTGATTACCTGGTTGGGAGGTTCCTTCATGCTCGGCCTGCTGCTGGAACGAGCCCAGCGCGCCCAGGACGAGGCGACGGTGCTGGGGATCTCCAACACGGCCGACTTTCTCGGCAAGGCCGTGTTCAACCCGGCGGGTCTACTGACCCTGGCGGCCGGCGTTTGGCTGGTCATCGAGACCGACCTTGAGTTCTCCGAAGCCTGGATCTCGATCGGGTTCCTCGGCATTGCCACCGGGGCGATCCTCGGCATGGCCTTCTATCCAAAGGCTTTCGAGCGGGTCCGGGCCGGCATCGCCGCCGACGGTCTCCTCGGCAACGAGACGCTGAGCGCCCTGCGCCGCCTGAGAGTGGTTTCGAGCGCCGAGCTGTTGCTCCTGATCGTGGTCGTGTGGGCGATGGTCTTCAAGCCGGGGGCGTAGCCCTGCCGCCGGACGCCGAGGCACACGTCGAGCTGGGATTCGGCCCGGAGCATCGTCGAGCCGCCGCCGAGCTCTACTGGGATGCGTTCGGCGTCAAGCTCGAGCACATCCTCGCCCCCCGGGCGCGGGGCATCAACATCATCGAACGCACGCTCGCACCCGACCGGGCACTTGTTGCCTTACAGGGGGACGAGCTGGTCGGGCTGGCCGGTTTCAGTCTCGACGGGCGCGCCCTGGTCGAGATCACCGTGCGGGACATCATTCGTGAATACGGGCTGTTGAGCAGCCCCCGCCGCCTGGCCTGGGCAACCCTGCTGGACCGCAACCCCCGGCCCCACGAGCTGCTGATGGACGGGATCGTGGTGCGGGCCGATCGGCGCGGTCACGGCATCGGGAGCCAGCTGTTGGACCGGGTCTTTGAGCTGGCGGATGAGCACGGCAAGCGGGTGGTGCGCCTGGATGTGGTCGACACCAACCCGGCGGCGCGTCGTCTCTATGAGCGCATGGGGTTCGTGGAGATGAAGACCGAGCAGGTTCCGTTCCTGCGCAAAGCGATGGGCTTCGCAGCCGCAACCTCGATGGAGCGGACCGTTCCTTAGGCGGCGAGCTGGGTGGACGCCGTCGGACCACGCAACGGATCCCGCGCCAGAAGGGCGGGTTGGGTTTGCACGTAGCAAGTCTGAGCGAGAATTAGGTGCTGAAGACCCTGGCATTCCCTACTGGCAGATTCCAAGCTGTAGGACGATGAGCGAGAGGATTGACCCGATGGAAGGCACTAAGGCCAGGCTCCCGCCCCGATGGTTTGTGAGACTGGCCTGGTATGTCCACCGGGGCGTCTATCGAATTACCGCCGGCCGGCTCGTGCTGTGGGCGCCAAAGCCGGGCAAGTGGGGGACCGGTCGCCTCACAACAACGGGCCGTCGGTCCGGCAAGGAGCGATCGGTCATGGTCGGCTATTTCGAGGATGGCCCGAACGTCGTGACGATGGCAATGAACGGCTGGGCTGATGGTGAGCCAGCGTGGTGGCTGAACCTGCAGGCCGATCCGCATGCCACCCTCGAGCTGGCCGGTGATCGGCGTCGCGTCGTGGCCCGGGCGGCCGATGGAGCAGAGCGAGCCCGCCTCTGGGACCGGTGGCGCTCCATCGACAAGAACCTCGACGCCTACGCCGCCCGCCGCTCCGGCGAAACCGCCGTGGTCGTGCTCGAGCCGGCCGACTGAGTGGCGACCTGTGCGTGGAACCGACCAGAACTCACAGTGCCAAGCAGTCGGCTACGCCGATCGGAAGATCGTCGCAGGGCGCGATACTCTCCACGAGCAGTTAGCTCAGGCGCGGGCCCGTAGCTCAGTTGGTTAGAGCAGCGGACTCATAATCCGTCGGTCGCAGGTTCAAGTCCTGCCGGGCCCACTTGAGAAGCCCCTGGTCAGGGGCATGTTCTGACCTTTCGCCGTCATCCGAGCCGGCGATCTCGAGCGGTTTTGTCCGTCGTTTGTCCGTCTGAGAAACGCGCAGCATGTCATCGAGTCGATCGGCGATCTCCCCAGCCTCGGAGGGAAGCAGGTGGCCGTAGAGGTCCATGGTCACCGTGATCGAGCTGTGCCCGAGATGGCGCTTGATGTGCTCGGGGTGAGCGCCGGCGGCGATCATCAATGCGGCTGCCGTATGGCGGAGGTCATGGATCCGGAGACCTTCGGGGATACCGGCTGCGAGGACCGCCGGCTTCCAGACCCGCCGGGTGAAGTTCGTGTTGCGTAGCGGCGTTCCCGCTCGGAGGGTTGCTGACTTGTAGGTCCGCCCGGTTGCGGTGAACACGAGCGAATCGGCTCCGGGCGCCACGTACTCGGTGAGGTGGCTGTTGAGCATGTCACGCAAGGAACGGGGCAGGGCGATGGTTCGGGACCGATACGACTTGGTGGGCCCGTAGATGAGCTTGCCGTCGACCTCGGCGACGGATTCGGTGACTTCGACCCGAGCCCGGAGAACGTCGATCCTACGGCGGCGAAGTGCCGCGGCCTCGCCCCAGCGGAGCCCTCCGTAGCCGAGGAGGTAGACGAGGGTTCCATAGGGTTCGGCTATCGCTCGGGCGAGCTCATCGAGCTGGGCGGCGTTGAGAAACCTTTGCTCTTTCCGCCTCGTGCGAGGCAGGCTGGCTCCCGAGGCCGGGTTGGAGGCCAGATACCGATTCTTGACGGCTGCCTTGAGGGGCGCGCTGAGTACCTGGTGCGCCTGACGGATGCGCGAGGGTGAAAGACCGGCTTGGCTCATCTCGGTGATCCACGCCTCCACCGCCATCGGCTCAATCCGATCCAACCGAGTGTTCCCGAACGCCGGCAGTACCCAGACCCGCAAGAGTGACTCATACCCGACGCGGGTCTTCGGCTTGAGGTGGGATCGGGTGGCTAGCCACTGTGCAGCCCAGTCGCCGAAGCGGGTGGCGGACCGTTCCGGGTTGATCCATTCGGCTCGTTGCTTCTGCGCCTCGACGTGGATGAGGTACTTCTCTGCGTCCACTTTTCGGCGAAAGGTTTTCGATCGTTCACGGCCGCCCGGGTCGATGTAGCGGACCTGCCACTTCGATGGGTCGACGGGATGGCGGCGGATGTGAGCCACGGCTCAGCCTTCCTCGCCGATGCGGTCGGCGAGCCAGCTCTCGATGTCGCGCCACCGGAACCGGAGATGTTTGCCGACCCGGAAGCCACGGGGACCAGTGTTGTTGTGCCGCCAGGTGTAGATGGTCTTCACGGGGATCTCGAGGTAGTCGGCGAGGTCTTGGGCCGACAGTAGACGCTCGGTGTGACGTAGGGGTGGGTGAGGGTCTTCGAAGGGGAGGGCTTGTTGATCATGCAGCGCCACGACACGCGAACTATATCAGATCATTACTCGTCATACAATCGTAGAATAACCTACTAGGAGACCTTGCCGTGGCAGGTCTTGAACTTCTTACCCGACCAACACCAACACTGGTCATTGCGGCCCCGTTTCGGGGGCTGCCAGGTGGGATCGGCCTCCAGTCGGCGGATGGTTTCTGCCAAGCGATACTCCAATACCGCCACCTCCCGCTCCCGGTCCACCAGCACCCGCTCACGGTCTCTGAGCTCGGTTTCCCGGGTAAGAGCACTCGCCTCCCGATCAGCCAGCGTCAAAGCCAACCCCTCCAGATCCACCTCGACCACCGACGCCAACTCCCGATGGAGCAGCACGGCCAGGCCCCTGCCCATCGACACCCCCACCGCCTCGCAATACCGACGCCACGTCGACCACACCGCATCAGACACCGGCACCTTCACCAACTGGGTACCCTCGGTGTGGTCCAACTCGGAGAGCAGGCGCCGGTCCACTTTGGCCAGAATCCGACGGTCCACCGTCATCGCACCCCACCGCAGGCCAATAGGCACACAGTTGCATCATCCATGATGCGAGTATACGGGTATACCGCGACCCGATTGGTTGCAACTGTGTGCAGTCGAGACGCCCGATAGGCGCGAGGTCGCTGAAGGAGCTCCTCGAGCTCGTTATGGAACCGCACCAGATTGCCGGTTCGGCTCGGAACGAAGTGCGCGATATCGCTCCTCGGCGCTGGTGATCTGGGCGGGCGTCCCGTCGGGTTCTTGTATCACTCCTCCGGTCGCTGTTGACCCTGGAGGTTATTACCAGAGCCTCTACCAGAACCTGGGGTATCTCGAGACTCTGTATCGGTGTTTCTCGGAAAGGTGGAACAATGCGATTTCGCTACATACTTGCCGTGGTTGCGTTGCTTACCATGGCCTCGGTAGCTTACGCA
>JABDLU010000104.1 GCA_013002865.1 Acidimicrobiia bacterium
TCCGCACGCCACGCAAGGCGAGCCAGGTGTCGAGCGACCCGGGAATCGACCCATCTCGAACCCGGGCGGCGGCCAGGTCTGCCGCCCGGGCGGGGTCGGCGGTCACCACGATGCCGCCCATCACATCGGAATGCCCGCCGATGTATTTGGTGGACGAGTGCACCACATAGGCGGCGCCGAGGGCGAGGGGCTGCTGGAGAACGGGGGTGGCAAACGTCGAATCGACGGCGACGACCACTCCCCGCTCCCGGAGGTCGGTCGCGACGGCTGCAATGTCGGTGATGAGGCATTTGGGATTCGAGGGTGTCTCCAGCCAGGCGACATCACCGTGTCCGAGCGTGCCATGGTCGTCGGTGACCTCCCAGTGCGGTTCGGCCTCGACGAACGCGCGTGTGCCGTGATACACGTCGGCGGGCAGCGCTACCCGGGACGGTGCCAGGTACCGGAGCAGCCCGGCGATCGCCGCCATCCCGGACGGATAGGCAACCGCGGTTCCCCCTTCCAGCTGCCCAATCACCGCCTCGAGGCGGCGAGTCGTGATGTGATGGTTCCGCCGGTAGACGAGCTCATCTTGGCCGGAGCGGTCGTAAGTGGAAGCGACATGGATGGGTGGCGCCAGGTCGACGCCATCTTCGATCCCGTCGTCGCCGTGCAGGGCTCCCGTATAGGGGTCGCCGCTCACCGGAGCCGCGGGTTGAGGGTGTAGGTCCCCATCACGGTTGCTTCGGCGAGCACATGGCCGTCGATGGCGCGGCGTACATCCGGCCCGGTGAAGTCACCGTCGACCTCGCAGCGAGCGACATCCAGCGCGTAGACCGTGAACAGGTATTCGTGGATCAGCGAGTCGTTCCACGGCGGGCACGGGCCGTCGTACCCGAAATACAGGCCCTCCATGTCCGGGTCGCCGGTGAACCAGCCCGTGTAGTCGTTTAGTCCCTGGCGGGTTCCCCCCGGCCCGGCCGGACCGTCCTTGCCGCGGGCGGTCACCCCGTCCGAGAACTCACCTTCATCGATACTGCGGGCTGCCGAGCTGAGATTGACCAGCACCCAGTGAAAGAAATCGGTGCGGGGGAGGTCCTCGGGGACTTCGCGGTCCTCCTGATTGACGTCGTCTCCGGCGGTGGGCACGGTGCGGTCCCAGCACAGCACGGCGAACGACCGGGTCCCGTCCGGGACGTCGTCCCAGCGGAGCGCCGGGTTCTTGTTTGGCGCGAACGTGGCGTGAGTGTCGGGGTCGGGAACGCACAGGGCGAAGTCCGCCGGGATCGGTTGGCCCTCTGTGATGCCGGTAATGGTGAGTTTCACGGTCAGCACCTCCTCGGCGCCAGCCTAGGAAACCCCCTCCGGTCCGGCGCTGCGAGCAGTACCATCCCCCGGCCATGTCTGCCTCCTCCTTTCGCAATGTTGCCCTGATCGCGCACGTCGATCACGGCAAGACCACGCTCGTCGACGCCATGCTGGGATTCACCGGTGTGTTCGCCGACCATGAGACGCGGGTCGACCGGGTGATGGATTCGACCGATCAGGAGCGGGAGCGGGGCATCACCATCCTCGCCAAAGCCGCCTCGGTGGAGTGGAACGGGGTGCGGATCAACCTGGTCGACACGCCCGGCCACGCCGACTTCGGTGGAGAGGTCGAGCGAGCCCTGACGCTGGTCGACGGAGTCCTGCTGCTGGTCGATGCCGCCGAGGGGCCGATGCCTCAGACCCGCTACGTGCTCTCCAAGGCGCTTGCCCGCGGCCTGCCTGCGGTGGTGGTGGTGAACAAAGTCGATCGCAGTGATGCCCGCAGCGAAGCCGTTGTCGACGAGGTCTATCAGCTGTTCTTCGACCTCGATGCCGCCGACGAGCACATCGAGTTTCCGATCATCAGCACGGTCGCGCGCGAGGGCCGGGCCATCGACGGGATCGGTCTGCCCGAGGCCACCGCCGATCTCGCACCCCTTCTCGATGCGATCGTTGCCACCATCCCCGAGCCCGCCGGTGACCCGGACGCGCCGCTGCAGGCCCTCGTCACCAACCTGGACGCGTCCGACTATCTGGGGCGGCTCGCCATCGGCCGGGTCGTGGCCGGAACGATGCGGGCCGGTGAGCAGGTCGCACTGTGCCACTCCAACGAAGAGGAACCACCGCTCAAGCGCCGTCTGACCACGCTGCTGGGATTCGCCGGCCTCGAGCGGATACCGGTCGAGGAGCGGGTGGCCGGCGACCTGTTCGTGCTGGCCGGCTTTCCCGAGGTAGAGATCGGCGACACCATCGCCGATCCGGCCGATCCCCAGCCGCTGCCTCGCCTCAGCGTCGATGAGCCCGTCATCCGGATGACCTTCGGGGTCAACACGTCACCGCTGGCGGGCCGGGAAGGCAAATACCTGACCTCCCGCCAGATCAAAGACCGGCTCGACCGCGAGGTGCTGGGCAACGTCTCGATCCGAATCGGCGCCACCGCCAGTCCCGAGATCATCGAGGTCGCCGGGCGGGGAGAATTGCAGCTGGCGGTGCTCATCGAATCCATGCGCCGAGAGGGGTTCGAGCTACAGGTGAGCCGTCCCGAAGTCATCATCCGGGAAATCGACGGCTCACCGCACGAGCCGCTCGAACGAGCGGTCGTCGACATTCCCGACCAGTACGTCGGCACGGTGACCCAGGCCGCCGCGCCCCGCAAGGGCACGGTCACTGACCTGCGCCCCGGCGAGGGCGGCCGGACAATCGTCACCCTCGAGGCCCCGGCGCGCGGACTGATTGGCTTTCGCTCGCTGCTGATGACGGCAACTCGCGGGACCGCGCTCATCCATCAACACCACGCCGGCTGGCGGCCGTGGGCGGGCGAGCTCCCCCACCGCATCGGTGGGGCCATCACCTCGGGCGACAAGGGAACGGCCACGGCGTTTGCGCTCGACAACCTCCAGAAACGCGGCGAGCTGTTCATCGAGCCCGGTACCGAGGTGTACGAGGGCATGGTCATCGGCGAAGCCGCCCGGGCCGAAGAGATGACCGTCAACCCCACCAAAGGGAAACAGCTCACCAACATCAGAACCCATGCATCGGACGAGGCCATCAAACTGAAGCCGGCCCGGGTGCACACCCTCGAGTCGGCGATCGAGTGGATCGCCGATGATGAACTGGTGGAGGTGACCCCGCAGGCCGTTCGGGTGCGGAAGCGCTTCCTCACCGAGAGCGACCGCCGCCGGGAACGCAACCGGGCCAAGAGCGCCTGACCCTCAACCCTCCCGGGAGGGTTCACCGCCGAGACCGGCCAGGCTCCACTCGCCGGTGCCGAAGGCGGCGGCATCGACGATCTCGGCGGGCTCAAGCGGCCGGGCCGCCATCTCCATCCCGACCCACAGCGTGCGCGACAACGGGTGAAAGAGGATTGGAAACAGCAGGTTGAGCGCCATGGTGGCGATCAGCAGGCCAAGCCACGGCGTGTCACCCCAGGTCAGGGCCAGGCCGCCGAAGAACACAACGAGAAACAACAAGAACGTGAACGTCATGTTCATCATGATCGAGCCGAGCCAGAACCCGTCGGCCCGCTCGAACTTGT
>JABDLU010000107.1 GCA_013002865.1 Acidimicrobiia bacterium
GCTCCTCTACCCCGACTACACGGTGAAACGATCCCTCCACCTGACGATCGAGGACGGCGTCGTCACCCGAGGCTCCTTCGAGTTCGCGTCCCCGGAGATCCCCCTTGATGCCTTCAATCTCTGGGCCGCCGCGAATCGGCCTGACGTCCTCGAAGGCCCGTGCGCCGACATCGACGGCACCTCGGATCCCGCCGTCTGCGCCGCTGCGGTACTCGAGGTCGCCGGCGAATACCTCGCCGCAACCGGCGGCTGAGTCGCTGGCCATCGGTCCTTATGAGACCAACCATGGAGGCGGCGCGTCGAATGGCTGTTCGGCGACGACTGGGACCCGGCGTCCCCGACTGCCGCTAGCTGAGGTTGGGGCAGCGACTTGGCCAGCCACTCAACACGTTCTCTGTGGCGCTTGGTAGTGCGGGATCTCCTTGGAGAACGACCGTTCGCTCATGTTCGGGTCGCTAGATTCGAGATTCGTTCATTCGGGAGGTTGGTTTGCGGTTGGCTGCAGCTGTTCTGGCGGTGTCGGTCGTGGTTGGGGCATGTTCGGGTGGAGATGGAGCTTCGGCTACCTCTACAACAGCATCGGTGCCGGTGCCAACCACATCCACGACCCAACCTCCGACCACGACCACTACCACCATTGGCGGAGAGCCGTGGTCAATGGAGGCGGCGGGTCCCGGGACGTTCGAATCGGTGAGCCTCCAGCAAGGCCTGTCCTTTACGATCGGCGACGGATGGGGCCCGATCTTCCCCGAGGCACCGGAATTGATCAACATGCAGCTTCCGGGACAAGTCGTGTTGTTCGTCATGCTCAGCAGGGCCGAATCCACTGACGATGCGGCGGTTTCCGCCGCATCCGGCGGGCTGACCCTTGAGAACGAGGAATCTGTCGAGGTAGGGGGAATCGCCGCAACTCGCTACGAGGTAGCGGGGTCCGGTGGAGACTCTGTGCTCGTGGAGACTCTCTTTGGTGAGTTCACGACCAACACGGACGGCGAAGCAGTTCGACTGACACTCCTTGAAGTCAACGGGACCGTTGTTGCCATTGCCGAGGTTGGCACGCTCGACGACCCCGCTTCCTCGTGGGCAGAGAGCCAGAAGGTCATCGACACCATCGTCTGGGCAACCACCTGAGCCACGCCTATCGCTATGTATCGAGCCGTCTTCGCGTACCGGCCAGCACGCGGCGCGTCCCCCATCTCGTGCTGAACCTCTGCTGAGAGCCCAGACCGTTTTCCGGCCTTCAGTCCTGACCCGCGGCTACGAAGGCGTCGAGCGACTCGAGAAACCCGGCCTTACGGTCATCGTCGAGCCAGGCGGCTCCGAAGGCGTTGCGACTCAGGCGCACCAGGTCCTTTCGGCTCAAGCCGGCCTCTTCCTGTAGGACCACCAGGTTCTCGAAAATGTATCCCGGGAAGTAGGCCGGGTCGTCGGAGTTGACCGTCACCCGAACGCCCCGATCGAGCAGGTCCTTGATCTGGGCAGCCTTGGTCCCGTCCGTGACGTACCGATTCGAGATGGGACAGACCGTCAACGCCATGTCCCGCCGGACCAGCTCGGCCACCAGCTCGTCGTCTTCGCCGGCATTCACGCCGTGATCGATGCGATCGACGCCGATCTCATCGAGGCACTGGCGGATGTTGCCGACTGAGTTCTCCTGGTCGACATCACAGTGCATCGTCAGGCGGTACCCCATCTCCCGGGCGGCGGCGAACACCTCGCGGAACTTGACCGGTGGGTTGCCGTGCTCGTCAGAATCGAGACCAACCCCAACGATCCAGTCCTGAAAATCGGCTGCAGCCTCGAGGGTGTGGGCGGCCGAGTCGGCCGACAGGTCGCGGAGAAAGCACATGATGAGCTGCGTGTCGATCCCGAGCGCGGAGCGCGCTTCCTCCTGAGCCCGCCGGATGCCCGAAATCACCGTCTGGAACCGGACCCCGCGAGTGGTGTGGGCCTGGGGGTCGAAGAAGATCTCGGCATACAGCACATTCTGGGAATGGGCCTTCTCGAGGTAGGCGTAGGTGAGGTCGTAGAAGTCCTCCTCGGTGAGCAGAACGCTCATCCCCTCGTAGTACACCGCCAGGAACGAGGGAAGGTCGTCGAAGTCGTAGGCGGCCCGCATCTCCTCAATGGTGGCCGCCGGAAGAGCAACACCGTTTCGCTCGGCCAGGGAGAACTTCAGCTCGGGCTCCAGCGTGCCCTCGATGTGAAGGTGCAGCTCGGCCTTGGGCAGGCCCTCGATGAACCGCCGCATGTCGCTCATCCCCGCCGATGATATCCCGCCCACCGCGGGGATCGGGCGCAGAAACCGCTCGGGGTTGGCCAAGCCCGCCCCCTAAGCTCCACCCCATGGAACCCATCCTCACAGTCTCGAATCTGCACGTCTCCGTCGAGGGCACACCCATCCTCAACGGCATCGACCTCGAAATCCCCCGCGGCAAGATCCACGCCGTCATGGGCCCGAACGGGTCCGGCAAATCCACGCTGGCCAACGTGCTGATGGGCAATCCCGCCTACGAGATCACCCAGGGCAGCATCGTGTTCAAAGGCAAGGAGCTGGTCGAAGGCGACGACTGGACCGATGAGCAGGTCGCCGAGGTCACGCCGACCCAACGCGGCAAGTCCGGCATGTTCCTGGCCTTTCAGTACCCGGAGGAAATCCCCGGTGTCACCATCGTCAGCTTCCTCCGCCAGGCGCTGTCCAACCGGACCGGCGTCGAGCTCACCGTGCTGGAACTGCGTCTCAAAGTGGCCGACACCATGCGGGAGCTGGGAATGGACCCCAGCTTCGCCGACCGCTACCTGAACGAAGGGTTCTCCGGCGGAGAGCGCAAGCGCAACGAGGTGCTGCAAATGGCGGTCCTCGAGCCCGAGCTCGCCATCATGGACGAGACCGATTCGGGGCTCGACATCGACGCCCTCAAGGTGGTCGCCGACGGCGTTAACCGGCTGCGTGCCCCGGAGCGCTCCTTCCTCGTCATCACCCACTACCAGCGCCTGCTGGAGTACATCACGCCCGACGTCGTCCACATCCTGCTCGACGGGCGCATCGTCGAGACCGGCGGCCCCGAGCTGGCCGCCGGCGTGGAGGGTGAGGGCTACGAGGCATACCGGGCCGCCGTCGGGGGTTGAACCGGGTGTGAGCGACCTCACCCACCTCCGCTCGGACTTCCCGATCCTGGCGCGGGAGATGAACGGCCACCCGCTCGTCTACCTCGACTCGGCGGCCACCTCCCAAAAGCCCCGGTCGGTAATCGACGCGATGGCCGAGTTTTCCCGCACCGGCAATGCCAACGTGCATCGGGGCGCCTACACCCTCTCAAACGATGCCACCGACCGCTATGAGGAAGCCCGGCTGCGAGTGGCGGGCTTCATCGGGGCCGACCGCCGCGAGGTGGCCTTCAATCGCGGAACCACCTCCGCCCTCAATCAGGTCGCCTACGGGTGGGGGTTGTACAACCTCAAACCGGGCGATCGCATCCTGCTCACTCTCATGGAGCACCACGCCAACATCGTCCCGTGGCAGCTGGTGGCCCGCCACACCGGAGCCGAGCTGGTGTACGCCCCCTATGCCGCCAACTACACCCTCGATCGAGACAAGTTCCACGAGCTGCTCGATGAGCGGGTCCGCATCGTTGGGCTCACCGCCATGTCCAACGTCCTGGGAACCATCAACCCGGTTCGCGAGCTGGCCGACGCTGCTCATGCGGCCGGCGCCATCGTGGTGGTCGACGCCGCCCAGGCGGTCCCCCACATGGCCGTGGACGTAAAGGACCTCGACGCCGACTTCCTGGCCTTCTCCGGGCACAAGATGCTCGGCCCCACCGGGATCGGGGTGCTGTACGGCAAGCTCGAGCTGCTCGAGCAGATGGAGCCCGCCGAGGGCGGAGGCGAGATGATCAGCGACGTGCAGCTCGAGGCGTCGACCTGGGCCGAGGTGCCCCACAAGTTCGAGGCCGGCACTCCCCCGATCGCCCAGGCAATTGGCCTGGGAGCCGCCATCGAGTACCTCGAGAAGGTGGGGATGGACGCTGTCCGCTCCCACGAGGTCGATATCACCCGCTACGCACTCGACCAGCTCGGCACCATCGACGACCTGACCATTTACGGGCCGACCGACCTCGACGTTCGCGGCGGCGCCGTGAGCTTCACGCTGGCCGACATTCACCCGCACGACCTGGCGACCATCCTCGATCAGCGGGGTATCGCCATCCGGGCCGGCCACCATTGCGCCCGCCCGCTGGCCCGCTCGCTCAACCAGCCGGCCACCGCGCGGGCCTCCTTCTACGTGTACAACTCGCCGGGGGACGTCGATGCCCTCGTCGCTGGGCTCCACGAGGCGCGGGAGATCTTCGGTGTCGCTTAACGAGCTCTACCGGGGCGTGATCCTCGACCACTACCGGGCACCCCGCCACCACGAGCACCTGGCCGCCCCGGATGGCTCAGCCGAGGGCAAGAACCCGCTGTGTGGCGATGAGGTCACCGTCGAAGTGAAGGTGGAGGACGGCGCCGTGACCGAGATCGGTGCGGTGGGTGTCGGCTGTTCGATCAGCCAGGCATCGGCGTCGATGATGACCGAAGCCATCGTCGGCAAGAGCCGCCCCGAGATCGACGACATAGTCCACAAGTTCAAGGTGATGATGACGATCGAGGACTCCGACGAGGACGTGGTCGATCCGGACCGTCCCGGAGCCGCCCTCGGCGACCTCGAAGCCCTGCAAGGCGTGCGCAAGTTCCCGGTCCGGATCAAATGCGCCGATCTGCCCTGGATCACCCTCGAGCAGGCGCTGGAGGACCTCGAGTGAGCCTTGGTTTCGGGCTCATCTCCGCGCAACGCAGCCCCGGCGATCCTCGCAGCTGGACCGACCTGTACCGGGAAGCACTGGATCTCACCTCCCTGGCCGAGCAACTCGGGTTCGGCTCTGTGTGGACCACCGAGCACCACTTCATCGACGACGGTTACATGCCCTCGCTGCTACCGATGAGTGCCGCCATGGCCGCCCGAACCTCAGCAATCGAGATCGGCACCGGGGTCGTGCTGGCTCCGCTGCATCATCCGCTGCGGCTGGCCGAGGATGCCGCCACGGTGCAACTGATAAGTCAGGGGCGGTTCACACTCGGGCTGGGGCTCGGGTGGGTGCCGGTCGAGTTCGAGGCTCTGGGAGCCGCTCTCTCCTCTCGCGGCAAGAGCATGGAGGAGATCCTCCAGATTCTCCCCCAGGCGTGGAGCGGCCGGCCGTTCCACCACGACGGAACGATCCACTCATTCCCGACCGTGGGAGTGCGCCCCGTCCCCGAGACCCCGATACCCGTCGTCATCGGCGGCGGCGCCGAGGCCGCCGTCCGCCGCGCCGCCCGGCTGGCCCAGGGCTTTTTCTCGAACGCCTCCCCCGCCAAGCTTGCCCAGCAGGTGGCCTGGGCACACGATGAGATGGCATCCGTCGGCCGCGATCCGGCCACGTTCCGCTGGATCTACTACACGGTCATGGCCCCGGGGCCGTCCGTCGAGAAAGCCTGGGATCGGCTCGGAGCCCATGTGCACGCCATGCGTTGGAAATATGGCGACATGGAAGCATCGGCCTCCAGGAGCGGCCCGCTCCCTCCACCCGGTCCGCTGACCGATCCCGCCCGGGAGTCGTTGCAGAAGGCCACCCTGCTCGGCACCGGCGCCGACATCGCCGAGCGGGTGGCCGCCATCCGGGCCGCGGTCGACGCCCCCCTCGACATCGTGGCGCGCAGCTACTTCCCGACACTCACCTATGACGAGCAGGCCCAGCTGATGCACCGTCTGGCCGAGGAAGTCGCTCCACTGATCTAGCCCGTCACCGGCACGGCGGTCCCGGCATAATGAGCGGCCCAGAGCGCTAGGAGAGGCGATGTCACTGCACCGCCGCAGCCGGCTCCATCTCGGCCATGTCCGGTGGCACCATCGCTGGCACCTCGGCCGCGGCGAGCCGCTGGGGAGGGACTTCGGCAAGGCCTGGGCCGCCGGGGTCTCTTCGAACATCGCCGACGGAATCACGTTTGCGGCCCTTCCGCTGTTGAGCGCCGGCCTCACCCGGGAACCGGCCCTGATTGCCCTCGTGGCCCTCGTTCACAGCCTGCCCTGGCTCGGCTTCGAGCTGATCGCCGGCGAGATCGTCGATCGGGTCGATCGTCGGCGGCTCATGCTGTTCGGCAACCTGGCACGGGCAATCATCGCAGCCACCATCGCCGTGTTGGCTTCCGCCGGCGAGATGACCCTCGGACTGCTGTATGTGCTGGCATTCGGCCTCGGGGTCGCCGAGACACTGGTCGACACCTCGTGGGAGGCAATCATCCCCCGGCTGGTGCCGCGCGATCGGCTCGAATCGGCCAACGGGCGCACCCAGGCGGCCGAATGGGTGGCCAACGACTTCATCGGCCCGCCGGTCGGCGGAGCCCTGTTTGCCGGAGCCGCGGCTGCCCCGTTCTTTCTCGATGCCGGCGCCTTCGTGCTGGCCGCCCTGCTCGTCGCGTGGATTCCGGGAACATTCCGGGCCGACCGCGAAGTAGACCACTCGCGGGGCGCCGCCCGTCGCGACATCATCGAGGGCATCTCGTGGCTGTGGCACCAGCCGGTGCTCCGCACCCTCTCGGCGGCCGCCGGGTGGTCCAATCTGGTTGGAACGGCCATGCTGTCGGTCTTCGTCCTGTTCGCCCAAGACATCCTTGAGCTGAGCGACTGGGGCTTCGGAGCCGTGCTGGCCGCCACCGGCGTTGGTGGCATCCTCGGAGCAGCCACCGCCCACATCGTTGAGCGCCGTATCGGTCCGGGCACCCTGCTGCTCAGCTCGGTGGGCGGCATGGCACTGGCGGCCCTGGCCGTTGCGACGACATCGAACCCGGTCGTCGTCGGGGCGGCTTTCGCACTCGACGGGTTCTTGATCGGCATGTGGAACGTCGTGGTCGTGTCGCTTCGGCAAGCCATGACTCCGGATGAAATGCGGGGTCGCGTGGCGTCAGTGGCTCGAACGGTGGCGTTCGGGGCTATCCCGATCGGCGCAGCGGTGGGCGGCGTCCTCGCGGAGATCAGCTTGCGGGCGCCGTACTGGCTGGGGGCCGGAACCTATGTAGTGGCCGCCGTCTTGATGTCGCGCACCGTCAACAACCGGACCATCGCCCAGATGAAATCTGCCTAACCGGCGACCCCGCCCTCGGTCATCGACCGCAGGTCGAGAGCTGCGTCGAGCTCGTCGGCGCTCAGCCCCGACTTCTCGGCTGCGACCTCGCGCACTCCGCGGCCCTCCGCAAACGCCGTCTTAGCGATGTCGGCCGCCAGGTCGTACCCGATCCTGGGAGCCAGCGCGGTGATGATGATGATGTTGCGCTCCACCAGCTCGGTGGCTCGTTCGGCATCGGCTTCGATCCCGGCGACGCACTTCTCGTTGAGCACGGTCGAGGCGTTGGACAGCAACTCGATCGACTGTAGGAGATTGTGAGCCATCACCGGCATCATGACGTTCAACTCGAAATTGCCGTTCGCCCCTCCCCAGGTGATGGCGGCGTCGTTGCCGATGACCTGAGCGGCCACCATCATCACCGATTCGGGAATGACCGGGTTTACTTTGCCGGGCATGATCGACGAGCCGGGCTGCAGCGACGGCAGCTTGATCTCGGCGATGGCGGTCCGGGGCCCCGACGACAGCCAGCGCAGGTCGTTGGCGATCTTGAACAGCGCCACGGCCAGCACCTTCAGCGCTCCCGAGGCGGCAACCACCGCATCCTTGGCCCCCTGGGCCTCGAAGTGGTTCTCCGCCTCCCGGAACGGGATGCCGGTCCGATCGGCGATGCGGGCAATCGTCTTGGCCGCGAAGCCCTCCGGGGCGTTGATGCCGGTCCCGACCGCCGTCCCGCCCAGGGCCAGCTCCTGCAAATCGGGCAGGGCCTCGGCGAGCCGGGAGCGAGCCTTCTCGATCTGGGCGGCATAACCACCGAACTCCTGGCCGAGCCGAACCGGCGTGGCGTCCATGAGGTGGGTTCGGCCCGACTTGATGATGTCGTCGAACTCCGACGCCTTGTCGGAGAGCACCTCGGCGAGGTGACCGAGCGCCGGAAGCAGATCCTCTCGAATGGCTGCTGCGGCGGCGATGTGGATGGCGGTGGGGATCACATCGTTGGATGACTGGCCCTGATTGACGTGGTCGTTCGGATGTACCAGCCGGCTGCCCCGCTCGCCACCGAGGGCTTCGGTTGCGATGTTGGCGATCACCTCGTTGGCGTTGGTGTTGGTAGATGTGCCCGACCCGGTCTGGAAGATGTCGAGCACGAACTGGTCGTCGAGTTCGCCGGCAACGACGCGGTCGGCGGCGGCGGCCGCAGCCCCGGCCAGCCGCCCGTCGTAGGTTCCCAGGTCGCCGTTGGTGCGGGCGGCTTCGGCCTTGATGAGACCTAGCGCCCAGATGAAGCGCCGGCTGAAGCCGATACCGGAGATGGGGAAGTTGTCCTTGGCTCGCTGGGTGGAAGCGCCGTAATAGGCGTCTTCGGGGACCTGCACCTCACCCATCGAGTCGCGTTCGATTCGCATGTTCTCTCCTCGTCTACCGCTCTTCCGCCAAGCCTACGAGGCCCGGTTAGGGTGCCGAGTATGACTGCAGAAATCAGCCTCGAAGGACGGACCATTCTCATCAGCGGTGCCAGTCGTGGTATCGGCCTGGCGATCGCCGAGGCCTCGGCCGCAGCCGGAGCCAACGTCGTGCTGGCGTCGCGCAAGCAGGACGGTCTCGACGTCGCCGCGTCGGCGATCCGGGAACAGGGCGGAACCGCCCTCCCGGTGGCGTGCCATATGGGTCACCCCGACGAGGTGGCGGCACTGTTTGACCGGGCCGCAGCTGAGTTCGGGGAAATCCACGGACTGGTCAATAACGCCGCCACCAACCCGTACTTCGGTCCCCTCCTCGGCATCGAGGAACCGGCCTTCGACAAGACCGTCGAGGTGAACCTGAAAGGCCCCTTGACGGCCAGCCGGCATTTCGTCGACCAGGCCTCCGCCGGGGCATCCATCGTCAACGTCGCCAGCATCATGGGACAGATCGCCGCGCCGTTGCAGGGTGCCTATGCGATGACCAAGGCGGGGCTCATTTCGATGACGCGCACCCTGGCCCACGAGCTCGGCCCGGTCGGGGTACGGGTCAACGCCATCGCGCCCGGTCTGGTGGAAACCCGCTTTGCGTCGGCCTTGATAGAGAATCCGGAGCTCAGCCAGGGCTTCATCGACCGCACGCCGCTGCGCCGTCACGGCCAGCCGGACGAGATCGCCGGTGCCGCCGTCTATATGCTCTCTGAAGCCGCCTCGTTCATGACCGGGCACATCATGGTCATCGACGGTGGCGTGTCGAGCGGCTGAGCGACAGACGATGGGAGACCGACGTGAGTGAGCGGGTTCAGAAGTATCGGGACGCCTACACGACCATGGACATGGAGGCACTCAGCCGGCTGCGCCATCCCGAGTTCCAGTGCTACTACCCCCAATCGGGTGAGCTGTTCACGAGCCACGACGCCTGGGTATCCGCTCACCACGGTTACTCCAGCCACTTCAAGGATGAGCCGGATGTTTTCGATGCGACCGTGAAGGGCGGCGAACGCCGGGCCACCGTAACGGCGACCGTCTCACCGTTCTTCATGCCCGCCGCGCCGATCGTATCGGTCTCGGACACCGGCGATCTGGTCACCCTGGAGGGCGAAGGGACCTGGCCCGATGGCAAGGTCTACAAGTGGGTGTGGATTCTCGAATACCGCGACCATCTCGTGTGGCGCCAGACCGAGTACTACGCCGAGCCGTTCGATGCACCGGAGTGGCGGGCGCCGTTCGTCGAAATCACCGGCCGCTGACGCGGATCCGCCGGCAGGCTGCCAGACTCAGACCCGACACCTCTGAAAGCAGGACCATGTTCGCTGTCATCACCCACGTCCGCCTCAAGCCGGGCCGCATCGACGACGTACGGGAGAGATTCCGGCGAACCACGCCACCCCTCGTCGCCGAACAAGAAGACTGGGTGAGCGTCACTTTCGCCGCCAACCGGCGCGACGATGAGGTCACGATCATTGCCCGGTGGAAGAATGCTGACTCCTATCGGGCTTTTGCTGCCGGCGATGCCTACAAGGCCGCCATGGCGGAGCTATCTCAGTACTTCGGTCACCCCCCGACGATCGACGTCAACGAGATCCTTGTGGAACTTGG
>JABDLU010000156.1 GCA_013002865.1 Acidimicrobiia bacterium
TGCCGGTCGCCGGTCGGCAATCGGCTGTCGGCTATCGGCAATCAGCAATCAGCAATCAGCAATCAGCAATCAGCGGGGATACCTCCCCCGCGAGCGCAGCGAGCGGGGGAGGCAAGGAGGGGGGTGAAAGCGCGTTCCCGTGCTCTTGATTGGAGTTCCAAGTTCTAATCAGCGATCAGGAGTTGCCAGTTTCAGGTTGCCAGTTCCAAGTCAGAACGGGCGTCAGGCATCAGGCATCAGGCATCAGGCATCATCCCGATGGAGTTGCGGAGCAACTCCCAAGGAACCCGAAGGGTTCCCGGCGACCGTCGACAGCAGTTGACCGTCGACAGTCGACAGTCGACCTTCTTCTAAAACTGCTCCACGGGCATCGCCATGACGGAGGCGTCTTCGATCTCGGCGAGCTCGCGGCGCAGCTTCAGCTTGGGAAGCACGGTGCGGGCAAAATACCGGGCCGATGCGATCTTGCCCTCGTAGAAGGCATCCTCGCCGCCCTCCAATGAGAGATGGGCCACCTCGGCGTGGCGCAACAGCAGCCAGCCGATGACGACTTCGGCCAGGCTCTCGAGCAGCGCGTTGGCGTGCAGGGTCGGCTTGTAGATCTCTTCCGGCGATGCTTGGGACGCCATCAGGCCGCTGATCATCACATTGATCTGACCCTGGACATCCTCGAGTGCCGTGCCGAGCAGTTCCCGCTCGACCTCGAACACATCACCGGCGGCTCCGCCCTTGACTATTTCCATGATCTCGGCAGCGAGCGACGAGAGCGTTTCGCCCTGATCGCGCACGATCTTGCGAAACAGCAGGTCGAGTGCCTGGATTCCGGTCGTGCCCTCGTAGAGGGTGTCGATCTTGGCATCGCGAATGTACTGCTCGAGCGGGTAGTCCATCGTGAAGCCCGAGCCACCGAACACTTGCAGCGCCTGGGACAACAGGTAGTAGGACTTCTCGGACGAATACCCCTTGATCAGCGGCAGCAGCAGGTCATTGCGGCGGGCCCACGAGTCGTCGTCGGGGAACCGGCGCTCCTGATCCTGCAACCAGCCGGCGTAGTAGACCAGCGCCCGCATACCCTCGGCGTGGGCTTTCTGCTCCATCAGCATGCGCCGCACGTTCGGGTGCTGAATGATCTCGACGCGGGGCGCCGTCTTGTCGGATGCCTGGGTGATGTGGGCACCCTGCTTGCGGACCTTGGCGTACTCAAGGGCGTTCAGGTAGCCGGTTGAGAGCGTGGCGGCGGATTTGAGGCCGATCAGCATGCGAGCATGCTCGATGACCCGGAACATCTGGCGGATCCCGTCGTGAACGCCGCCCACCAGCCAGCCGACGGCCGGGGTCGTCATCCCGAAGGTCAGTTCGCAGGTGGCCGAGCCCTTGATGCCCATTTTCTTCTCGATTCCGGTGCACACGACTCCGTTGCGCTCACCGGGTGAGCCGTCCTCGTTGGGGATGAACTTGGGCACGACGAACATCGACAGCCCCTTGGTGCCAGGCCCGGCGCCTTCGGGGCGGGCCAGGACGAGATGCATGATGTTCTCGTGATAGGTGGACTCACCGCTCGTGATGAAGCGCTTGACACCTTCGAGGTGATACATATCACCCTCGACCTGGATGGCTTTGGTGACCCCGGCCCCGACGTCCGAACCGGCATCGGGCTCGGTGAGGACCATCGTCCCGCCCCAGCGCCGTTCGATGGCCGGCTTGACGAACCGTTCGATCTGCTCGGGAGTCCCGACCTCGGCCAGCACCGATGCCATCATGCTCCCGGAGACGTAGAAGTAGGCGGCCGGATTGGCCCCGACGAGCAGCTCTTCGACTGCCCATGACAGAGAGGGCGGGGCCCCGAAGCCACCGATTTCCTCGGCGTAGCCGAGCCGGTCCCAGCCCCCCTCGTACACGGCGTCCAGGCTCTTCTGAACGCCGTACGGAAGCTCGATCTCGCCGTGATTCAGTTCGAGTGGCGTGCGGTCGGACTCGACGAAACTGGCGGCGAAATCTTCCCGGGCGAGCCGGTCCATCTCGCGGAGAACGTCCCGTACCGTCTCCTCGTCCATCTGGTCGAACGGCGCCTCACCCAGATACTCCTGGGTCCGGTAGGCCTCGAAGAGGTTGAACTCGATGTCCCGGAGATTGGTCCTGTAGTGGTGGGGGTGATCCATGGCGCTCCTCGGGTCGGCGCCGACCCGGCGGCGCACGTGGTTCGTCGCTTGTTTTTGAGTATACGCTCTATTTTGAGCAGCGACTCCAATTTTGTCGGCCGGGCAGCCCTTTTTCCTGAGTGGGAGCGGCCCCAGACGACTACATTGCACCCCCATGGCTCGCTACCTACCCGGCCTGCAGACCCGGGACCGCATACTCGAATCGACGACCTGGCTGCTGGCACGCGTCGGCCTCGACGGGACAACCCTGGCGGCGATCCTCGACCGGGCCAAAGTGCGATCGGGGAGCTTCTACAACCTGTTCGAGTCCAAAGATGAGGTCATCCTGACAGTGATCGGTGAGGCGATAAACGCGGTGGATCCCCATCCCGACGGTGAGGGCAAAGACACCGTCCGGGAGCTGGTCGATGCCTACATCGAGTTCATCACCGGCCAACCCACGCTGGCGCAGATCTACCTGCAGACCGCGGTGGGCGGGGCATTGAACGACGAGCGCCTGGCCCACCGGTTCCTCAGCCACCACGAAACCCGGTTGACGCGCCTCACCGACGCCATCCGGCGGGAGCAGAAACTGACCAAACGCCAGGCACGAGCCGAGGCCGAGCTCCTCCTGGCCGGCTTGAACGGGCTCGCCTTCCACCGCATGCTCGATCCCGACTTCGATGTGGCCGGGCGGGCGGAGGAGTTGTTGGCGCGCCGTTAGCCAGCGGTGCGCGGCCCGGTCTAGGGTTCGGACTCGAATGGGATGGAGGAACCGGGTGTGACTGATGCCATAGCGGACGCGATCGCGGCGCTCAGCGGGGATGAACGGCGCCTCGTCGAAGCAGCCGCTATTGCCGGCCGGCCGGTTCCCCTAGCCGCGGCGGTGGCGCTGGGCTCGTGGGACGAAGCCGGGCTGCTCGATGCCGGCGATCGGCTCAGTTCGGCCGGGCTGCTCACCCAGACCGCAGGCGGCTTCCTGCCCACTGAGGCGGTTGAGCAGGCAACGGCCGACATGGGCGAGATGCGCCGCTCGGCCACGGCAGGGGCCCTCGCCGACGCCTTCGCCGCCACCGCAGCCGGCCCCGAGATCGTCGGCCCGTATTTGGCGGCGGCCGCTCGTTGGGAAGAAGCCCTGCCCGTGCTGTCGGAAGCCGGGATCGCCGCCGTCGAACACCACCACATGGCCGATGCCGTGCCGCTGCTCGAGCATGCGTTGCAGGCCGCCGAGCTGGCCGAATCCGACGACCGGCAACTGAAAGCCCGCCTGCACCTGGCCCGCGCCCAGGCCTACCGGCTAATGGGCCGATCGACTGATGCGTTCGCCGACGCTTCCGAAGCGGCCCGCCACGCCGAAGGCGACGTTCTGACCGATGCGTTGGAGTGGCAGAGCCGACTCGCCGACGACCAGCAGCACTCCCAGGATGCCGATGGCTACCTGGCCGCCGCGCAGCTCACGGCCGCCGGCGACCCCGCTCGCCTCGGCAAACTGCATTCGCTGCGAGCCCGCACCCTGGGACGCATCGGCTTCCCGGTGGAAGCCGAGATCTCCCACGAGAAAGCCGACGCCCTGCTGGCCGAGCACGGCACCGCCGAAGACCGCTTCCGGGCCAAGTATGACGAAGCCTGGGTTGCCTTCGACCAGGGCCGATCCGGTGACGCCGCCGACCGATTCTCCGCCCTCGCCGAGCAACTCGGAGACCACGAGGCAGCCGAGCTGGCCGACGTTGAGGTGTGGCTGGCGCGGGCCCTCTTCGCCTCCGGCAAGGCCGCCGAGGCCGAAGAGATTCGACAGCGCGCCATGGCCCGCGCTGAAGAGGTGAGTGCCTTTGGGCCGATCTTCCTCGGGCATATGGCGCTCGCCGAGGGCGCCGGGCTCTACGGGGCGTGGGAACGGTCACTCGAGGGTGCCGACGCCATGTTGGACGTCACCCTCTCGACGCTGCCCGCCTGGGAGAACGCCGCCCGCTACCTGCGGGCCCGTGCCCTCAACGGCCTGGGTCACCACGATGAGGCTCGGGAGGAAGTTGCCGCCGCGCTGCGGGCCACGCCCGACGGCATCAACGGCTGGCGGTGGCGCAACCGCATCAAGGCGCTGGGATGGCGCATCGATGCCGCCGCCGGCGGCAAGTGGGACGACCTGGCGCCCGCCGACCTCACCGAAGAGCTTTTGGCGGCGCGGTTCTACGGCCAGGCGATCGAACTGCTCGCCGACCGGGTCAAGCACGAGAAGGATCCCGAGCTGGGACGGTCCGCCGCCGCTCTGGCCCTGCGAGTCGGACAGCCGGCCGAGGCGGCCCGGGCACTTGCCCCCACCAAGCTCTGGACCGAACCGGAGGGCGTTGCGGTCGCCCACGCCGTCCGCAACATCACCGTTCCCGACGACTGGTCGGATCAATGGGCGGCTGCTCCGGGAGTCGCCCAGGCCCGGCAGACCCCGGAGGTCGACGATGTCACCGATGCCGCCGTGGCCATCCAGGCCGACCTGGATGCGGCCTTCGCCCAGGCCGGTCTCGACATCGACGACCGGCGCCTGTCCCCCGCCCAGCGCCGGGCGGCCGGGCTCCGCATCAAGGAGCCCCGCCAGCCGCGGCGCCGGCGGCGGCTGGCCACGCTGGCCTCTACCGCGGCCGTTGCCGTCCTCGCCGCCACCGTCGGGGCGATAGTCGCCATCGTTCTGCAGCCCGACTTCGAGATTCCTGAAACGCTCGAAACCCGTCCACCGGCTGAAGGGCAGCCTGCCCCGACCACGCCCGAGGAGACCCAGCTCGACATTCCCGCGGATGTTGCCGGTTTCGGAGCGGGCCAATGGGGCTTCCACGGCTCGCTCGACAATCGAGGCTTCAACGGGACCCGGGACGGCATCTCGGATCGGGCCGGGTCGCCCAACCTCGACGGCTTCTTCTGGAAGTTCCCCACCAACGAGCCGATCGACGCCTCGCCGGCGATCAGGGGGACAACTGCCTACATCGGCAGCGGCAACCGGACCTTCTACACCATCGACACCGAGAGCGGCACCACCGCGGGCTGGACCGCCGATGCCGACTCGGCCATCGTGTCCTCGCCGAGCTTTTCGTTCGCACCGCTCGGCGAGAGCGTCGAGGACGGCGGGGGCGGCAACGAGAACGTGCTGTTCTTCGCTAGCGAAAACGGGACGGTGTACGGCTACCGGACCCGGACCGGAGCGCCGCTGTGGGAGCAGCAGGCCGGTGGTGGCGTCGTCGCCCCGCTGCTGGCGTTCGACGGCAAGGTGTTCGTTCCCAGCACCGACGGCCGGATGTATGCGTTTGAACAGGCCCCGCCCGGCAACCTCGCCTGGGTGTGGCCCCCGGTAGAGGAGGACCCACTCGGGCCGCTGTCGACGGCTCCGCTCTACCAGGACGGCACGGTCATCTTTGTGAGCGAGGACGGCACCTATGCCGGGGTCGACGCCGATACCGGCGAGCGGGTGTGCAGCAACTCGATCGACGTGTTCATCGGTGCCGCCCCAACCATCGTCGACAATGTCGCTTACCTGGCCGCATCGGGCTTCTTCTACGAGATCCGGCCGACCACCTGCCAGCTGATCAACTCCCAGTTCTACGGGGAATTCCCCGTCTTTGCCTCACCGGTCATCATCGGCGACATCGCCTACATCACCGACGGGCCATCGATGCTGCCGTTTGAGATCGAGACCGGCCTCTTCCAGAACAACAAGCGGTTCCGCACCGGGGCGACCATCCGGTCGTCGCCGGCGGCCGCAGACGGCGTTCTCTACTTCGGGAGCGACGACGGCAAGATGTACGCCGTTGACCTGGAGACGTTTGAAGAGCGGTGGAGCTTCCAGACCGGCGGCGAGGTGCGTTCGTCGCCTGCCATCGGTGACGGTGTCATCTACTTCGGGAGCCGGGACGGATTCCTCTACGCCGTCGGTGGCGCAGGCGGCCGCTGAGCAAGTCGCTCCCGAAGGGCGGCGAGGTCGGCCGGCGTGTTCACGTCGATGGGCCGGAGCCGGTCGATCTCGACCCGGGCGGGTTCACCGTCCATGAGCAGCTGCCACAGCAGCCGGTCGCCGTCCTCGTCGATGACGCTGCGCAGCGCATCGCCGCCCACCAGCAGCGGATGTCCGTCCTCGCCCCGGTAGCTGGCGACGGCACCGGAGTGGGCGGCCGGATCCCACCCGTCGATGAGGGCGTCGATGTCGGCCGGGGTCACCTCCGGCTGATCGGCCAGCAGCTTGACGTATCCCGCGGCCGGCCCGGCCGCCGCCACCCCCGTCCGAAACGACGACATCGTCCCGGTGGCCGGATCAGGGTTGATGACAAAGGTCGCCCGGCCGCCGGTTACCGCCGCACGTAGCTCGCCGGAGTCGGGCGCCACCACAATCACGACGCGACCGAGCCGCGAGGCCGCCGCCGCATCAATCACCCACTGCAGCATCGGCCGGCCGTGGACCTCGATCAGCTGTTTCGGTTCACCCATCCGGGTCGATCCACCCGCCGCCACCACGATGCCGGCGATGTGACGGGTCACGTCCCGGTGATGTCCTGGGGCCGGACCGGCACCCGGTTGAGCTCACGGCCGGTCGCGTTCCGGATGGCCGCCACCACCGCCGGCGTCGAGCTGATGGTGGGGGGCTCGCCGATTCCCTTGGCCCCGAATGGCCCCCACGGGCTGGGCTCTTCGATTAGCTCGATCTCGACATCCGGCGCGTCGAGGAAGGTGGGGAGGAGGTAGTCGGTGAAGCTGGCATTACGAATGACGCCGCGGTCGAGCACCAGCTCCTCCATAACCGCCAGGCCGACTCCCTGCATGATCCCGCCCTCGATCTGACCCCGGACCGACTGGGGGTTCAGGGCGAGACCGATGTCCTGGGCAGTATCGACCTGCACCACTCGCACCAGGCCGAGCTCGGGATCCACATCGACTACGGCCCGATGGGCGGCAACGGCGAAGTCGGCGTGGAGGGTGCCCTGCCCGTTCTCGTCCGGCTCCTCGGTGGGCGGGTGCCGAAAACGCGTATGGTGGCTGAGGGGACCGGATTCACACAACTCGTCGAGCGTCATGACCAGCTCACCGGACCGCCAGACGCCTTCCGACGTCAGATCGTCCCCGTCACCCCGTTGCAGGGCCAGCTCGCGTACGGCCCGGGCCGCCTCGAGGACCGCCCCGCCGGTCATCTGGGTCTGACGAGAGGCGGAGGTCGATCCGGCCGAGCCGATGGCCCCGGTGTCGGCGGGCACGATGGCCACCCGGTCAACACCCAGCGCGGTGCGAGCGATCTGGGCCAGCACGGTCACCATTCCCTGGCCGACTTCGACGGCCGCAGTGTGCACCTCGGCTCCGGCGGCGGTGAGAACCACGCGGGCTTCGGCATAGTCGTCGAACGCCTCAGAGAAGGCGATGTTCTTGATACTGACGGCGTAGCCGACGCCCCGGACGACGTCACTGCGCGACGTGGTCAACCCCGTGCCGCCGGGGAGCCGGCGCGGGTCCTCCGACTCATCCGGGGCCGGGAGGGGCATGGCCGCCACCCGGTCGATGACGTCGGTGGTGGGCAGCGGCGTCTCGATGATCTGTCCGGTGGTCGCCAGGGGATCGCCGGTCGCCAGGGCGTTGCGCTTGCGCAGCTCGAGCGGATCCATGGCCAGCTCGGCGGCCAGCCGGTCCATCTGGGACTCGTGGGCGAAGCAGGCCTGCACGACCCCAAACCCCCGCATCGCCCCGGCCGGTGGGTTGTTAGTGCGCAAGCCGTATCCGTCGACGTGCACATTGTCCACCCGGTAGGGGCCGACGGCGAAGTACACGGCGTTGGCGACCACGGCGGGCGTCGTGTCGGTGTAGGCGCCACCGTCGAGCAGGATGCGCGCTTGGACCCGGGTGAGCGTCCCGTCGGCACGGGCTTCGTGGCGGAACCACATCCGGGCGGGATGGCGGTGCACGTGGCCGGGGAAGCTCTCCGCCCGGTTGTAGACCATCTTGACGGGGCGGCCGGTCCGCAGGGCCAGCATGCAGACATGGATGTGCAGCGACATGTCTTCCCGGGCACCGAACGCTCCACCGATCCCAGAGGGGTGCTGGCGAACCTGGCCCGGCTTCACATCGAGGCTCCGCCAGATCTGATCATGGTCTTCGTGGGTCCACTGGCTCGTCACCCAGAGATCAACACCGCCTTCTCCGTCGGGCACGGCCAGTCCGGCCTCGGTGCCGAGCGGGGCCTGATCCTGCATGCCGATCTCGTAGAACCCTTCCACGACCACCGGCCCGGACGAATCGGGATCACCTCGCCGGACCGGAGCGTGGCGGAACACTTCGCCGAGCTCGAGCGCTTCCTCCATATCCACGAGGGGATCGAGCTCCTCCCACTCGATGTCGATGGCGGCTACAGCCCGGCGAGCCGTGTCCGGGTCGTCGGCGGCGACGATGGCGGCCGGCTCGCCCCAGAACCGGGCTTCGCCGTCGACCAGTACCGGCTGGTCGGCCACAATTTGCCCGAAGGTAGGACGGCCCGGCACGTCCTCCTGGGTGAGAACGGCGTGCACCCCCGGGATGGCGAGGGCAGCCGATGTGTCCAGTCGCACCAACCGGGCTCGGGCGAATGGGCTCCGCAGCGTCGCTCCCCACAGCATGCCCTCGGCAGTCAGGTCCGAGGCGTAGGCGAAGTTGCCCGTGACCTTCGGGACCCCGTCGGGCCGCACCACCGACTCGCCGATGCCGCCCCGGGTCCGCGTGCCGGTGACCGTCACCGCTGCGCCAGGTCTTCCAGGGAGCGCAGAATGGCTCCGTAGCCGGTGCAGCGGCAGATGTTGCCCGACAGCGCCTCGCGGATCTGGTCTCGATCCGGGCTCGGTTCAGACTCGAACAGGTGAGCGGCCGCCACAACGAAGCCCGGGGTGCAGAATCCGCACTGAACGCCTCCACCCGCTACGAGCGCGTCCTGTACGGCATGCAGCACATCTCCCGAAGCCATGCCTTCAACCGTCGTGATGTCGGACCCGTCGGCATCGGCGGCCAGCACGAGGCAGGCGCACACGGCGGCACCGTCCATAAGCACGGTGCACGACCCACATTCGCCCTGCTCGCAGGCGTTCTTCGAACCGGGCAGCTCCAATTCGTCGCGCAGGAGCGAGAGCAGGCTCTGGGTGGTCCCGACACTCACTGAGCGGGTCTCGCCGTTCAGGGTGAAATCAACGTCGCTCATAGGCACCGCTCCAGGAGCCGGCGGGCCACCACACCGGCGGCGTGGCGGCGGTAGTCGGCGGTCGACCGGTGGTCGGTGATCGGATTGACCCCCTCGGAGACGAGACGCTGGAACTCGGCCAGCGCCGACTCACCCGGCGAAGACTCGGCGGAGATCATCTCCTCGGCCGCCCGGACCCGCAGCGTCGTCGGGCCGGCCGACCCGACGGCCACCCGGGTGCGGCCGTCGTCGAAACGAGCGACACACACCATCACGGCCGAGATCACCATGGCGTTGCGCACACCGACCTTGCCGAACTCCTGGCGCGTGGGGATCTCATCGGGGAGAACAACCGAGTGGATCAGCTCGCCGGGGGCAAGGGCGTTCTGCTTCGGGCCGGTGAGAAACTCATCCCAGCGCAGCCGGCGCACTCTCGCTGCGGAGTGCAGTTCGATCTCGGCGTCGAGGGCGGCCAGGAACGGCAGCCCATCCCCGGCCGGGCTGGCCGTCCCCAGATTGCCGCCGATCGTTCCGGCGGCCCGAATCTGTGGCGAGCCGACGGTGCGGGCCGCCTGAGCGAGTGCCCGATAGGGGCCCTGCTCGAGTCGGGCCCAGGTGACGCAGGCGCCGATGCGGCCGTTCAGCTCGGTGAGCTCCTCGACGCGGCGCACGGCAACGATGTGCTCCGGATGGCGATGCCCGAAGTTGATCTCGACCATGAGGTCGGTTCCGCCGGCCAGCACAGTCGCATCGGGCGCGGAATCGAGCGCTTCGAGCGCTCCGGAAAGGTCGGTGGGACGAACAATCTCCACGATCCCTGAAGCTAGCAATATCTTCTGTCATTTCTCGGCCCGGCAGCACGCCACGTCGCGAGACGGGCCGAGAAATCGACTGCTGCCGCCGGAACCCCATCTACGGGACGGCCGGCGCCGCAGGCCCCAGGCCCAGTGAACGCACAACACTGATTGTCATTTCTCGGCCCGAGTAGTCGCTGGTCGGGAGTCATTGGTGTCTGGCCGCACCGACGAGGGTCGGGCCACTGACTACCGACCAGTGACCACTGACCGGCGAGGCGAAGCCTCGCCTAGTTGCTTCCCCCGCCGCGCATCGCGGCCATGATCTTCTTGCAGGCGGGGCAGACGGGCAGGCCGGACGGGTCGCGGTTGGGGATCCACTCCTTCCCGCACAGGGCCTTGACGGGCTGGCCTTCGACATTGCTGCGGACGATGTCGCCCTTTTTGACGTAATGAGCGAAGGGGTCGTCGCCACTTCCGTCGCTGGGGTCGCGCACTTGCGGTCGAACGAGTTCCCGGGTATCGGTCATGGTCGCCATTGTGCCACGGGCGCTACTCCACCAGCACCGCAGCGAGGCGGTTGTGCTCCTCGATGACTCCCGGCAGTTCCACTCCGACCAGCTCCCGGTCGACCACCACCGGCCGGCCGTGCACATAGCTGACGTCGACTCCGACGGGAGCGCAGAACAGCACCGCCGCCACCGGATCGTGGTGGGCGCCGGCGTATTCGAGCCGGTTGAGATCGAAGGCGATGAAGTCGGCCGCCATCCCGGGCGCCAGCGCGCCGATGTCATCCCTCCCGAGAACCGCCGCCCCGCCCAGGGTTGCCATCTCCAGGGCCGCCCGCGCCGTCTCCAGGTCCGGCCGGCGGGCGATGTCGGGCGCAGCCGAGACCCGGGCCAACAGCAATGCCTGGCGGGCCTCGGCGAGCAGATGGCTGCCGTCGTTGCTGGCCGACCCATCAACGCCGAGCGCGACATTGACTCCGGCCGCCCGGTAGGCGCCGACCGGTGCGATCCCGGAGGCAAGGCGCATGTTGGACGTCGGACAGTGCGCAACCCCGGTCCCGGCGGTCGCCATCCGGCCGATCTCGGCGTCGTTGACGAACACGCTGTGGGCAAACCACACGTCGTCACCCATCCAGCCGACGCTTTCGGCAAGCTCGACGGGCCGCATCCCAAACTGCTCGATGCAGAAGGCTTCCTCATCCATGGTCTCGGCCAGGTGGGTGTGCAGCTGCAGACCGTGCCGGCGAGCGACACCGGCGGCTTCGCGCATCCCCTCCACCGTCACCGAGAACGGCGAGCACGGCGCAACCACTACCCGGGTCATCGCCCCCGGCGCTGGGTCGTGGAACGCGCCGATGACCCGCTCGGTGTCGGCCAGAATGGCGTCTTCGGTCTCAACCACCGAATCGGGCGGCAAGCCCCCGTCGCTCTCACCGAGACTCATCGACCCCCGGGCGACATGGAAGCGGACCCCGAGGCCGGCCGCCCCTTCGATCTGGTCGTCGAGCCGGGAACCGTTCGGATACAAGTAGAGGTGGTCGGACGAAGTGGTGCAGCCGGACAACGCCAACTCCGCCAGAGCGATCGTGGTTGAGACCCGGATGTGGTCGGGGCCCATCCGGGCCCAGATGGGATAGAGCGTCGTGAGCCACCCGAACAGGCCGGCGTCCTGGGCCGCCGGCACCGCCCGGGTAAGGGTCTGATAGAAGTGATGGTGGGTGTTGACCATGCCGGGGAGCACGACATGACCCGCCAGGTCGACGACCTCATCGGCCGTGTCGGGGAGGTCCTCGGCGGTCCCCACTCGTTCGATCCACCCGTCGCGGGCGAACAGGCCACCGGACGGAATCTCGCGCCGGTCGGCGTCCATCGTCACCAGGACGGTTGCATTCTTTGCCAGGAGAGTGCTCACTCCCCCACGCTACCGGGCTATAACAGCGGACATGTATGAGCCGACGCTCCCGGCCACCCGCTGGCCCCCCTTTCGCCATGTCTTCTTCGATTGCGATTCGACCCTCACCGCAGTCGAGGGCATCGACGTTCTCGCCGAACGCGCCGGTCGGGGCGACGAGGTGCGCCGGCTCACCGACGCCGCCATGAACGGGGAGATGGACTTGGAGGACGTCTACGGAATGCGCCTCGAGCAGATCAAGCCGAGCCGAGCCGACGTGCGGGCGCTGCGGCAGGTATACAAGGACAACGTCGTTGCCGACGCCGCCATGGTGATTTCGGTCCTACAGCACCTCGGCCACGAGACGTACATCATCAGCGGAGGCCTCGAGGAGCCCGTTCGAGAGTTCGGCATCTCGCTCGGAGTTCCCGCCGACCACATTCGAGCAGTGGGTGTCGAATATGACGAGCTCATCGGTGCGTGGTGGTCCCACCACGAGGGGCAGGAGGCGGAATACCTCGACTACGGACGCGGTGCGCTGGCGGTCAGCGAGGGCAAGGAGGAGATCGTTCGGGAGCTGGTCGGCTCCCAGCCGGGGAGAAGCGTTCTCGTGGGAGATGGCACCAGTGACCTGCTGGCTGGCAACGCCGTCGATTTGTTCGTCGGTTTCGGCGGCGTGGCCGCCCGTCCCCGCGTGGTTGCGGGTGCACCGGTGTTCATCACCTCAAACGGATTGGCTCCGGTACTGCCACTGGCAGCCGGACCGGCTGCCTACGAGCGGCTGGAAGAGACCGCCTACCGGGCAGTGTTCTGGGAGGGCGTTCAGCGCGCCCGCGACAGCACCACCTTCACCGACCAGATGCTGCAGGAGAAGTTCGTCGCGGCGTGCAACACAGCAGGTATCTGACAGTTCGGCTCAATCGTCCACGATGGCGGCGCGTTCCTCGTGGGGAACCGACACCCTCGCAATCCGTTTGGCGAAGTAGTAAATCCGTTTGACCGACGCTATTACGTCGATTTCCAGGCGATAGGTCGCTACCCGGTCGGGGGCGTCGACCACCAGCCGCTCGGCCTGGTGAGCGGCCGCCGCTCTCTCCAGCGAGTTCACCTGGCGCTTCATCTTGGAGGCCCGCCGTGCTGCGTCCGGGTTCTTCTGTGTGAGGGCCAGCATGGCGAGATCGAGCGCCTCGGCGACCTGGCCGTGGAACTCGGTCAGCACGTCAGTGGTCTCCGGGCTGATCGAGATGCCTTGCTCGGTGCGCCGCAGGCCGAGGCCGACGAGATTCGTCTCGATGAGATCGCCGATCGCCTCCAGGTCGTTGGTGGCCTCCATGAGCCCGATGAGCTCCTGGGTCTCACCTTCGCTGAGACGAGTCTGACTGATCTGACCGAGGAACTCGATGATCTGGCTGTGGAGGCTGTCGACTTCTTCATCACGCTCCCCTATCTCGAGCAGTGTCCAGCGGCTCCCGGTGAGCAGGGCCGGAAGCACATCTGCATACATGGCTCGCACCCGGTCGGCCATCCGCAGCAGCTCCAGTCGAGCGCGATCCAATGCCAGCGAAGGCGTTCTGAGGAGCGTCTTGTCGAGGTAACGGACGCGAACCACACCCGCCTCGTCTTCCGCGTGGTCCGGGACGAGGCGCTCTATGAGCCTGGCAAAGGCAGGGATGAACCCGACGACGAGGAAAGCATTCAGGACGTTGAAGAACGTATGGGCGTTCGCAACCTGGCGGGCCGTGGCGCCTCCGATGTCTTGAACCGCGTCCGCCAGCAGGCCGATGAAGGGCAGCCAGATGATGGCACCCCCGACATTGAAGAGGGCATGCGCTACCCCGGCCCGCAGCGCCTCCCGAGGCTTGCCGATCGATGCGAGCAGCGCCGTCACCGAGGTGCCGACATTGGCCCCCAGCACCAGCGCGATGCCGGTTTCCAACGAGATCAGTCCCTGTTGGGCCAGCACGATGACGATGCCGGTGGTGGCGGACGACGATTGCACGAGCGCGGTGAAGGCGGCCCCGACCGCGACGCCGAGGAACGGGTTCTCGAGACGGGCCATGAGGTCGACGAACGTGTCCGAGGTCCGCAACGGTGACATCGCATCCCCCATCAAGCTCATTCCGAAGAACACCAGGCCAAGCCCGAGCACAACGGCACCCAGTGCTTGCCGATCGCCGCGCTTGGAGAGGAACGTGACCGCAAACCCGCCGGCGACTGCGAACAGCGCATACGACGTCACCTTGAAGGCGATGATCTGGGCGGTGATGGTCGTGCCGATATTGGCGCCGAGGATCACCCCGAGGGATTGCTGGAAAGACATCAGGCCGGAACTGATGAAGCCGACGACGAGCACCGTCGTCACCGATGACGACTGGATGACGGCGGTGATCCCGGCACCGGTGAGGATTCCCATGATTCGATTGGACGTGAGTTTGAGGAGCACGCCGCGAAGGCGGTCGCCGGCCACCACCCGCAGGGATTCGGTCATTCGATCCATGCCGAGCAGGAAAATGGCAAGTCCACCGAACAACCCGGAGAGGAGGAGCACCCAATCGATGGGATCCGCCGCGCCGGCCTGAGCTACAAACAACATCGAAAACGGCGCCGATCTCTCATGGCGGCAGGCTAACCAGAGCGCTCCCGCCTGCCCGACCGCCACGCCTCAGCGAGACCCGACGGTAGCCTCATGGCCATGTTTCGCGTACTGGTTTCAGACGACATCGGGGCTCACGGCATCGAATTGCTCCGCCGCGCCGACGATGTCCAATGCGATGTCGAAACCGGGTTGAGCTCCGAGGACCTCATTGCCGCCATTCCGGGCTACCAGGCCCTGATCGTGCGTTCGGGAACGACGGTCACACGGGAGATCCTCACTGCCGGCAACAGCCTGACCGTCATTGGTCGGGCAGGCATGGGTGTCGACAACATCGATGTGACGGCCGCCACTGAACAAGGTGTGATCGTGATGAACACTCCGGCCGCCAACTCGGTCGCCACCGCCGAGCAGACGATGGCCCTCATGCTGGCGACCACCCGTCACACAGCGGCCGCCCACCAGACGATGGCCGAGGGCCGATGGGACCGAAAGCGATTCGCCGGCACAGAGCTCCAGGGCAAGATGCTCGGGATCGTGGGCTTCGGCCGCATTGGACGCTTGGTTGCCGCCCGGGCCGGCGCCTTCGGCATGCACGTCCTCGCCTTCGACCCCTATGTCTCTGAGGAAGTCGCCCGGGAGGCCGGCGTGACCCTGGTGAATCTGGACGAGCTCTTTCGCGATGCTGACTACGTCACCCTGCACGTCCCCAGCTCCCCCGACACCGACAACATCATCTCGGAAGCATCGATCGCCTCCATGAAGGACGGCGTGGTCATCATCAACGCCGCCCGGGGCTCGCTGATCGATGAGGAGGCGCTCGCCGCTGCGCTCCGCTCCGGCAAGGTGCGGGCGGCCGGCATCGACGTGTATCGCTCTGAGCCGCCGCCGGCCGATCACCCGCTGATCGGGCTTCCCAACGTAGTCCACACACCGCACCTGGGAGCCTCCACGGCCGAAGCGCAGCGGGATGTGTCGGCGCAGATCGCCGAGCAGGTGATCGAGGCCCTGCGGGGCTCCGATATCCGCAACGCCGTCAACCTGCCGTTCGACGCCGGGCCCGATTTTGCGAGCGCCATGCCGTACATGGCCCTGGCCGAGAAGCTCGGGGTGCTGCAGTTTCACATGGCGCCCTCACCGGTGCGCCGGGTCGAGCTCGAAGTCAGGGGTGACACGGTGGAACGCCTGGCGCGACCCATCGCCGCCGGGCTGCTGGCCGGCCTGCTCCGGGGCCATCTGGCCGGCGACGTCAACTACGTCAATGCTCCCGTGCTGGCCGCCCAGCACGGCATCTCGGTGTCACAGGCCAAGGGCGTTGCGGCCGCCGACTACACCAACCTGGTGAGCTGCCGGGTGCATTGGGACGACGGCAGCCGCATCATGGCCGGAGTGCTGTTCAGCGGGCACGAGCCCCGGCTGGTCCAGGTGAGCAGCTATCACCTCGACGTCGACCCGTCCGGGCTGCTCTTGATCATGCTGAACAAGGACGTCCCCGGTGTAATCGGCATGGTCGGCACCACCCTCGGACGGTTCGGGGTCAACATCGCCGAGTGGCGCCTCGGCCGCAGCGAGCCGGGGACCGAGGCGCTGTCCTTCATCAACCTCGACGCCGAGCCGCCCGAGGAGGCCATCGAGGCGTTGCGGTCCGAGGCCGCCATCGTCAAGCTGCTCTTGTTGCGGCTGTAGGCGCCCCAACGGGACGGATCGCCGCCTTCTACACTCGGGCCATGAGCGGCCTGGGCACCACCGTGCGCGACACGTCGCGCAACGCACCGGCGGATCGGGTGCCGGTGCGTCTGGAGAAGCGGTCGGGCACCGGTGAGTGGGAGTTCCGGACCCGGGCGGTCACCGATGCGGCCGGCCACATCGCGAACTTGCTGCCGGAGGGCCTGGAACTCACCGCAGGTGTTTACCGTCTCAGCTACGACACGGACTCCTACTTCGAGCACCATCACATGGCCGCCCCGTATCCCGAGATCGCCGTGGTATTCGAGATCCAACGTCCCGGCGCCACCGTGCACATCCCGCTCGAGCTGAGCCCCGATGGGTATGCGACCCGGTGGGAGGGAGCGTGACCCCCCGCACCGGCGATCGGCGCTCCCGGCGGGTGTCTGTGCGGTATCCGGAGCGGCGCACCGGATTCGATCGACGAGCGGCGGGCGGGGCGCTCGCCGCCTACCGCGATCGGCCGAGCGTGATCGCGACCGTGCTGGTCGCCCTCCTGGCCCTGAACGTCGCCGACTATGTGTTCACCCTCGCCGCGCTCGGCCGGGGAGCCCGGGAGGCCAACCCGCTGATGGCAGCGTTGTTCGAGGCCGACCCGGCTCTGGCGGCGATTGTGAAGCTGGCGGTGGTGGCACTCGTCATCACCGCCATCTGGCAGCTGCGGCGGTATCGGCGCATCCTGCAGGTGTCCCTGGTCGCGGTCACCGGGTTCATGATCCTCGTTATCTACCAGGTCCTCCTGCTCGCCGGGTGAGCGCCGACACGCCTAGCCCGGCCAGGAGCACGCCGATCGCTCCGAGGATCAACCACGGCACCCGGTCGCCGGTCCGAAACGACACCAGCGCCACGCCGCCAAACACGAGCACGACCCCGGCGCCGATGACTTCCGGTCCCAGCGGATGGCGAGCCCGCCGCTGGCCCGCCCCCACCGTGACCGCCCCCAGGAGTATCAGCAGGGAACCGAGCAACGCCACGATCCCCTCAGGGTACGGAATGAACTGCTCCGTCCGGGAGTTCACAGCGCCATGAGGTTTCCAACTGGTTTCGTCGGACACGGCGCCCCGACCAATGCCCTGAACGACGCCCGGGGCGCCCAGTGGCGCCGCTGGGCAGAATCCCTGCCGAGGCCGTCCGCCATCCTCTCGATTTCGGCCCACTTCGAGCAGGCGCCACCGTCGATCGGTGCCACCTCGACGGTGCCGCTGGTCTACGACTTCTGGGGCTTTCCCCAGCCGCTGTACGAAATCACCTACGCGGCGCCGGGGGCGCCTGCGGTCGCCGACGACATCAAGCGCCTACTGCCCGACGCCGTGGTCGACGAAGCCGACCGCGGGCTCGATCACGGCACGTGGGTCCCGCTGCTCCATATGTACCCGGAGGCCGACATCCCGGTCGTCCAGCTCTCGCTGCCGTGGGTGGAGGATCCGGCTCGTATGTTCGAATTGGGCAGGCGGCTGGCGCCCCTGCGGGACGACGGCGTATTCATCCTCGGCAGCGGCAACCTCGTCCACAACCTGCGGGCCGCCGACTGGGCGGGGGGGCCGACGCCCGGCTGGGCCGCCGACTTCGACGCCTGGCTCGGTGAGACCCTCGACGAGGACCGCGACGACGCCCTTCAGAACTACGTCGACCATCCGCTGGCCCACGTCTGCCATCCGACCAAAGAGCATTTTGTTCCGCTGCTGGTGGCCGCCGGCGCGGCCACCGAGCACGACGAGGTCTCCTTCCCGATCGCCGACTTCGATCTCGGGTCCGTGAGCATGCGCAGCGTCCAGTTCGGCTAGACCAGCAGCCTGGCTGAGCCTGCCGGGGAACCGATCCGGCCGCCACTTCGTTGTTGTCAACATGTTGGAGACGGCCCGGCGACCACGATCGTCATACATCACCGGAGCGGTAGTTGCCGCCGGCCTGACGCTCGGAGTCGGAGAACTGCTGGCCGGTCTGGTGGAGCGGGTGCCATCACCCCTCAGCTCGATCGGCGCCATCGTCGTCGACAACGTGCCCGGCGCCATCGAGCGGTGGGCGATCGAGACGTTCGGAACCGGTGACAAGGCCGTCCTGCTCATCGGCATGATCCTGACCACGCTGCTGATTGCCGCCCTCGTCGGCAACTGGATGTACCGCAGCGGCGTGATGGTCGCCGCCCCGATCTTCGTGGGGTTCGGCGCGCTCGGCCTGGCAGCCTCCCTCAACCAGACCCTGATCAGCGTCCCGCTCACCATCCTGGCCGCAGTCCTGGCCACCGCAACCGGCCTCTACGGCCTGTTCTGGCTCCTGCGAACCGACGACCGGCCCGCCACCGACACCATCGTGGGTGCGCCTACCGACGGCCTTCCCGCCGACCCGAGCCGCCGCAGCTTCGTCGGCCGGGCAGCCGGCCTGGGTGTGGCCGCCTCGGTTGCCGGATTGCTGGGCCGCCGGCTACTCACCGCCACCCGCACCAGCGAGGTCACCCTCCCCGATGCCGCAGGAACCCTGGACGGCCCGGATGCCGCCAACCGCTTCACTGTCGAGGGCATCACCCCGGTGGTCACGCCAAACGACTCCTTCTACCGAATCGATACCGCGCTCCTGGTTCCTCGCGTCAACGTCGACAGCTGGCGGCTCCGCATCGACGGCCTGGTCGACAACCCGCTCGAGTTCACCTTCGAGGAACTGACCGCCCGTGACCTGTACGAGGAGTACGTGACCATTTCCTGTGTCTCGAACGAGGTGGGGGGCCGCCTGGTCGGCAACGCCAAATGGACCGGCGTCCGACTGGCCGAGCTGCTCGAGGAAGCCCGGCCCGCCGACGAAGCCGAGCAAGTGGTCGGCTGGTCGGTCGACCGCTGGTCGAGCGGTTTCCCGATCGAGGCAGTCTTTGATGGCCGTGAACCGCTGGTGGCGGTTGCCATGAACGATGAGCCCCTTCCCGCTCGACACGGCTTCCCCGCCCGCCTGATCGTCCCCGGCCTGTACGGCTACGTGTCGGCAACCAAGTGGCTGGAGCGGATCGAGCTGACGACCTGGGATGGGTTTGACTCCTACTGGGTGCCCCGGGGATGGTCGAAGGAAGGCCCGATCAAGACCCAATCTCGTATCGACGTCCCCCGTCGCGGTGGCAGCGTCGAGCCCGGCGAGATGGTGGCCGCCGGCGTGGCCTGGTCGGGCTTGCGCGGGATCGAGCGGGTCGAAGTGTCGCTCGACAACGGGCCGTGGGTGGAGGCCGAGATCAGCGAGCCGCTGTCGGACAAGACCTGGGTGCAGTGGAAGGCCAGCTTGTCGGTGGCCGCCGGCGACCATGAGCTCCGGGTGCGAGCCACCGACGGCACCGGCGAGCCTCAGACTGCCGAAGAGTCCAATCCAGCCCCCAACGGCGCCACCGGCCACCACACCATCGATTTCACGGCCTAGCCCGTCACATTCTGGCCGTAGACAGTTGACGGTCGACCGTCGACAGTCGACCTTCCTATGCGCCACCGGCCACCACACCATCGATTTCACGGCGTAGCCCGTCAGATTCTGGCCGTAGACAGTTGACGGTCGACCGTCGACCTTCTTACGGCGCCGCCCGCATCTTCTCCCGCAGGCGCCCGACCGCCGCTTGCGCATCGCGAGCCCGGGAGTTGGCGTCTTCGAGGATCTTTTCGGCGTCGCCGCGAACCCGGTCGGCTTCCCGCATCGCGGCTTCCACGAGCTCTTTAGCCGTCCCCTGGGCATCTCCCAGCAGCCGTTCCTTCTCTAACACCGAGGCGAGCGCCTGCTGCGCCTCGCGGCGGGCGGACTCGGCTTCGCGGGTGGCCGCTTCGATCTTTGACTGGGTGGTCCGCTCGAGATCCTCAGCTTCGCGTCGGAGCCGGTCGATTTCCTCCCGGGTGGAGCGGAGCTCGAGCTCGGCGGTCTCTTCGGCCTGCCGGCGAGCGTCCTCCCGCAGCCGCTCCGCCTCCTGCTCGGCGGACGCGCGCAGCCGGGCTGCTTCGTCGCGGTCTCGGGATGCCTCTTCGAGCAGATTGCGCCGCTCGGCGTCGGCGGTGGTGCGGAGCTCCTCGGCCTGTGCCTCTGCCTCCTTGGTAGCCAGATTCCGAATCCGCTCGGCTTCCCGGTCGGCCTCTGCCAGCAGGGCTTCCGCCTGGAGATTGGCGTTTTCGAGTTGCTGGCGAGTCGACTCGGTGTTGGCCCAGGCCTCCGCCCGGGCCTTCTCGGTGTCCTGGCGGATGATCATGGCCTCGGCTTCGGCGGCGGCGATGATGTCGGTGCGCAGCGTGTCGCTCTCGGCCGCCAGAAGGAGTTGCTCGGCCTCGGTGGTCATCCGGGCAGCTTCACGGCGGGCTTCTTCGACCTGCTCGTCGGCTTCGTCACGCATACGCCGGCAGGCGGCCTGCACGGCGGCCAACTCCTCGTTGGCCTGGCGGCGCATCCGCTCGGCGTCCTGGTCGGCTGCGACCCGTACGACCTCGGCCTCGGACTTGACCTGTTCGATCTCCCGGTCGGCAGCTGCCCGGTCCTTGGCGGTGCGGGCCCGGATACGGTCGGCGTCCTCGGTCGCCGCCTTGAGACGCTCTTCGGCCAGCTCGCGCCGTTGCTCGGCCTCCCGCCGGATGTCTTCGAGCTCGGCTTCTACCCGGCGCCTGAGCTGTTCAGCCTCCTGGTGGGCGAGATCGATGATTTCTTCGGCCTCGTGACGGGCCCGCGACGCTTTCTCGTACGCGGCGGCGACCGCCTGCTCGGCCTGCTCCTGGAACCGCACTGCGTCCTGGCGGATCAGCGAGAAGAAGTCGGACGCTTCGGCCTTTAGCCGTTCGGCGTCTTCCTGGGCGGTGGCGAACAGCGCTTCGGCTTTGGCGGCCGCCTCACCGAGCAGCTGGCGCTCATCCCGGGCGGCCGCAACAGCCTCGCGGGCGTCCTGCTGGATGCGCTCGGCCTCAGCGGCGGCAGCCGACAGCGTCTCTTCGGCTTTGAGTCTGGCCTCGGCGAGCATCGCTTCGGGGTCCACCGCGTTTTCGACGCCCTCCCGGGCGGCCGTCCGGATCTCGGCGGCGCGGTTGCTGGCTTCGAGGAGAATGGAGCGCGCCCGCAGGTTGGCGTCGGACAGAAGCCGGCTGCGCACGTCGAGGATGTAGAAATACGCCCGGTCGATGGCGGCCGTCTCCAGCGTCTCGGCATTGGCCACCCGCTGCTCGAGCCGGGCGATCTCGGCCCCGGCGGCGGCCCGGAGCGACTCCAGGTAGCGATCGACCTCCTCCCGCGCATACCCCTTGATGTTGCTCTTGAATTCCGGCGCTTCGGGCAGCGTGGCCACGTTCGGGGATCCCTCCTGTACTCCTGAGTCACAGTTCGGCATTTGCCGAAATTGCTTGAGGTGGGAACGGCCGGGAGGTGCCCGGCGTTGAACAGGACGAAGGAGGCTGCATGACTACTCAGAATCAAGACAGTGCCTACCGGGAGAAGCTGACTCCGCTCCAGTACCGGGTGACCCGGGAGGGTGCGACCGAACGCCCGTTCTCCGGGCTGTACTGGAACAGCAAGGATGCCGGCAGCTACGACTGCGTGTGCTGCGGGACACGGCTATTCGTGTCCGACGACAAGTACGACTCGCGCTCGGGGTGGCCGAGCTTCACCCGGCCCGCCGACGGCGCCAACATCGTCGAGTTCCGAGACGACAGCCACGGAATGGTTCGCACCGAGGTCAGGTGCGGCAATTGCGACGCCCATCTCGGCCATGTGTTCCCCGACGGGCCCGGCCCCGAAGGCACCCGCTACTGCATCAACTCGGCGAGCCTCGACCTAACGCCGGAGGCCTAGCCGGTATTCGACTCGGAGTGGTCGTGGCCCTCGTGATCGTGACCGGAGGCTTCGTGTGACTCGATCTCCTTGCGGACCTCGTCCATGTCCAGCTCGTTGACCTGTGTGATCAAGTCTTCGAGATGGGCGGCGGGTAGCGCACCGGGCTGGCTGTACAGGATGATCTGGTCGCGAAACACCATCAGGGTCGGGATGGAGCGGATGTTGAAGGCGCCGGCCAGCTCCTGCTGATCCTCGGTGTCGACCTTGGCGAACACCAGGTCGGGATACTTCTCCGACATCTCCTCATAGGTGGGAGCGAAGGATCGGCACGGCCCGCACCATTCCGCCCAGAAGTCGACCAGAACGGTGTCGTTCTTCTGGATCGTGTCCTCGAAGGTCTCTTTGGTGATGTCGATCGTTGCCATGTGGGTACTCCAGTCTCTGAGAGGTAACGGTGGGGTCAACCGGTCTGAGGACGGCTTTATGCCCGGACCAGGAACCTGCGCTCGCCTAGCGGCGTTGTTCGGGTAACTTCTCCCATTCGCTCACTCGCGACCAGATAGGAAACCCATGAGCAACCGAGCCAAGCTGCTGACCGCCGCCGGAGCTGCCGGTGTCGTCCTCGTCGTCTTCGCCGTCTGGTTCTTCGTGTTTCGCGACGATGCCCCGGCCGCCGTCAACCTGGAGGACGCGGTCGGCTCGGTCACGTCGACGACGGAAGCGAACACGCCGACGACGGTCGGCACCGCCGACCCCACAACGCTCGATGGGACCTGGACGATCGACACCGCAGTGGGCGGCGGGGTGGTCGAACAGAGCAGCTTCGTGGGCTACCGGGTGCAGGAGGAGCTCGCAACCATCGGGGCGAAGACGGCCGTCGGTCGGACCACGGCATTGTCGGGTGAGTTCACCTTCGAAGGCACCAGCCTGACCGTCGGCCAAGTACTGGTCGACATGACGCAGCTGACCAGCGACAGCGATGGCCGGGACAATCAGATGCGCCGGCAGGCTCTGGAAACCGATGCCTTCCCGGAGGCATCGTTCGTGCTCACCGAGCCGGTCGACCTGACCGCCGCACCCGAACCGGAGTCATCGTTCACGGCCAACGCCACCGGCGACCTCACCATCCACGGGGTCACCCGGTCGGTGACGGTACCCATCCAGGGCCAGCGTATAGGAGACACGATCGTGGTGATCGGCACCACCGAGATCCTGTTTGCCGACTACGACATCGACCGTCCCCGCGCCGCGGTTGTGCTGTCGGTTGAAGAACAGGGCGAGATGGAGTTTCAGCTCTTCCTGACGAGGTCCTGATCCTCCCGTCGGCGGCGGGTCGCGCCGAGCAGTGCCGCACCGAGGAGTAGGGAGACCATGGCCACCACCAGCGCATCAGTCACGTTGAAGCCCGTATTGGGCAGCAATCCGATACCGGCCACGGCGGTGTTGTTGAGCACGTTCACCTCGCCCGCCAACGAAACCACGGCTTCGTTGTTCAGCGTTCCGGTGAGGTCGTCCGCCACCTCGGTCGTGATCGTCACAACCAACTGCGCTCCGGGCGCGAGCGGACCGGGGTGCTCACAGGTCACGAGCGACCCGGCGCTAGAACAGGTCCAGCCTGCGCCGTAAGCATCGACGTAGGTCAGCCCGGCCGGGAGGTCGTCGGTGAGCGTGATGGGCCCGGCGGCCGGGACCGTTCCCAGGTTCGTGATGGTCAAGATCCAGTCCGCATCGTCACCAGCCTGCACGTTCCCCTCGCTCGAGACCTTCGAAAGGTGCAGGTCGATCACGGCCGGCTGATACCCGATGTCGGAGGCGGCGGCGATCTGGCCGGCGACCGCGATCACCGTCTGCGGATCGTTGGCAGTGGTGAGGGTGTACCCGCCGGGCACGGTTGCGTCGTCGACGTCGATGGTGACCGGCCCGGGCGTAACGCCGGTCGAGAACTCGCCCGCGGCATCGGTCACCACCGAGAAAACGGTCCCGGCGGAGTCGGTTACCACCACGGTCACGCCGGCGAGGGCCGCCTCACCCGCCTCGCGGACGGCGTCGCCATCGTCGTCGTAGAAGAGGAGGCCGGCGACCGTGGCGGGCGGCTGGTAGCCGAAATCGAGGCCGGCCACGGCATCACCCAGGGCTACGGTTCGGCTGGTCTCGTCGTCGAGCGTTCCGTCCGGGTCGGCCGTCGCCACCGTACCGGCGGGCAGCGCCGCGGCGTCGACCCGCACGGTGTAGGTGTCTGGACCGAGGCCATCGAAGCGGTAGGCGCCACTGCCGTCGGTAACGGTCGAGGCGACAACGAGCGATGAGGAATCCAGCAGATCTACCGGGACGCCACCGGCGCCGGGTTCGCCGGCATCCTGGCCGGCATCCCCGTTGAGATCGAGCCACACCCGGCCCTCGAGCGATGCCTCGTCGACGAAGACGGCGGCGGTGTCACTTACCGGTGCGAGGGGTCCGAGCGGGCCGTCGGCGTCCACCGTTGCCGTGTTGACGAAGTCGACCGTGGCAATGACCGTGCACGAGTAGGTGACCGAGGCGCTCACCGGCAGCGTACCAATCGGATTGTCGCAGTCGGGGGCGAGAGGATCGGTGACGGCGACGTTGGTTAGGGCTACGTCACCGGCATTGGCGACCGTGATGGTGAACGTGGCTGCCGTACCGGTCAGGACCATCTGCGAATCCGGGTCTTTGGCGATGGTTACGGCCGGGCTGACGACATCGACGTCGGCCGTGTCGGTAGATTCGACATCCGGACCGATGGGCGGCGTTCCCGACGCGGTCGCCGAGTTGGTGAAATCAGCACCGACCGACGCTGCGGTACACCCGTAAGAGACACTGGCTCCCCGGGCGAGGTCACCGACCAGCGAGTCGCAGGCCGGGACCAGGGTGTCGGTCACCGCAACCCCGCTCAAGTCGACGTTGCCAATGTTGGTGACGGTGATGGTGAAGTCGACGTCCGAGCCGGCCAACACCGTCTGGGCTGCCGGGTCCTTCTCGAGGAGGATTCCCGGACCGGCGATGATGTAGCCGAAATCGACGGTATCGAGGACTTCGCCGGATGTGATCGAGGCAGGCTGCGGGTTGGTGCCGACGGTCTGCAGGGCTGCGGGCGGGAAGTCGGGGTCGAGCTCATCGACCGCAACGGTGTACGACCCGGCGGCGGCCTGGAACTCGTAGAAGCCGTCCGCGTCGGTTACCGCGGTTTGCCCGTCTGACAGCGTCACGGTGATGTTGGGAATCCCCTCGCCAGCGTCGAAGACGCCGTCCTCGTCGAGATCGATGAACACCCGATCGCCGATTCGCCCGGGCTCAAAGGCACCGGCATCGACGGTGGCAACTGCTGCGCCGGCCGGCACCGGGACCAGGGCCGTAAAGCCGGTCGCAGGAGCGGCATCACTGTCGGCGGTGTCGTCACCGCCCTGATCGGCCGGAGAAAGAATCCAGCCCGCCGGCAACCCGGCGAACTCCACGACGTAGCTGCCGGGAGGGCCCGTCAGCAGATAGGCCCCGGCCGCGTCCGAGGTATCGGTGTCAACGACGACGTCGTCGAGTGTGCCGGGAAGGGTGTCGGGGCCCGGGTCGATGAGCCGCACGGTCACACCGGGCAACCCGTCGACTTCGGCCGGGTCCTGCAGGCCATTGCCGTTGACGTCGTGCCAGACTCGATCGCCGACGGTGGCGAGCGGCTGGTAGCCGAAGTCGGCAGCGTTGTAGTCCTCACCGGCCGCCAGGGAAACCGCGGTGGGATCCGAACCACCCGTCAGCGTGCTCGGGGGGATCACCCCGCCGGTGTCGGTCACCGTCACCACATAATCACCCGGAACCAACCCGGTGAAGTCATAGGCCCCGGCCCCATCAGTCGTTTCGGTTCCGACCAGAGTGTCACCAGCAGATACCGTGCCCGACGAATCAGCATCCACATACAAATCAACCGTCACACCCGCAATACCCGACTCCGCCCCACCGTCCTGAACCCCATCACCATCCAGGTCCAACCACACAAAATCACCAACCGACCCCGTCGGCTGATACCCAAAATCAGCAGCGTTGTAGTCCTCACCGGCCGCCAGGGAAACCGCGGTGGGATCCGAACCACCCGTCAAGTCGTATGCCGCCAGACTCCCGGTGGTGTCGGGAACGACCAGGTAGTCACCGGCCGCCAGCCCAATGAAGTCGTAGGCGCCGCCGGCGTCGGTCGAGGTGGTGTCAACCAGAGTGTCGCCGGCGGTGAGCGTGCCCGACCCGTCGGCATCGGCGTACAGCTCCATCGTGATGGAGCCGAACCCCGCTTCTGCGCCACCATCCTGGACCCCGTCACCGTTCAGGTCCAACCACACGAAATCACCGATTGACCCGGCCGCAAAACTCACGGTGGCGTCATCGGATCCCATCGCGGTGTTGCCCTCGTCGTCGGCGGCAGTGGCGGTGACCGTATCGAGCTCCGAGCCACCGGGCGATCCCGAAACGACGGCCGTGAAGGTGCACTGATAGAACCCGGATACGCCGATGGCCTGCGGGAGGGAGCACGTCGTAGAAGTGAACGCCGGGTTGAGCGCATCGGCGATATCGCCGTAGATCGAGTCGCTGAGCGAGGTGAGGGTGATGGGCTCCACACTGGTGTTGTCGACGCGAACGGTGAACACGACCGGTGCGCCCGTGGCTGGAACGACCGAGGGAGCTGCGGTCTTGGTCACCGCCAGGCTCGGCAGAACATCGGTGAACGCGACCGTGGCCCCGTCCGTGTCGCCGGCCGGGTTCCCCTCATTGTCTTGCACCGAAACCGTCAGGGTGTTGGAGTGGTCGGGCCCGGCTGCGCTGCCGGCGACGGAGCCCTGGAAGCTGCACGAGTAGGTGGCACCGGCAGCGATCGTCGTTGTTGCGCACGTCGAGGCAGTCGCCGTGAACAGGTTGCCGAATTCCGAGTCGGTCAGGCTGGTCAGATCGACCTCTTCGGCGCTCGTGTTCTCTACATCGATGGTGAAGGTGACCGGACCGCCGGGCTCGGGAATGGAAGCGACGCCCGGAGTCTTCGTCACCACGACCGTCGGCAGGACGTCGGTGAAGCCGACCGTGTCGGAACCATCATCGGTGGTCGAGTTGCCGTCATCGTCTGAGGCCCCCACCGTCACCGTGTTGGCGTGTGATGGTCCGCTGGCATCGCCGCTGACGGCGGCGTCGAATGTGCACGAATAGGTGTTACCGGGCCCGGGCAGCACGGTTGTGCCACCCACGCAGGTCGTTGAGGTGATCAGCGGGTTGGCGCCGTCGAGCACATCTCCGAAGTCGGAGTCGGTCACGCTGTCGAGCGTGACGTTTTCGGCCGACGTGTTCTCGACGGTGACCGTGAAGGTGACGGTGGCACCGGACTCGGGAACCGAAGCAACCCCGGCTGCCTTGGTCACGACGATCGTTGGCCGGACGTCGACAAACGCCGTGTCCTGCTCAACCAGGTTGGCGCCCGCGACCGGCACCACGGTGGCGGTAGCGGTATTGGTGGTGTCCTCCGTCAGAGCAGTCGAGCAGCTGTATGCCCAGATCTCGCCCGGATCCAGGACGTTGTTCGCGTTGGCGTCGCCGCCAGTGGGACCGGTTACCGGTGCGCAGGCATTGTCGGAGATCCCGACATTGGCGGCGGGGAACGGCTCGGTTCCGGTGTTCTCGAGTGTGTACGAGTAGGACGCGGTGTCACCCGAGTCGATCAGGGGTGTGGTCGTCGCTTTGCTGAGCGCGATCGCCGGGATCGAGTACCCGAAGTCGTTGCCGGCATCGGTTTGTTCCCAGGAGGTTCCGAAATCAACCGCCCGCCGACCCGGAGTCGTGAGCCGGGATCCGCCCGGCAGCGTCGAGGCGTCGACCTCCACAATGAAGGCGCCGCTGGCGCCGACGGTGAAGCTGTAGAAACCGGACCCATCCGTCGTCCGGGTGGCCAGGATGTCGTCAGAGTCGAGGGTTCCGTCGAACGTGACATCATCGGCGGCGGTGAGCATGCCGTCCCCGTTCACGTCGCGATACAAGTCGACGGTGTGACCGCCGGTCCCGGTGTCTCCCGCGTCGAAAACGGCGTCGACATTCGCATCGAGGTACACCGTTCCCGTGATCGTGTTCGCCAGCGGCCCGGCCAGGCGATAGCAGCCGAGCGACTCGAAGTCGGATCCAGGGCTGAGCGAAATCGGGTTGGATGCGGCGGCGGTCGTCGGGTTGATGTCCCACAGACGGTTCGGGGAGCCGCCTCCCGACCCGGTCGTACCCCGCAGCCCGCCGATGTCGTTCCAGGACAATCCTTCGATGTCGTTGACACCGAACTCCCCGACCGAACTGATGACGGCACCAGTCGCTTTGTTGATGGTGATCAGGGTGTCGTTGCCACCGGCGTTGGCGACGCCCCACA
>JABDLU010000124.1 GCA_013002865.1 Acidimicrobiia bacterium
CCGCGGCCTTTTTGGGTCTAGCGTGGCTAAACGAGACGACGTAATTGAGATCGAGGGCACTGTCGTCGAGCCTCTCCCGAACGCCATGTTCCGAGTGAAGCTCGACAACGAGCATGAAGTCCTTGCCCACGTCTCCGGGAAGATGCGGATGTATTACATCAGAATCCTCCCCGGCGACCGGGTCCGGATGGAGCTGAGCCCATACGATCTCACCCGAGGCAGGATCACGTACCGGTATAAATGAAAGTTCGACCGTCGGCCAAGAAGATGTGTGAGCGCTGTCGGATCATCCGGCGGCACGGACGCGTGTGGGTGATTTGCCCGAGCAACCCGCGTCACAAGCAGCGACAAGGATAGGAATGGCACGAATTTCGGGAGTCGACCTCCCACGGGACAAGAGAACCGTCATCGCCCTCACCTACATATTCGGGGTGGGCTCGACCCGCGCCGAGCTCATCTGCGAGCTGGCAGAAGTCTCCGAAGACACCCGCATTCGGGATCTCACCGAAGACGAGATACTCAAAATCCGCCGTGCCATCGAGCAGAACTTCCGTGTGGAGGGTGACCTGCGCCGCGAAGTGGCGCAGAACATCAAGCGCAAGATCGATATCGGTTCCTATCAGGGTGTTCGCCACCGGCGCGGCTTGCCCGTACGGGGCCAGCGCACCCACACCAACGCCCGCACCCGCAAGGGCAAGCGTCCCGCCATCGCCGGCAAGAAGAAGGCAGTGAAGAAGTAGATGACAACGCCAGAGATTCCCGACGGAGACCAGGCCGCCGACGAGACCGGTCCCCAGTCGGCAGAACCCAGTCCCCAGCCCGAGGCAGTCGAGTCGGCCCCCACGGAGCCGACAGCAGCTCCCGAGGCCGAAGCGCCGGCAACGCCGCCCACCGAGGCTCCTGCGGCGCCGTCATCCGAGGCTCCGGCTCCGGCTGCGCCCGCCGCAGAGGTCGGCGAAGCTGCCGCGGCCGAGCCAGTAGATGAGAAAGCCGCCCGCTCACGTCGCCGGGAGCGCCGGACGCTCTCGCATGGGCAGGCCCACATCCGTGCAACGTTCAACAACACGGTCATCACGATCAGCGACCTGCAGGGCAACACGATCCTGTGGACGTCGGGTGGCTCGGTCGGCTTCAAGGGCTCCCGCAAATCCACCCCCTATGCCGCCCAGGTGGCCGCCGAGCAGGCCGCTCGCCAGGCCGGGGAGTACGGAATCCGCAAGGTCGACGTAATCGTGCGCGGCTCTGGAAGCGGACGGGAGACGGCGGTCCGGACTCTCCAGGCGATGGGCCTGGAAGTCACGGGCATCAAAGACGTGACGCCGCTCCCGCACAACGGTTGCCGGCCTAAGAAGCGGAGGGGTGCGTAGATGCCGACCATGACCTCCGCCTGGAGGACTGCCTGATGGCCCGCTACACCGGACCCGTATGCAAGCTGTGCCGTCGCGAGAGGACCAAGCTCTTTTTGAAAGGTGCCCGCTGCGAATCGAGCAAGTGTGCGATCGAGACCCGTCCCTACCCACCGGGTGAGCACGGCCGCGGCCGCATCAAAGAGACCCAGTACCTGATCCAGCTTCGCGAGAAGCAGAAGGCCCGCCGTATCTACGGTGTCCTCGAAAAGCAGTTCCGCAACTATTACAAGGAAGCGGCTCGCCGCAGCGGCATCACCGGTGAGAACCTGCTGCGGATCCTCGAGAGCCGCCTCGACAATGTCGTCTATCGGGCCAACTTCGCAACGTCGCGGGCCCAGGCCAGGCAGCTGGTTTCCCACGGGCATGTGCTGGTGGACGGCCGGCGGGTCGACAAGCCGTCTATCCGGGTCAAGCCCGGCACCGTCCTCGAACTGCGAGAGCGCAGCAAGAACCTCGTCGCAGTCCAGCATGCGATTGACACGCTCGGCGATCGGGGAGTGCCCGAGTGGCTCCAGGTCGACACCGACGACAAGAAGATCACCGTCCAGGATCTACCGACCCGGACCCAAGTCGACACGCAAATCCAAGAACAGCTCATCGTCGAGCTCTACTCGAAGTAACGGAGGGAGCCCTGTGCTCATCGTTCAACGCCCGCAGATCCAAGAGGAATCCGTATCGGATAACCGATCCCGGTTCATCATCGAGCCCCTGGAGCCGGGGTTCGGCTACACGATGGGAAACACGCTGCGCCGGACGCTGCTGTCGCGCATCCCGGGTGCGGCCATCACCTCGGTCCGCATCGAGGGTGTGCTGCACGAGTTCACCACCGTCGACGGAGTCAAGCAGGACGTCGTCGACATCATCCTGAACCTGAAAGAGGTCGTACTGCGGATGGAGTCCGAGGAGAGCCAGACGCTGTTCTTGTCGGCCAAAGGCTCGGGCGATGTCACTGCGGCACAGTTCAAGCTGCCGGCCGGTGTCGAGATCGTCAACCCCGACCTCGTCATCGCCTCGCTGTCGAGCTCAGGTTCGCTCGATATGGAGGTCACCGTCGAACGAGGCGTTGGCTACCGCACTGCTGAGAAGAACAAGAAGAACGAGACCATCGGCGTCATCCCAATCGACTCGATCTTCTCACCCGTCCGCAAAGTGGCGTACGAGGTTGGTGCCACTCAGGTCGGGCAGATGACCAACTTCGACAAGCTGATCGTCGACCTCGAGACCGACGGATCGATCGAACCGTCTGAGGCGATCTCCTCGGCGGGCAAGACGCTCCGTGAACTGCTCGGTCTCTTCGCCGACGTCGGCGAGGGCGAAGGCGTCGGCCTCGAGCTGGGTGATGTCGTCGAAGCCGAATCAGGCTCACCCGACCTCGACCTTCCCATCGAGGCGCTCGATCTCTCCGAGCGTCCCCGCAACTGCCTGCGGCGCGCCCAGGTGAAGACCGTCGGTGAGCTGGTGATGCGGACTGAGGATGATCTGCTCAACATCACCAACTTCGGCCAGAAGAGCCTCGAAGAAGTCACCGCCAAGCTGGACGAGCTGGGTCTCTCCCTGCGCCAGTCCCGCGATGAGGAACCCGGACAGCCGGTCGAACAAGGAATCTAGGAGCAACAGCCATGCCGCGGCCTAAGAAGGGTCCCCGCTTCGGCGGGAGTCCATCCCATCACAAGCGCATCATGTCAAACATGGCGGCTTCCCTCTTCTGGGAGGGGCGGATCGAGACAACGTTGTCGCGTGCCAAGGTGCTGCGGCCCTACGCCGAAAAGCTCATCACCAAGGCCCGCAACGGCTCTCTGCACGACCGGCGGCGGATCCTCCGCCAGATTGAGGACACCGAGGTGGTGACCCGTCTCTTCGACGAGGTCGCTCCCCGCTACGAGGACCGCCCCGGTGGCTACACCCGCATCCTCAAACTCGGCCGCCGCCGCGGCGACGGCACAGAAATGGCGATCATCGAGCTGGTGGAGTAGCCCGAGGGCTCCTCTCGTCGCAGTCGCCGGTCGCCGGTCGCCAGTTACCGGTCGCCGGTCAAGCCGAGACTTGCTGGGCACTGCCGCAAACAGGAGCACAGGCGCAAACAGGAGCACAGGAACGCGCTTTCACCCCCCTCCTTGCCTCCCCCACTCGCTGCGCTCGCGGGGGAGGTATCAGAAACGCCGCTGCGGACGGCGCTGCCCGCAGCAAGGTCCGTACACGGTTTGACCGGCGACCGGCGACCGGCGACCACTGACCTCCACAACTCCACTGGCGGCCGAAACCGCGAAAAACTAGTCTGCTCACCTGACACGCACGGGAAGGGAAGGGCATGTTGCAGAGAATGATTCGAGCCGCTCGGCTCGACGTCGACCTGTACGAATCCGTCGAGCACGACCGTGGCTACACCGGCGAGGCCTTCACGATCGTGGTCGTCACCGCTCTGCTGTGGGGGATCGGGCAGTGGGCCCTGCCGAACACCAGCTTCTGGGGCAGCGTTGTCGGGGGGCTCATCGGTGCGGTCGTCGGTTGGGTCATCTGGGCGATCATCACCAACATCGTCGGCCGCCAACTCGGGGGCACCTCCGATACCGGCGAGATGCTGCGAGTTCTGGGGTACGCCTCGAGCCCGATGGCGCTCGGTATCATCCCGGCCGTCGGTCACTTCGTGGGCGGCATTTGGGCGCTGGTCGCAGCCGTCGTGGCGGTGCGCCAGGGGCAGGACTTCTCAACCGGAAAGGCCGTCGCCACGATCCTCATCGGATGGATCGTCTACATCGTTGCGCGCGGCATACTGGGCTGGATTTTCTAGGACCGACGAAGGACGGATAGGTGGAAACCCAACGTCTGTGGCAGGCTATGCAGCTGCGCCGCGATGCCTACGTGTGGATGCAGTTCAACAGCGCCGCGAACGGGGATGCCGTGCTCATCGTGGCCGCCGTCTACGCGGTGTGGATCTTGTTCGCCGTGGTGTTCAGCCTGGGTGGCCTTCCATTC
>JABDLU010000195.1 GCA_013002865.1 Acidimicrobiia bacterium
GAGATGTGCGGCAACGGCCTGCGCTGTGTGGCCCGGTTCGCGTTCGACCGTGGCTGGACCAGCGGTCCCGAATTCGTCGTCGTCACCGACTTGGGTGACTACCCCGTCGAGGTCAAGCCCCCCGAACGGGTCCGGGCCATGCTGGGCCGCCCGGTGGCCCCCGAGGTGTCGATGGTCTCGGTGGCCGGGTCGACGGTGCGGCCCATGAGCATGGGTAACCCGCATGCCGTTCTGCTGGTCGACAACACCGCCGAGGCGCCGGTGGCCGAGCTGGGGCCGGTCATCGAAGTGAATGCTCATTTCCCGGATCGCACCAACGTCGAGTTCGTCTCGGTCAGAGACCGCACCCGCATCGAAGTCCGGACCTGGGAACGGGGTGTAGGAGAGACGCTGGCGTGCGGAACCGGCGCCGGGGCCGCCGCCGTTGTCGCCAATCGGGAGGGCCTCACCGACGCTGCTCTCACCGTCGGCCTGCTCGGCGGCGACCTCGACATCGAGATCGACGGCGACACCGTATGGATGGAAGGCCCGGCCCGCTACGTCTTCGACGGCGAGCTGGCCGGCTGACTAGCCGGCTTTGACCAGCGAGTCGATCTGCTCCTGCGTCAGTTCGAGTCCCGGGTGCGCTTCCTGGGCATGGAGCTCAACGTGTTTGACGAGCTCGTCCTTGGTCGGTGTCGTGAAGTTGCCGGGGCAATCGGCTCCGGTGTCTGCACAAACGAGCGAGTAGGCCATACGGGTCTCCTTCTATGCGGCCGAGTAGTTGGAGATTACCGGCGAGCACGCCGCAACGGCGAGCCAGCCGGCCGGTGGCTCCGCCTCAGCGGATTCCTCGCAGCACGGTCACGACTTTGCCGATTAGTTCGACGCCGTCGGTGAACACCATGGGCTCGAAGGCCGGGTTCTCGGCATGCAGGATCACCGCTCCGTCCTTGCGCTCGAGGCGCTTGACGGTCGCTTCGTCCCCGTCGATGAGAGCGGCAACGATTTCGCCGTCGAGGGCATCGGGCTGGCGGCGAATCACGACGAAATCTCCGTCGAGGATGCCGGCATCGATCATCGACTCACCTTTGACCCGGAGCATGAACAGCGGGCCATCGCCGACCAGGTCGACCGGGAGGGCGAACACGTCCTCGATGTCCTCTTCCGCCAGGATCGGTGAACCGGCCGCAATCCGCCCCACCAGGGGCACATCGCGCACATCAGCGCGCTGCGCCGGCCCATCGAGGATCTCGATGGCTCGCGGCTTGGTCGGGTCCCGGCGCAGGTGCCCGGCCGATTCCAGCGTGGAAAGATGGCTGTGGACGGTGGATGGGGAGCTGAGCCCCACGGCCTCGCCGATCTCCCGCACTGAGGGCGGATAGCCCCGGTCGGCCACCGTCTCCCGGATGTAGTCGAGGATTTCCCGCTGCCGTGTCGAAATGTCAGTACCCACGATCTACTCCTTTGTTCGGGGTTGACCGTAGCAATCGGCGCCCCGAAAAACAAACATATGTTCGATCTTGACAAATCGAACAGACGTTCGTATAGTTTTCGCGAACCGAACATGCGTTCGTGTCACACCCGCCCGATACGGTGCGGGAATGCCATCCCCAGATGGCGGCCACTGAAACTGGCAATTGGGACGAGCAACGGAGGAGAAACACCATGAAAGCACCGACCATCCGCCTCAGGGCTCTGGTCCTCCCTTTGGCACTGGCGCTGGTGTTTCTCCTCCTTCTCGCCCAAAGCGGGCATGCGGGAGACAGCGCACTTCCCACCGAGCCCCATCGGGTCGTCACCGGCGACACCCTGTGGGACCTCGCCGACGAGCGCACCGAGCCGGGCGACGACGTGCGGTCGACGGTACGCCTCATTCAGCGCCTCAACGATCTCGACGGCGGCCTGATCACTCCCGGCCAAACCCTGCTGCTGCCGGCGGCCTGATTGATGCCCCGGCATTCCGCTACCCTCCCCAGCATGCGCTGTCCCTACTGCGCAGCTGAGGACACGAGGGTGATCGACAGCCGTCCCGCCGGCCAGGGTGCCGAGGTACGGCGCCGCCGGGAGTGTCCCACCTGCAACCAGCGGTTCACCACCTACGAACGCGCCGACCTGCCCTTGCTGGTCCGCAAGCGCGATGGCGCCACCGACCCCTTTGCGCTCGACAAGGTCCGCAGCGGCATTGAGCGCGCGTTGGGCGGACGGGAGATCCCGGCCGGCGTCATCGACCACATCCTCGAGCAGGTTGCCGCCGCCGCCCAGGCGGCCGCCCCCGAGATCTCATCCGAGGACATTGGTCGCATCGTGCTCGACGGCCTCAAAGCCGCCGACGAAGTCGCCTACCTCCGATTCGCCAGCGTCTACAAAGACTTCCAAGCCGCCCAAGACTTCGAAAAGGAAATGGCCTCCCTCGACGAGTAAGGGTTCTTGTTACCTCCCCCGCCGAAGGTGTGGAAGGCCAGGAGGGGGTGGGGTGTTACTTCCTCCGCCGAAGGTGCAGAAGGCGACAAGGGCGTGAAAGCGGGGTTTGTTACCTCCCCCGCGAGCGCAGCGAGTGGGGGAGGCAAGGAGGGGGGTGAAAGCGCGTTCCTGTGCTCCCGCCCACGGCTCTTCCGGCGAACAGCCCCTACTCCGATGCCGCCAGGTCGGCGATGGCGCCGTCGAGCAGCACGCCCAGCTCGTCGAACCCGGCGCTCACCTCGGTGGCGACCAGCCCGAGTGGCTCGGACACGGTGTTGCGGAGGCCGACGATCCGGTCGCTGATTTCGGTCTTCAGGGCGGTGGCTGCATCGATGTCGCTCAGCCGCAGCGCATCCAGATAGGCCGCCTGCCACGACTCCAGGCGGGTCACGATCGCCTGAGCGGTCGTCCGGTGCGTGTCGAACGACGGGCCGATCGGCAGCTGCCGAACGGCCGCCCGGGTCGAGGAGACCGCCGTGGCGATCTGCTCGCCGAGGTTGGAGAGGGTCACTTCATCGGCCACGATCGGCAGTGGGGGCAGTTGAAACGATCCCTCGATCAGCGACCGGTAGGTGATCGCATCGGACAACAGGTCCTGGATCTCGTTCACCGTCTGCGTGCCGGCCTGTAGGTCGGCCTGGGCGGGCTTGAGCGCATCGAACGCATTGCCGCTCGCCAGCGGGGGCGGCGTCGGGAACGGACGGGAGACGAGCGACCGGAGTGTCGCCGCGCTCGAGTCGAACGTGATCAGCGAGTTGCGGGCCTCTGCGAGCTGCTCCGGCAATGCCGACGGGCTGGTGATGACTTCGGCGGCGTCGCGGGCTGCCGGGATGCTGCTCTCCAGGTTGGCCGCCGCCGCCGTCCAGTCGGCGCGCAGGTCGGCGGCCTGGCTCACCGGAATGCCCCGCAGGTTGCTGATCACGAGCACGATGCCAATGACCAGCACGCCGAGCAGGACCGGCCACCACGCCCAGCGATAGCGCCCGACTGTCCGGTCGAGCGGGGATTCGGGCCCCCAGTCCTCGATGATCAGTTCTTGATCGACGGCTTCGGTCGCCTGCCACAACCGCTGGACGAGCCCGGCCGTGACTGCTGTTTCGCCATCCGAGGTTTCCCGGGGCAGGTCGGTGATGGACGGGAACCGGCTCTCGGTTTCCGTGCTGCGGGGAGGTGGGGCGATGGCGATGTCAGTCCGTGCCTTGGTGATTCCGTGTTCGTACGGGCTGGCCATGCCGAGCATCTCGAGCAGCGACGACCGGTAATCGTCGGTAGTGCGCTTGGGCGGTCGTGTGCTCACGCGGGGTTTTCGCTCGATATCGGCCATCGGCCCTGTCACAATCCTCTCGGCATGGACATCCCGCTTCTGAAGTTAGACGTCGATCTTCCGACGCCCTCCCATTCTCATCCAGGTGATGCCGGCACGGACCTGTACGCCCGGGTCGACATTGTCTTGGAGCCCGGTGAGCGCCAGATGGTTCCCACCGGTGTTGCCATTGCATTGCCGGACGGGTTCGCCGGGCTGGTTGCCCCACGCAGCGGACTCGCCCTTCGCCATGGTATCGGAGTGGTCAACGGCCCGGGGCTGGTCGACAGCGGCTATCGCGGTGAGCTCAAAGTGATCCTCATCAATCACGGGGCCGAGCCGTTCACGATCACCCGGGGCGAACGGATCGCCCAGCTGGTCGTGGTTCCTTTCGAGGCGCAGAACTTCATTGAGGTCGAGGAGTTGCCCGGCTCCACCCGGGGCGAGGGAGGGTTCGGGTCAACGGGACGGTGAGTGATAAACTGGGCCCTCTTCCGCGGACGTAGCTCAGTTGGTAGAGCGTCACCTTGCCAAGGTGAAGGTCGCCGGTTCGAGCCCGGTCGTCCGCTCCGACGGCGACCCCCGGGTCGCCGTTTCCGCTAGGTGCCGTGGCCGAGTGGCGAGGCGCAGGACTGCAAATCCTGTCACACCGGTTCGATTCCGGTCGGCACCTCGGGAACCCTTCGGGTTCCTGAGCAGTAGCCTGCGGCTACTGCAACGAGACACGAAATGCAGCGGCCGGACTTCCGGCGTTAGCCTGCGAAACACAATTAGACCCGGGCGCTTAGCTCAGCGGGAGAGCGCTTCCTTGACGTGGAAGAGGTCACAGGTTCAATCCCTGTAGCGCCCACGGCAACGCCCTTCGGGCGTTGCTTGCGAGTTTGCTTCGCAAACTCGTGGGCTCCCTTGGTCAGCGGGAGAGCGCTTCCTTACCTGTTTCTTGATGTGGGGAAGAGGTCACAGGTTCAATCCCTGTAGCGCCCACGGCAACGGCCTTTGGCCGTTGCTTGCGAGTTTGCTTCGCAA
>JABDLU010000222.1 GCA_013002865.1 Acidimicrobiia bacterium
CTCATCTCCGTGGCGATCTTCGTCGCTCGCCTGGCCGACCAGTCGATCGGCACCATGCGCATCATCTTTCTCATGCGGGGGCGGCGGGCGATCTCGGGCATTCTCGGATTCTTCGAGTCGGGCATATGGCTGTTGGCCGTCAGCCAGGTCGTGACGAATGTCGATGAGCCGATCAAAGTGATTGCCTTCGCCGGCGGGTTTGGAGCGGGTACGGCACTGGGCGGCACCGTCGAGCGGTGGCTCGCCATTGGCCAGGGGGTGCTGCGAGTGGTCTCCCCATTTGACACCCCGCAGGCGGCGGCCGCCCTCCGCCAAGCCGGGTTCGCCGTATCGGTCATCAACGGCGAGGGTCGCAACGGGCCGGTGCGCCTTGCCTTTTCGGTGGTGCCGAGAAAGCGCAAATACGAAGCGCTCGACATCGTACGCGCCGTCAACCCCGAGGCGTTCGTCACCTTCGAGGACGTTGAGACTCCCAGCCTGGCGGCCCGGCGGGTCTCCTGGGTGCGCAAGTGAGCACAGTCGCCGGTCTCCCGAACAGTCGCTAGTCCCTGGTCGCTAGTCCCTAGCGACGTCGCCGGTCGCCGGTCGCCGGTCGCCCGAACAGTCGCTGGTCTGTGGTCGCTGGTTCCTAGCAAGTCGCTGGATTCCCGCTCTGGCCGACAGCCGATAGCCGAGGTTGACGACCCGGCACCGCAGCCCGCTGCCCGATCCCCACCCCTAATGTCCCCTCAGACCGAGAGGAGCACCGATGGACACATTCGAGGCGCTGTACACCACGCGGGCAATGCGGCGGGTCAAGCCGGATCCGATACCCGAAGACGTGATCAAGCGCATGCTCGATGCGGCAATTCGGGCGCCCTCGCCCGGTAACGCGCAGCAGTGGCGGTTTGTTGCCGTCACCAACCCGGAGGTGCGCTCGGGTTTGGCCGCTCTCTATGAGCGCTCCTGGGCGCAACTGCAGAGCACGGTCTATGCGGGAGTCCGCGAACGGGCCGCCGCGGCCGGGGATTCGACGACCGAGCGGGTGCTGTCGTCGGGCGATTGGCTGGCCGCCAACTTTGCCCAGGTGCCGCTGGTAGTGCTGGCGTTCGTACGGAACGACCCGGACGGCTCCGGTATCTACCCGGCGGTTTGGAACCTGATGCTGGCTGCCCGAGCGCAGGGGGTCGGTACGACCTTGACCACCGTGCTCCACCACTTCGCTGCCGCCGAGGTCGCCGAACTGCTCGGCGTCCCGACCGACAAAGGCTGGAAGAACATGGCCGCCATCACCTGCGGATATCCCCTCGGCACATGGGGTGTCGCCACCCGACCCCCGGTCGAAACCGTCGTCTACGCCGACACGTGGGGACAGGCGCCACCCTGGTCGGTGCCCGATCCGCTGTGGAGCTATTAGGAAGGTCAACTGTCGACCGTCAACTGTCGACTGCCAGAACCGGACGGGGCTCGACTTCTTCTGACCTGGAACTTGGAACCTGCAACTTGGAACGGGCAACTCCAATCAGGAGCACAGGAACGCGCTCTCACCCCCCTCCTGGCCTCCCCCACCTTCGGCGGGGGAGGTACCAGAAACGCCTGCGTCGCGTGAGATGCCCGGGACCATGTTGGGTTGGTGGGTTGCCGTAGGGGTGAGCACGACCCAAACGAGAGCACAGGCACGCGCTCTCACTCCCCTCCTGGCCTACCCCACCTTCGGCGGGGGAGGTAACGCACTCTGGCCTGGAACTTGGAACTTGAAACAGGCAACCTGTTCGGGGGACGGGAACCTAGGGACTAGCGACAAGGGACTAGCGACTATTCCCCTACTCCTCCAAATCGTCTTTGCCGCTGAAGATGGCGCGAATCGACCGCCAGGTGCGTTGCAGCCAGGTCTCGATGCCCATCTCTACTTCTTGCAGCCGGACCTCGACTTTCTGCTCCAAGCGCTGCACCCGTCTCGAGCGGAGGACCTGGGGCGCCATCACCGTCCACTCAACGGCCCGGAGCGAGGCGAACATCAACGCCCCCGTCATCGACGCGACGCCGACGGCCGATGTCAGCACGATCATCGGTGGGAAATCGAGGGCGAAGAACACCCGGCTGGCGGGAATGGCAAACACCAACGCCAGTATCAGGCCCATCGACAGGATGAGGCTGCGCCGGGCGGGGTTGAACGGACGGGAGATGACCGCCAGGATGAACAGTCCCACCAGGACCAGGACCAGCGTGGCGGTGGTGCGTGCTTCGTCGAGTGCCACGTCGGGCTGGTCGCGAGCCAGCCAGTACGCGACGAAGGTGGCGGCGGCGGCGAGGAGTCCGGCCGGTGCCGAGAACCGCACCACCCGTTTGACGAATCCGGTGGTAGCCCGGCGGGCCGACGGCGCCAGCGCCAGGAAGAATGAGGGCGCTCCAATCGTGAGCGTCCCGATCAGCGTGAGGTGCCGGGGGAGGAACGGGAACTGCCAGCCGGCAACGCCTATGGCGAGGGCGAGCAGGAAGGCGTAGACGGTCTTGGTCAGATAGAGGTTGGCGACCCGTTCGATATTGGCAATGACCCGCCTGCCCTCGGCCACGACCTGAGGAACGGTTGCGAACGACGAGTCGAGCAGGACAAGCTGGGCCACCGAGCGAGAGGCCCCGCTGCCCGAGCCCATGGCGATGCCGATGTCGGCGCTCTTGAGGGCCAGCACGTCGTTGACGCCGTCGCCGGTCATCGCCACGACGTGTCCGCGCGATTGGAGGGCTTCGATCATGGCCCGCTTCTGCTGCGGGGTGACCCGCCCAAAGACGCTGCGCGACTCCATCACATCGGCGAGCGCACCAGGATCCTGCGGAAGCGAGCGGGCATCGACCGGGTCGCCCCGCTCGGGCACGCCCGCCTCCTGCGCGATCCGGCCGACGGTGCGGGGATGGTCGCCGCTGATGACCTTGATGGAAACGTCCTGGGCCGCGAAGAAGGCGAGGATCTCCGGTGCCTCCGGCTTGATCTGATCGGCCAGCAGCACGAACGCAACCGGCTCGAGGTTGGCCGGGAGCACATCACCGCGCAGCGGGTCGACACTGCGGGCCAGCAGTATCACCCGGCTCCCTTCCAGGGCGAGCAGGTCGGCCCGGCGGGCCGCCTCCGAGGCCTGGCCACCGAGCACCACCTCCGGAGCACCCAGCACATAGGTCCCGCGACCGGCGAACGTCGCACCGCTCCACTTGCGTGCCGATGAGAAGGGCACCGTGGCGGTGGCGGTCCAGCCCTCGGGAGCGGCGAATGCGGCCGCGATGGCAGCCTGAGTGGCGTTCGGGTTGGGGTCGGCCTGGGCGAGCGCTCCGAGTGGGGCGTCGTAGTCCTCGCCGGTGATCGCCTGAACACCGTCGACCGCCAGCCGCCCGTAGGTGAGGGTCCCGGTCTTGTCGAGGCACACGACATCGACCCGGGCGAGACCTTCCAACGCCGGTAGCTCCTGCACCAGCACGTCGCGTCTTCCCAGGCGAACGACCCCGACCGCGAAGGCGACGCTCGTCACCAGCACGAGCCCTTGCGGGACCATCGCCACGACGCCGGCCACCGCGCCCTGCAGGGCCTGCTTGAGCGACTCGCTGGCATTGAGCTGGCTGTACACAAGCAGTACGGCCGTCGGGATGATGAGCCACGACACAAGTTTCAGGATCCAGTCGATGCCGCTCCGCAGCTCGCTGCGGACCAGCGTGAACACCTTGGCCTGTTCGGCCAGCTGGGCCGCGTAAGCGTCCCGGCCCACCTTCGTGGCCATGAACCGCCCACCGC
>JABDLU010000004.1 GCA_013002865.1 Acidimicrobiia bacterium
GGCTCGCTGCTGCTTCGTTTCGAGAACTTCGACATCCAAAACGGGCCCGATCTCGAGGTGTACCTCGTGCCGGGGCCCGACCAGACATCTCTGGCGGATGGCTCGATCCACCTTGGCCCACTCAAGGGCAACATCGGCGATCAGAACTACGAGCTGCCGCCCGACACCGAACTCCCGTCCGGTGCCTATACCGCATTGGTGTGGTGCGAGGCGTTCAGCGTGGAGTTCGTCGGGGCCACGATCAGCTTCTAAGGCGGGTTGCTCACCGGCGGCAGTTGGATTTCCGGAACTCCGGGGGCGCTACCGCCTGTCAGTCATAGCCGTCGATTGCGGCGGCAGTTCCACCGACCCGGATCCCGCCCGACGTCGGAATGTGCACATCCAGGATGCTGGGACGGCCCATGTCGAAGCCCTGGTGTATCACGAGGTCGGCGGGAGGGGAGACCTCGCCTCGATCGCGCAGATATGCCCCGAGCGCAGCCGCGGCGGCTCCGGTGGCCGGATCTTCGACCACCCCGCCGACCGGAAACGGATTCCGGGAGTGAAACAAGGCGGGCTGTTCGCGGACGATGATCTGAATAGTGGTCAGATCGTGCTCGAGCATTAGTGCCTTCAGCGCGTCGAACTCGTAGTCGAGGGAGGCGAGCGTCTCCCGATCCACCGGCAAGATCAGGTGCCACGCCCCGGCGTACGCCAACCCGGGTGGGAGGGTCGGATCGAGTCGGGAGCGTGACCACCTGAGCGCCCCGAGCACCGATTCCAGCAGTGACCTGGCGAGAGGGCGGGTCTGTGGCTCAACCGAGGTGAGGACTGCCTTGAGCCGCCCGACCGCATCGGCGGAGACATCGACGGACACGGGACCGACGGCCGTGTCGAGCTCGTATCGGCCGGTGCCGTAGCGCTCGCCCAGCGCCACCCCGGTGGCAATCGTGGCGTGACCGCAGAACGACACTTCGGCTTCCGGGCTGTAGTAGCGGGTCGTCCAGCGGTGGTCTGAGACCCGCTCGTTGAAGGCGGTCTCGGAGTAGCCGACCTCGGCCGCAATGCGCTGCATCTCATCGGAGCTCGGCAGGGCATCGCCGATCCAGACGCCCGCCGGATTGCCTCCCTCGCCACCGGCGTCGAAGGCTGCCGATCTCAGCAGCTGAGGGTCCATGGTGCCGTCCTCTCGTGTGCCCTAGGCCTTCGGTGCCGAAGAACCAGCTGTGGCCCTTGCTTGTTCCAGCTCGAGCGCCAACCAACACGGCGAATAGTTCGGCGGCCCGACCGGGGCTGATCTCGCTGGTCAGTGATCGAGCCCGGCCGCCAGGGCGATGGCTCCGACGAGGCCGGCGTCCTGGCCGAATTCGGGGGAGACGACGTAGTCGGTGAGGTCTGAGTCCACTACCGGGTTGGTGCCGTACCCGGCCAGCTGGTCCGATAGCTTGTCCCGGACCAGACCGAGCAGCCCTTCGTTTCGATTGACGCCGCCGCCCACGATGATGCGCTGGGGGGCGACCACGTAGGTCAGAGTTCGGAGGGCCTGGGCAATGTAGCGGGCCTCCAGATCCCATACCTCGGGCCGGTCGACGAGGTCGGTGACCCGTTCTCCCCACCGGGCGCTGATGGCGGGGCCGGCGGCCATCCCCTCAAAGCACGCGCCGTGAAACGGGCAGTGCCCTGCGAAGTCGTCGTCGGGCTCGCGGGCGACGGCGATGTGACCCAGCTCGGGGTGGCCCATCCCATGGTGTATACGCCCGCCGGCGAAGATGCCGCCTCCGACGCCGGTCCCGACCGTCATGTAGATGAACGTGTCGAGGCCGCGGGCCGCTCCCCAGGTCCATTCTCCGATCGCAGCGCCGCCGACGTCGACGTCGATGGCGACCGGCACCCCCAGGGCATCGGTAATGAGTTCACGAAACGGCGTGCCGGTCCACCCGGGCTTGGGGGTTCGGATGATCGAGCCGTAGGTCGCCGACGACGGATCGAGGTCGAGTGGGCCAAACGACGCTATCCCAACGGCCTTCAGCTGCCCGGCGTAGTGCTCGAGGAACTCGATCGACGCCCCGATGGTCTCGTCTGGCGTGGTGGTCGGGATCGTGGTATCGGCGATGAGGTCCGGCGAGGTGCCGACGGCGATGCGAAACTTGGTCCCGCCGGCCTCGATCGCTCCATAGAGGGCGTCAGTCATAGTTAGTCCGGCTCCCGGGACGGTGGGTGCGCTCTCCGGCCACGGTCAGATCCCACCCGTGATGCAAAGGCTGCCTGTAGTTCGACGTGAGCGTCTGCCGCTGCGCCCGGATCACTCCAGGTCGAAGCGGTCCAGGTTCATGACCTTGTCCCATGCTGCCACGAAATCGTCGACGAACAGCTCTTCGGCGTCGTCGGCTCCGTACACCTCGGCGACCGCCCGCAGTTCTGAGTTGGCGCCGAACACGAGGTCGACCCGGGTTCCCGTCCACCGCAACTCGCCGGTCGCTCGATCACGGCCCTCGAAGACATCCTCGAACTCCGTGGTCGGCTCCCAACGCGTGCCCATGTCCAACAGATTCTTGAAGAAGTCGTTGGTGAGCGTTCCCGGACGGTCGGTGAGCACGCCGTGATTCGACTCGCCGACGGTGCACCCCAATGCCCGCATGCCGCCGACCAGAGCCGCCATCTCCGGGGTCGAGAGCGAGAGCATGAACGCTTTGTCGACCAGCAGATGCTCCGGTGGGATGTCGTGACCTTTCTGCAGGTAGTTGCGGAATCCGTCGGCAATCGGCTCGAGAACGGCGAACGAATCCGGGTCGGTCTGCTCCTGGGTCGCATCGGTGCGACCGGGGGAGAAGGGAACAGTGACGTCGTAGCCGGCCCGCTCGGCGGCCGCCTCGACGCCGGCGCACCCGCCCAGCACGATGAGATCGGCCAGCGACACCTTCTTGCCGCCCGTCGCCGACTCGTTGAAGTCGTGTTGGATCTGTTCCAGCGTGTTCAGCACGGCCGCAACGCCCGACGTCACATTGATGTCCCACCCCGACTGGGGTGAGAGGCGGATGCGGGCTCCGTTGGCTCCGCCCCGCTTGTCGGTGTCGCGGTAGGTCGACGCCGACGCCCAGGCGGTCGCCACCAGCTGCGAGATTGATAGGCCGGAGTCGAGGATCCGGGCTTTGAGCGTCCGGATGTCGGCCTCGTCGATCAGCGCGTGGTCGACTGCCGGGACCGGGTCCTGCCAGATCAGCTCCTCATCGGGCACCCACGGGCCGAGATACCGGGTCGCCGGGCCCATGTCCCGGTGCAGCAGCTTGTACCAGGCGCGGGCAAAAGCGTCGGCTAGCTGGTCGGGATTCTCGTAGAACCGCTGGGAGATCTCCCGGTAGGCCGGATCGGTGATCATCGCCATGTCGGCGGTGGTCATCATCGGCACCTGGGTCTGCGAGGCGTCGTGGGCCCGGGGCGCCAGGTCCTCGCCCCTGATTCCCTTCGGGGTCCACTGGTGGGCACCGGCCGGGCTCGTGGTGAGCCCCCATTCATACGAGAACAGCATGTGGAAGTAGCCATTGTCCCATTGGATCGGGTTGGGCGTCCACGGGCCCTCGATGCCGCTGGTGATGCTGTCGTCGCCCATGCCGGTGCCGAACCGGTTCTTCCAGCCGAGCCCCTGGTCCGCGAAGCCTGCCCCTTCC
>JABDLU010000052.1 GCA_013002865.1 Acidimicrobiia bacterium
GACAACGGATTCGCGCTCACCGCGCGGGTCCGGCCAATCTCCGCGCGAATTTCCCGCTCCTCGATCGAGAAAGCGGTTAGCCTCCAGCAGCGATGCCGCAACGCAAACCCACCCGCGGTGGGGCTTCCGGGCGGAAGCGGGCATCCAAAAGCAAAAACACACCGGGCCGCTGGGCGCGCCTCCGGGCTGCTATCCGGGAGCGCCTCGGCCGGCAAACCGACGACATGTGGGGCCTCGTGCTCCTCGTGGCCAGTGCCGTGCTCCTGCTGGGGTTCCTCGGCCTGGCCGGTCCCTTCGGTCGGCTGTTTGTCCCCGGGCTCCGCATCCTCTTCGGGGTGTGGGCGATCTTCGTTCCGGTCGCAATGGCCATCGTGGGCCTCACGCTCGTGTTTGGCCGGGCCACCCGGGATCAATCCCATGTTCCGCTCGGTCTGGTCGTGCTGTTCCTCGGCACCCTCGCCCTGTTCCATCTGCTGACCGGGACGATTCCCCTCGCCGAAGGGGTCGACCGGGTGCAGTCCCGGGGCGGGGTCGTCGGCTCCCTCGCCGCTTACCCACTCCGGCGGCTGGTCGGCCTGTGGGGCGCCCTCGTCGTCCTGTTCGCCACGATCTCGGTTGGCGTGATGCTGACCACCCGCACCACCGTGCGAGAAGTGTTTCTGGCCTTTGGCGACACCTGGCGGTGGGTGCGGTTTCAGGCGGCCCGCCTGTGGGCACTCCGTCACCGGCGCCGCCGCGCCGTTCCCGTCGCCGCACCGCCGCCGGCAGTGGTCGAGGCCCCGGCGCCCGCCAAGGACCGGCCCGCTGCCAGCAAGCCGAAGTCGGCGCCGGCCAAGACCCGTCCCGGGACCAAGTCGAAGAAGTCCACTCCCGTCCCGGTAACGACCCGGGGCGGGGAGTATCAGATGCCTCCCATCGACCTGCTCACCCTCGGTACCGGTGGCGGCCAGAACAAGCGGTCGCTCGAGAGCACCGGGCGCGAGCTCGAGGAGACGCTTCGCCAGCACGGCGTCGATGCCCGCCTTTCCCGGATCGTCCCCGGCCCCACCGTCACCCGGTATGAGATCGAGCTGGCCCCGGGTGTCAAAGTGGCCAGGGTCACCAGCCTGGCCTCCGACATCGGGTACGCCCTGGCCACCCCCGACGTGCGAATCCTCGCTCCCATCCCCGGCAAGAGCGCCATCGGCGTCGAGGTGCCCAACCTCCGGCGTCGCCTGGTGACTCTGGGCGACATCCTGTCCTCCAAGGAGGCCACCGAGAACACCAACCCACTCGGGGTAGGCCTCGGCATGGACATCTCCGGCACCCCGACCATGCTCAACCTCAACGAGCTGCCCCACGTCCTGATCGCCGGAGCGACCGGCGCAGGCAAGTCATCCTGCATCAACTCGATCGTGACCAGCCTGCTTCTGCGGGCGCGCCCCGAGGACGTGCGCCTCATCATGGTGGATCCGAAGCGGGTAGAGCTCGGCCAATACAACGGAGTGCCCCACCTGCTGACCCGGGTCATCACCAATCCCCGCAAGGCGGCCGATGCGCTCCGCTGGGCGGTTGACGAGATGGACCGCCGCTACGAGCTCGTGGCCGATAGCGGTGTGCGCGACATCGTCGGTTACCACGAGAAGTGGGACGCCGGCGCCCTCGACCCCGAGAAGTTCGACCGGTTCCCCTACATCGTTGTCGTCGTCGACGAGCTCAACGACCTCATGATGGTGGCCGGCAAGATCGTCGAAGACGCCATCGTCCGCATTGCGCAGATGGCCCGGGCGATCGGCATTCACCTGGTCATCGCCACCCAGCGCCCCTCGGTTGATGTCATCACCGGCGTCATCAAAGCCAACATCCCATCCCGGCTGGCGTTCTCGGTTGCGTCCCAGGCCGACAGCCGGGTGATCCTCGACTCGGCAGGCGCCGAGAAGCTCATCGGCCTGGGGGACATGCTCGTAGCGACCGCCCGGGATCCCAAGCCGGAGCGGATTCAAGGCTCGTGGGTGGAGGAGAGCGAGGTCCACGCGGTGGTCGCCTGGGTCAAGCAGCAAGCCAAGGCCCAGTACGACAACAGCATGTTCGAAGTCGCCGAACAGCAGGCCAAAGCCGTGGAAGACGCCGAGGGCGAGGACCCCGACATCATCCGCCAGGCCACCGAGCTCATCGTCCGGTCTCAGCTCGGCTCGACCTCGATGCTGCAGCGCAAGCTGCGCATCGGCTTCGCCCGGGCCGGCCGCGTCATGGACATCCTCGAAAACAAAGGCGTCGTCGGCCCCTCCGAAGGCTCAAAAGCCCGCGAGGTCCTCATCCAACCGGACGAGATCGAGTCCGTACTCAGCTAGTCGTTGGTCGTTTGCTGATTGCTGATTGCCCGACGCAACCAAGAGCACTGGAACGCGCCAAGCAACCCGAAGGGTTGCCCACCCCCCTCCTTGCCTCCCCCACTCGCTGGCGCTCGCGGGGGAGGTATCCCCGCTGATTGCTGATTGCTGATTGCTGATTGCTGATTGCCGATAGCCGACAGCCGATTGCCGACCGGCGACCGGCAACCGGCGACCTCCGTAATCTGACAACTCCGCGCTTTCCGAATACCCTGAGTGGTCGGAGGTTTGATTGAAGTCGACCAGGCTCAAACAGGGGCGGACGGATCCGCGTCCTACTGAATTCGTGGGTCCATTTGGGACCATCCGCTATGTGGCCAACCAGAGTCGGTCCCGCACCCGGGTCGTCGGGCCGACCGGCGTGCGCGGCCTTCTCGAGTTTGGGCCCGCCGCACCGGGGCCGTTGGGGGAGGTTCTCGGGTTGATCGAGGAGAGCAAGGTCGTGCTGCGATATCTGCCGTGGGGATCTCTGGAGCCGGGTCGGCACTCCCTGGAGGTTCACTACGAGGGGACCGACTACGTCCTGGTCAGTCGCGGTGCCCGGCGTCCCACACCCCACCTGGAAACCTCCGATGGCACTCCGTTGGCCGCGTTCAGTGGCCGGAGAGGCAAAGCCGCCCCCGACCTCTCCGAGCAGGAAGCCGTGCTGGTCGCCCTCATCGCCGGTTCCGGCATCGCCGACATCACCCGCCCCCAAACCTGGGCCGTCCGACACTGAGGGCGACGCCCGTCGCCCGACGCCTGCACCAAACAAGAGCACAGGAACGCGCTTTCACCCCCCTCCTTGCCTCCCCCACTCGCTGGCGCTCGCGGGGGAGGTATCCCCGCTGATTGCTGATTGCTGATTGCTGATTGCTGATTGCTGATTGCTGACCAATGACTAGCCCATCCGGGCTACGGGAGGTTGGTTCGCGAGAAATTGCGGGATCTGACGTTGTAGGAAAGATGAGCAACGCCTGCGATCCTCGAAACCGACCGGGATTCGTCGCCGGCGATGTCACCGCCTTCCTCCCCGATCCTGTTTCGGTCACCCCCGACGAGGACCTACGCACCGTGCTGCTGGCCGGGTTCTCAGCGGCGATGATCGTTGCGCTGGTCTTCGCGATCGTTCTCGCCACGGGGTAGTTCCACCCCGGGCGAGCCGGGTAGCCTCGCCTGGTGCATCAGGTACTGCAAACGGACGGCACGCTGCGTGCCGCGGCTCCCCTCGACGTGTCTACCACCCGGCAGCTCTATGCCGCCATGGTGGCGGCCCGCACCTACGACCACAAAGGCACCACCTTGCAAAAGCAGGGGCGGCTGGCGACCTATGCCTCGTTCCTCGGTCAGGAGGCCTGCCAGATCGGCGCCACCGGCCCGCTCCGGCCCGACGACTGGCTGGTAGCCACCTACCGGGATGCCGGTGCGATGTGGGCGCAGGGCTACCCGTGGGTCAATCTGTTCCTGGGTCGAACCGGCGACGAGCGAGGCGGTGCCGCCCCACCGGACGTCAACGTGCTGCCGCCGTCGATCACCGTCGGTGCCCACATGATCCACGCCGTCGGCCTGGCCTGGGCCGAGCAGTACCGGGGCACCGACCGGGTCGCGCTGACGATGTTCGGCGATGGGGCTACGTCGGAGGGCGATTTCCACGAAGCGATGAACTTCGCCGGCGTATTCGGGGTGCCGGTGATCTTCCTGTGCCAGAACAACCACTACGCCATATCGACACCCCGCCACCGGCAAACTGCAGCCGAGACGCTGGCCGCCAAAGCCGATGGCTATGGCATGCCGGGCCGGCAGGTGGACGGCAACGATCTCTTCGCGGTCTACGACGCGGTGGCGGCTGCCGTCGCCGACGCCCGGGCCGGCGGAGGACCGACGTTCATCGAGGCCGTCACCTACCGGCTTTCCCCCCACACCACGGCCGACGATCCCGGCCGATACCGCCCGGCGGCCGAAGAGGAGGAATGGCGGGCCCGGGACCCGCTCGACCGGGTGCGCCGGTACCTGGAGGCCAACGGCGAATGGTCGCCCGCCTGGCAGGACGAGCTGGAGCAGGCCGCCGCCGCCGACGTGGATGCCGCCATCACCGCAGCCGAGCAGCTGGAGCCGCTCGGCGCCGCGGCGGTATTCGACGCGGTGTTTGCCGAGCCGACCCCCCAGCTCTTGCGGCAACGCAACCGGGCCGCTACCGATGAGTGAGCTCAACATGGCCCAGGCGCTCACCGCCGCCCTCGGCCATGCCCTCCGCAGTGACCGCGATGTGCTGATCCTGGGAGAGGATGTCGGGACTACGGGCGGCGTCTTCCGGATCACCGACGGGCTCCAGACCGAGTTCGGGCCCGATCGGGTGATCGATACGCCGGTGGCAGAGTCCGGCATCGCCGGGGCCGCCTTCGGCATGGCCGTCGCCGGGCTCCGGCCGGTCGCCGAGATCCAGTTCCTCGGGTTCGCCTACCCGGCCTACGACCAGATCGTCAGCCATATCTCGCGGATCCGGACCCGTTCCCAGCATCGGTTCACCGCCCCGCTGGTCATCCGCATCCCCTACGGCGCCGGGATCGGTGCCGCCGAGCACCACAGCGAGTCAACCGAAGCGATCTTCGCCCATACCCCCGGCGTCAAGGTCGTGGTGCCGTCCACCCCCGCCGACGCCGCCGGGCTCCTGCTCACCGCCATCGCCGACCCCGATCCAGTGATATTCCTGGAACCGATCCGGTCGTACCGGCGGGTGCGGGGTGAGGTGGCCGATCCGCCCCGGCCGGTGGCGTTCGGGGAGGCGGCGGTCCGGCGGTCGGGTACCGACCTGACGCTGGTTGCCTACGGGGCGATGGTCCCGGACACGATGGACGCGGCCGACGATCTGGCCGTTGCCGGAATCGAGGCTGAGGTGCTCGACCTGCGCACGCTGGTCCCGCTCGACTACGACACACTCCTCGATTCCGCTAACCGGACCGGGCGGGTGGTGCTGGTACAGGAAGGGCATCGCACCTGCGGGTTCGCCGCCGAGCTGGCCGCCACCATCCAGGAGGAGGCGCTCTACTCGTTGCTGGCGCCGGTCACCCGGGTGACGGGGTGGGACACCGTGGTCCCCCTGCGGCGCGCCGAGCACCACTATGTTCCGAGCCCCGAGCGGATAGCCGCCGCCGGCCGCGCAGTGATGGAGGCATAGCGATGGCGCACGAATTCCGCCTGCCAGACGTTGGCGAAGGCCTCACCGAGGTGACGGTGGAGGACTGGCTCGTAGACGTTGGTGAGGAGGTCGGGCAGGACGCACCGTTAGTCCAGGTCGAGACCGACAAGGCGGTCGTCGATATCCCGAGCCCGTTCGCCGGGATCCTGCTCCACCAGGGGGCAGCGGCGGGCGAGACCCTTGCCGTCGGCGAGATCCTGGCGGTGGTTGGCGACCAGGGCGAAAAATGGACCCCGTCCCCAGCTTCGGACCCCGAGCCCAAGCCGGTGGCGCCGATCGTCGGCACGCTCCCCGAGGCAGGCGATCGCCTCCAGGCTCTGCCGGCCGTGCGCAAGCTGGCGTCCGAGCTGGGGGTCGACCTCGCCGACGTAGCCGGGAGTGGTCCCGGGGGCCGCATCACCCGCGACGATGTGCTGGCGGCCGGGGAGGGCGACAGCGCCGAGCGGATTCCGATGTCGCCGGTGCGGCGTGCCATCGCCGACCGGCTCACCCGCTCCTGGCGGGAGATCCCCCACGTCACCACATTTGGGTCGGCCCGGGCCGAGCGGCTGCTGGGCGCCCGGAGGGAGCTGGTGGCGGGAGCGGAGGGCCCGATGCCCCTCGAGGCGCTGCTGGTGGCGCTCATCGTGCCGCTCCTGGGCCGCCACCCCGAGTTCAATGCGGCGGTGGCCGGGAGCGACATCGTGCTGCGACGCTCATACAACATTGGGATCGCCACCAACACTCCCGACGGGCTCCTGCTGCCCGTGATCAAAGCCGCCGATGCCCTGTCGATTCACGAGCTGGCCGACGCCATCATCGTGCTCGCCAAGTCGGCGCGGGGACGCACCTTGACGCCCGAGCAGATGCGTGGGGCTACCTTCACGCTCTCCAACATCGGTGCCGTCGGCGGGGGTTACGGAACGCCCATCATCCCCTTCGGGACCTCCGCCATCCTGTCGGTGGGCCGGGCCGATGCCCAGCCGGTGGTCGAGGATGGCGCCCCAGCAGTCGGGCTGGTGCTGCCGCTCTCGCTCTCCTACGACCATCGGATCATCGACGGTGCCCTGGGCCGCACGTTCATGGCCGCCGTCGTGGCGGCGATCGAAGCGGCGGAGCTGCCGTGAGCTCGTTCGACATCCTGCTTGCCGAGCTCTCCCAGGTCGTGATGGACCTGACCGACGCCACCGGCGACGAACGAGCCCGCCTGGAAGCCCGTCGGGACGAGCTGCGCGCCGAGCTGCGAAAAACCGACTTCGAGGCGAGCCGGCCGACGGCCGAGTTGCTCGACGAGCATGCCCGGCTGGCCGCCCGCCTCGATGCCGCCCGCAAAGAGCGGGTCAAAAAGGTGCCGCACAAGCATCTGGGAGCGACCCAGACGGTGGGCGGGGGAGTGGAGCCCGAAGAGATCAACCGGCTGATCGATGAGGGCAATCGCTACGAGGAGCTGTTGGAGCGTTTCGAACACCTCGATGAGATCCTGCGTGCCCGGGGTGCCCTGTCGTGAACGGTCAGAAACAGCGTGAAGCCCTGTCGGCCGCCGAGCGGTCGCTCACCTTGCTCGAGAAGGATCGCTTCGACGACGCCGTGGCGGCGGCCGGCCATGCTGCCGAGCTCGACCAGATCGGAGCGTATGTCACCCTGCCGGATGCGGTCGGCGCAGCCGCCGGCCACCTGCGGGAGGGCCGCCCCGTGCCGCCGGAGGTGTGGGATCGGGTGGCGGGGGCGGTCGGTGCCGGACCGCTGGCTGCCATCGTCGACCGGCTGCGCGCCTGACGTGGGCGATTATCACCTGCATCTGCATCGCCACGGGCGCGCCCACGAGCTCGACCCGCCGCCGGGGGTGTATCCGGCCGGCCACATCGAGGCCTATGTCGAAGCGGCCGCCGCTCGGGGGGTGCACGAGCTGGGCTTCACCGAGCATCTGTATCGCTGCGAAGACGCCGCCGGCGTGCTCGGGCGGTTCTGGGAGCGGGAGCCGGTCGCCTGGCTGGCCGACCAGACCGAGCGTTTCCTCGCCGAGGACCGCACCCTCAACCTGGAGCGGTATGTCGAGACCATCGTCGATGCCCAGGAGCGCGGGCTGCCGGTGCTGCTGGGCCTCGAGGTCGACTTCTTCCCCGAGACCATCGATGCCGTCGTCGAGTTCCTGGCCCCGTACCCGTGGGACTTCCTCATCGGCTCGGTGCACTGGGTGGGGGGCTGGGCCATCGACCACGAGGACGCCGTCGCCGCATTCGACGAGCGCGGCGTCGACCGCGCCTACGAACAGTTCTTTGCGCTCGAGGCCCAGCTGGCCGCATCGGGAGCCGTCGATGCGCTCGCCCACGTCGACGTCGTCAAGAAGCACGGTCACCGGCCGCCCCGGGAGCGCACCGATCTCTACGACGAGGTGGTCACGGCGGCCGCCGGCTCGGGGGTGGCGGTCGAGGTCTCCAGCGGCGGCCTCCGCAACCCGGCCGCCGAGGTCTACCCTGCCCCGGCGCTCCTCAGCCGCTTTTACGATGCCGGGGTCCCGATCACCCTGGCCAGTGACGGCCACAGCCCCCATCAGGCCGCCTGGGGACGAGATGAGGTGGTGGCTGCCGCCCGGGCCGCCGGCTACACCGAGCGCTCACAGTTCCGCAAACGCCGGCGCACGCAGGTGCCGATCGAATCCCGGCCCGAGGGGCCCTCAGACCTCGAGGCCGGTGGTGACGGTGGTGCGGGCCGGCCGGCTGCGACGGTCGATGACATAGGGCCCGAGGGTGATGGCGAGCATGGCGAGCACTACCAGCAGCGTGACGACCGCTGAGACCACCCGGAACGTCCGGCGCCGGCTCATCGGCACGAACTCCTCGTCGTGGCCGTTCGGCTCCGGCCAGCTCACCGCAGCGGTCCGTCCAGGGCCGATTGGGCTGCCCGGTAGCCGTTGATTCCGTGCACACCACCGCCCGGCGGCGTTGAGGCCGATCCCAGGTAGATCTCGTCGGTGATGCGATAGGGATCGAGCGACAGCGAGGGGCGCAAGATCAGCTGCAGCCCGCCGTGGGAGCCGCCTCCGACATCGCCTCCCACCAGGTTGGGATTGGTCGCTTCCAGGCCGGCGGGTGAGGTGGTGGCCTTGGCCAGGACGCGGTCCCGGAAGCCGGGGGCAAACCGCTCCAGTTGGGCCTCGATCGGCCCGGTCATATCGACGGTCGAGCCGTTTGGGACGTGGCAATACGCCCAGGCGATGTGCTTGCCCTCCGGCGCCCGGGACGGGTCGCCGGCAGTCGGCTGGGCCACCAGCACAAACGGCTGCTCCGGATGGGACCCATCGGCGACCTGCTGCTCGGCGGCGGTCACCTCGGCCAGGGTGCCCCCGACATGCACCGTTCCGGCCACTTCCAGCCGGGGATCGGCCCAGGGGATGGGACCGTCGAGGGCATAGTCGACCTTGAACGCCCCCGGCCCGTACGACCAGCGCGTGAACGTGCGCATTAGCCGGTCGGGGAGCCGGTCCCCGGCGATGGCCGCCAGGGCGGGCGGGCCGGTCGTGAATATGGCGACCCGGTGGTCGGGAAGATCGCTCCACGTCCGCACCTCGTGGGACAGCCGGATCTCTCCGCCGACGCTGCGCAAGTAACCGGCCAGCGCCCTGCTCAATGTGCCGGCGCCGCCCCGGGGATAGCGCCACCCCGTGGTGTGGGCGAGGGCGACGAACAGCAGACCGAAGGAGGTGGTCATTGGGCGGGTGAGCGGCAGGATGGCATGCGCCGCACACCCGGCGAACAGCGCCGGGTACAGGTCGTCTTCGGCACCGCGCAGGAACGTCGTCGCCGGCAAGAGCGCCTTCATCCCGAAGCGGGCCAGGGCCACCGGATGGCGAGGGATGCTCAACAACGGGCCGAGCACGGCCGGCTCGAGGCGTGCCCAGTCGACCGCCATGCGGCCGGCCATGCGCCGGTATCGATCGGCGTCGGCTCCGAGCCCGGTGGCGGTGCGTTCTACGTCCCGGTAGGCGATGGCGGCCCGGCCGCCGTCGAGCGGATGACCGAACTCCACCTCCGGGGCAATCCACTCCAGCCCGTGTTCGCCGAGGGGCAGGTCGCGCCACGCCGGGGAGGCGAAGCCGAGCGGCATGACGGCGGCGCCGATGTCGTGCGCAAACCCCGGCAGCGTCAGCTCCGCGGTGCGGGCGGCGCCTCCCACCTCGTCGGCCTGTTCGAGTACCACGACCGAGCGACCGGCTGCGGCCAGCGTGATTGCGGCGGTGAGGCCGTTCGGCCCAGCTCCTACGACGACGGCGTCGACACTCATGTTGACCTGCTTGCTCGATACACGGCGGCTAATCCACCTGCCGCGAGGATATGCCACACGGCATGCAACGGAAGGATGGCGTCGGCATCGCACAGCGGCCCGCCGTCCCGGCCCAGCCACCACACAGCCGCCCCGACCGCCAGCAGCACCAGGCCGGGAGCCAGCCGAACGAGCGGCACGGTGCGGAGAACTGCCAGCGTCGCTGCCACCGCCAGCAGCACGAAGAGCGGCTCGGCCAGCGGCTCCCAGGACAGCTGGAGGGCCACGGTTCCCGCGGCCGCGACCAGGATGGTCCAGGCGGTCCGCGCCGTCGTCCAGCCGAAGAACCGGGCGGCCGCAGTGCCCACGAAAACGAGCAACAGCGCCTTGATCGCCAGCGAGTCGAGCTGGCGGCTCCATTCGGTCCCTGCCGCGTGACCCAGGAAGCTGCCGAGCCCGACGGCGGCGAATCCGGCGGCGAACAAACCGGCATCAAAGCGGCGGTCACCGACGATCCAGACCCCGACTCCCAGGAACACCAGACTGGACCAGGCTGCGGCCGGTTGGGCGATCAGCCCACCGCCGATCAGCTCACAATCGGGGTGCGGGCCGGGCGATGGCGGTGTGCCCGGCCAACCGCCGGCACCGATGAGAAGGGCCACCCCGACCAGGATGCCTGCGGCGATGAACGCCCCGGTCCGGGGCTCGGGCAACATGGTTCGAGCGTAGGCGCCTCAGGCCCCGAAGCGCTCCTCGAACCGGTGGAGCGCCTGGCGCAGCTCAATTGAGACGGTGTTGAGCTCGGTTGGAGGCTCGAGACCCTCGCGATGGACGCTGCGCCAGCTGCGGCGGGCGGCCGCAACGCCGGTGGCGGTGGCGACCCCGACGAGGCCGAGCACCTTCAGTGTGCGTCTCATGCTCTGCTTATCGGCCGGAGCCGGCCAGACCTTCAGGCCCTAGCCTCCCGGGGTGACTGCGCCGGCTCACCGTACCCACCCGCTTGCCACTGCCCTGCTCCTGATGTGGGTCATGGTGGCGGCTACGGCGTTCACCGTCACCCTGCCGGTGCTGGCGTCGGCGCTGATCGAGGAATTCGACATAACGCGGACCCAGTTCGGGCTGCTCGGGCTGGCCGGCGGTGCGGTGGCCGCCGCCGGCTCGCCGTTTGCGGGGCGCGTGACGGACCGCATCGGCGGCCGCAACGGAGTTCTGGTCGTGTTGGCCGGCTCGGCCGGTGCTGCGGTGCTATTCGCCGGTGCGCCGGTGTTTGGAGCGATGTTCGCCGGAGCGGCCGTGGCAGCGGTGGCCGGGGCCGCCGGCAATCCTGCGACCAATAAGCTGATTGCTCAGCAGCTCGAGCCCGGCCGACGCGGGATGGTGACCGGCCTCAAGCAGACCGGCCCCCAGGTCGGCAGCTTCCTCTCCGGCGCGCTGGCGCCGTGGGGTGCTGCGACTATCGGATGGCGGCCGACCGT
>JABDLU010000083.1 GCA_013002865.1 Acidimicrobiia bacterium
CGGGAGACCTATCTCTCCTCGCTCGAGCCCTGAGACGCGAAAGGGCCCCGCCCTGAGGCGGGACCCTCTCTGTGATTCGATCAACGAGCTGAGGAGGAGTCCAAGGAAGGGAGTCACTCCACGAGTGGAGTATGGACCGTCGTTGATCGAATCACCTATAGATTTCGGCACCCGGTCCGGGCGCCTTGAGCAGGTTCTCCACCGATAGGCTTCTGCGGTGTTCGACCGCCTCTGGCCCCCACTCGTGCTCGCCGGCCTGGCGGCCTCGTGGGGGGTGATACCCGTGATCGTGCGCGAGGTCGGCCTGTCGAGCGGACAGCTGGCCGCCAGCCGGATCTGGCTGGCGACCGGGCTCCAATTGCTCCTCCTGGCCGCGCTGGGCGGGCTGCGGTTCCCTGAGACCTCTCGACGCTCGATCGTGGTGGCCGGGCTCCTGCTGCCGGTGCACTGGTTCACGTTCTTTCAGGCGATCGAGACAACTCGAGTTTTGGTGGCGCTCGTGCTGGTGTTCGTGGCAGCTCCGGCGATGTCGATCGCGGCCACCCGGGTGCTGGGCGAACCGCTGGCGCTCGGTACCGGCCTCGCCGTCGCGGGCGGATTCGTTGGTGCCGCCATCGCCGTCGACCCGTCGAACGGCGCCACCGCGGAAGGGGTGCTGTGGGCACTGGCATCGGGAGGGTTGCTGGCCGCCATGATCCTGACCGTCAAGCCGGGTGCCGCCGACCTGGGGGCCATCCGGTTCGGGGCCTGGCAGGGAGTGATCGCGTCTGTCGTGACGCTGCCATGGGCGATCTCGGCCGTGCCCGATATCGACGGAGACCTCGGCCTTGTTCTCTTCCTGGGCCTCGGGTTGACCGGCGTCTCCGGGATCATCTACCTCGCCACCATGCACCGGGTGCCGATCAGCACCCTGAGCTCGATGATGTACATGGAGCCGATCGCCGCAGTCGTTGCGGCCTGGATTCTCCTCGATGAGAACCCGGGGGGTCGGGGCTGGATCGGCATCGTGCTCGTCGTCGGGTTCGGGATCGTGGTCGGCTGGTCGAACGACCGGGCGGCGCGCCTGGCAGCCGAAGTGGGTGCCCGGGTGTGACCAAGGAACCGGTTCGGGTGCGGAACGGATCGCACGCCGGGGACGTCTAATGCGAGACCGCCCCGACGGGCGGCGGAGCTTTCCGACTCCTCGTCACCATCGGGATCCAAAAGGAGTCCTGCTCTGAGCACCCGTCATACCCTCTCCGTTCTTCTCGCGGCAGGTGCCGTGATCCTGTCGGCCTGTGGTACTGGAGACGCCACGACCACTACGGTTCCCCCTCTCGCAACCACCACCACGCAGCCCGACGCAACCGGCTCGACGACATCGACCACGTCACCATCCATTCCCGCTGGAGCGGTCGACTGGGAAGCGATCCGTGCGGCCCGCTGGCTGACCCACGGGATCGATGGCATCTGGACCGACACCGGTGACTTCGTGTGGGAAACAGACCCGATCCTGGGAGGAGACAACCTCGCCCGCGACGGAGCCGGCGGCTTCGTCTGGCTCGACGTCGCGGGCGTGTGGTGGCTTCCGCTCGACGCGCCACAGCCGATGCTGGCGGTGCCGGAGGCCGCCTCCGAAATCGTCGAGGTGATTGAGACAAACACGGGTCCGGTAGTGCGGCTGGGGTATTTCGAAGCCTCCTTCTTCGATCTCACGACCGGCGAGTCGGTCGCCGAGCCGGCCGGGGGAGAGGTCGGATACCACGAGACCGGCAACGTTCGGTGGCTGGCCGCCAATGGTTTGGAAGCGGTCATCGAAGGGCCGGAAACCGAACTCGACGCCGAGGGTCAGCCGGTCAGGATCGTCCGGGAGGCCAGGCTCATCGTGCGACGGGGGCTCGACACCATCTTCGATTCGCCGGCGGGGACGTTCTACGAGCCTTATGCCCGGATCCACGACTTCGATGGGCAGCGCAGCCTGACCTCGCGTGGACCGTACGAGCCGGCGCTCCCTGAGGAGACCTTCACAATGCTTGATCTGGCGTGTACGCAGTGCGCGGCCCGTTTCACCTCGTCAGCCACGTATGCGGCCTTCATTGATCTCGACTCCGCGTGGGATGGCATTGAGCTAGCGGTCCAGTACCGGGTGCTCATGGCAGAGCCGCTCGGCTCGGACGAGGTCACTTCGCTTACGGACGGCGTCTACATCGGGCGTCTCCTGCCTGAGACTGTTTCCGTCGACTCCCTCGCGTTCGATCTGGGTGTGTGGTTCAGCGGCGAGGACGCCAACCGTGCCGCCCGGGATGACGGAGAGACCGAGGTTCCGGTCCCAAACGACTACTACATCCGCAACCGGTCGGACGAGATCTGGACATTCACGGTATCCCCGGACGTCGTCGTCACATCGGTCTGGTACAACGCCGAGACGGCTCCAGACACCTCTGGGGTGCCCATTCCATACGCAGAGTTGGTGCAGATCATGGGCGACGACGCCGACGACGTGCTGGCCAACCTGCGGTTGGATCCCTGGTGGGTAACGATCGAGGACGCCCGGATCGTCCGTCTCGACGAGCAGTACGTTCCCTAGGGCCGGGGCGGCCGGGGAACGAACGGACTCGTGCGGCGTACATGAGTCCTCGTGTCCGTGCCGATGAGCGCGAATTCGCGGCTGAGGTCACGGTGAGCGCCGGCCCCGGGGTCCCTGAGGGTTCAACCGGGGTTTCCCCCGATAGTGCGTTTTCCTCGCCTGTTCGATGATGGATTCATGAACAACGCACAACACGTCCAGGAACTCGTTGCCCGTACGCCCGCCGACCGCAATCGCTACGTCGATCTGCTGCGGGTGTTCTCCATCCTCGTGGTGGTCGTCGGCCACTGGCTGATGGCCGTGATCACGATCGAAGGCGATGGCAGCGTGACGGGAGACAACCTCCTCGCGCTCGTCCCCTGGCTGCAATACCTGACCTGGGGCCTGCAGGTGATGCCGATTTTCTTCATCGTCGGCGGGTTCTCGAACCTGGCGTCGTGGGAGTCCGCTCGGGGGAAGGGCGTCGCGTACGGGACCTGGCTGCGGGGACGCATGGCCCGCCTGCTCCGGCCGACGGTTGCCTTTGCCATCGTCTGGACGGCGTTGACGGTGGTCTTTGCCCACCTCGTTCGCCTCGATCCGGAGACACTGGAAGTGGGGCTGACCCTGGTGGCGGTGCCGGTGTGGTTCCTCGCCGTGTACCTGCTGGTCATCCCCGCCCTCCCGCTCATGGTGGCCCTCCATCGCCGCTTCGGGGCACTCGTCCCCGTCGGCCTCATCGCCATCGCCGCCGGTATCGATGTGCTGGTGCGCGATCACGGGATGACCGGAATCGGGTACGTCAACTACGTCTTCGTGTGGCTGGCCGTCCACCAGCTCGGGTTCTTCTGGCGGGAGCGGCGCATCTCCGGCTTCCGAACCGGCGCCCTCCTGGGCAGCGTCGGTTTGGGCGCGCTCGTGGTCCTCTCGCAGGCCGGCCTGTATTCCCGAAGCCTGCTGGGGATTCCCGGCGAGGAGTTCGGCAACACCCAGCCGCCCACCATCATGCTGATGGCCGTCGCCCTCTTCCAACTGGGGATCATCCTGGCCGCGGAGCGGCACATGCGCTCCCGGCTGGAGGATGGTCGGATCTGGGGGTGGGTGATCGCCGCCAACAGCATGGCGATGACCGTGTATCTGTGGCACCTGCCGGCGATGGCGTTCGGTGTGCTGGGAGCCCAGGTGAGCGGGCTCGGCCTGCGGGGCGAGGCGCTGACCGCCGGGTGGTGGCTCTCCCGCCCGTTCTGGATCCTGATCCTGGCCGCGATGACGGCTCCCTTCGTCCGCCTGTTCGCGGGCATCGAACGCACCACGCCGGCGCCTCCGGTCGGTAGCGGAGCGGCCGCGGCCGTGGCCGGATCGGTGCTCGCTGCGGTCGGTCTTGGCCTGCTCGCCTTCGAAGGCTTCTACCGACCCGATGGGTTCCTGGGTCTCGCCGTTGTGCCGCTGGCCCTGCTGGGGACCGGTGCCGGGCTGCTCGGCCGGCTGCGAATCAGCCGGGCGGCCTAGTTGGTCTGCGTGTCCCGGATCTCGCGCCGGAGCTGCTCGGCCCCGGTGTCCTTGTCGAGGAGCCGTTCGGCGGTACTCAGCTGATCATGCTCGGCGCGGCGCAGGTGGGCCTCTGCTTCGATTTCACGCATGCGGAGTGTGTGCCGCTCCTGCATGAGAAACCATCCCCCGCCGACGATCACTCCGGCCAGCAATGACGCACCAACCAGCACGGACAGGGCAGTCGGCGCGTCCGATAGGACGGCGATGATCGGGATCAGCAGCGCCAGGCCGGCCGGGATGATCCAGAACGGGCTCTCCTTTTTCATGCCCAAACGATACCGGCCCCCGATGCCGTTGTCGTAGGCTCGGCGCATGGTGCCGAAGGTCACCGCCGACTACGGGTGGCGCGAGGTCTGGCCGCGTCGGGGGGACCCCGGCCGGTTGCCGCCCGGTCAACGCATCGCGGCGGCGATGCCCCGATTCGGCATGCGGCCGGGTCTGGCCCCGCCGCCCGTACCGCTGCATCCGACGGTGACCGTCACCGGCGACGTTGCCGAGCGGCTCACCATCGACGCCGACGGGCTGAGCGCGCTGGAGCGGGTGACCGTGCAGGCAGACTTCCACTGTGTGAGCACCTGGAGCGTGCCCGGACTGGAGTGGAGTGGCTGGCGGCTCCGGGACGTGTGGGATCGGCTCATCGTGCCCGGCGCCCGGCCCTCCGACGCCGCCACCCACCTCCGTGCCATTGCCTCGGACCGCTATTCGGCCGCCTTGCCGCTCGAGGACGCGCTGGCCGATGACGTGCTCCTGGCCGATCGGCTGGGCGATCATCCGCTCCAGCCCATCCATGGAGCGCCGTGGCGACTGGTGGCTCCCGCCCACTACGGGTACAAGAGCGTCAAGCACCTGGCGGCCATCACCGTGCATCGATCCCGTCCGCGCGCCTCGGGTGGTTCGATGCAGCATCCGCGGGGGCGGGTGGGCTTCGAGGAGCGGCACGGGCGGATCCCCGGCCGGGTGCTGCGGTGGCCGTATCGGCTGCTGATCGTGCCGACGGCGTTGCGGGCGCGGCGGGCCGTCCGCCGACCCTAGGGGTTGGAGCCCGGCTGCGACGCCGGGTGGCGCTCCGCCAGATCGATCACCAGCTCCTCCCGGCTCGGCTTCGAGGTCTGCAGCGGCTGCAGTGTGCCGAGCGACTCGGCAATGACCACGGCGTCGTCGCCTGCCTCCAGCCGGAAGTCGGTCGGCGGATTGATGAAGGATGAGCCGTTGCGAGTGACGGCGAGCACCGTCGCCTGATGCTCGCGGCGCATCCGCGCCGACAACTCGTCGATCGAGACCCCGAGATAGTCGTCGGGGAGGTCCACCCGGTACAACTCGGATCCCTCGCCCCCGGCGACCATGTCCGACACCACGCCAGACAGTCCCGGGTACATGGCGGTGCGGGCCAGCAGATGAGCGGCGAGCCGGGAGCTGACCAGCACCTCGTCGACGTGGGCCCGGCGGAAGTGGGCGACGTGGCGCGGGTTGTTGACTTCCACCACCGTCCGCACCTCGGGAGCGAGGTCCTCGATGGCGAGCACGGTGAGAATCGACCGCATGTCGGCTTCGTCTGAGGCATCGGATGGGCACACGATGGCGGCGGAAGCCTCCTCAATACCCGCCCGCCGGAGGTCTTCGGCCTTGGTGGCGTCGCCGTTGACGAAATAGGCATCGTTGCCGGCCGGGTTCTTCTCGGCATCATGCACGACTACGACGTCGGCCCGGTATTCGTCCGACCCGAGCTCGTCGATCAGCTCGCGAGCGGTGGAGTTCCACCCGCACACCACGATGTGCCCTTTGTAGCCTGCTGCGCCCATGCCCTGGCCCTCCTTCAACAAGAAATCGATGACGAATCCGACGAGTGCGCCGGTGATGGTGGCGAAGATCCCGATGCCGAACAGGGCCAGCAGCCAGCTGACTGCCCACCCGCCCGGGCTGGTCACAAACGAGGAATCTCCCTGCCCGAGCACCGTGGTGATCCCCCAGTAGAACGACTCGCCGAACGCCCGGACGGTGATGTCCTTCTCGATCAGCGTGATGGCGGCGGCGGCCAGCGTGACCACGACGACCAGACCGGCCAGCAGCGAAAGGAAGAACCGCCGATCGAGCTGCTTGGAGACGCGACGAACATGCCACAGCACCCGTCGCAAAAACGCCGAGTGGAACAGTCCTCGCATCGTCCGCCTCCCTCCGCCGAAAAACCTACTCGACGTATTCGCCGGTCGCCCGTGGAGCGAGCATGGTGGTTCCTGTCAGTCCCCCGTGCGAGCGAAGCGAGCATGGGGGAAGGTACCGCCGCCCGGAAGGGCGGGGGTAGGGGGTTGGTGCCCACCACGAGAGCTCTGAATTGCCGTCGGTTGCTGGGGCCGGGGGACTGGCCTGAGGAACCCCTTACCTCCGAGCTTTGCTCGGCGGTACCTTCCCCCAGCCCTGCGGGCCGGGGGACTGACAAGAGCGAGGCGAGCTTCTTGGCTGAGGAACCCCCTACCCCCGAGCTTTGCTCGGCGGTACCTTCCCCCAGCCCTGCGGGCCGGGGGACTGACGGAGCAGCGCGAGCTTTGTCAAGCCCTTCACAATCGCCGTGCGTGCGCTCATGCTCGGGTCCATGGCTACACCGGCGCGGAAACGACTCACGCGAGAACGGGCCCGGTCGCTCCGAAAGGACATGACGGCGGCTGAGCTGTCACTCTGGCAGCAGCTACGGGGCCGCAAGCTCGGTGTTCGGTTCCACCGCCAGGACCCGATCGGCCCGTTCATCGCCGACTTCGTCTGTCGTGAGAGGCACCTCGTTGTTGAGGCCGACGGTGCGCCCCACGAGCGCTCGGAGCACGACGTGCGACGCGACGAGTACCTCAGCCGCCAGGGCTACCGGGTATTGCGTTTCTGGAATCGCGACATCGCCTTCCACCTCGAGGACGTCCTCGCCACCATCCGGACCGCCCTCGAAGCTCCCCCGTCGGGTCGCGGCGAGTGAGGGGGTTCTTGTCAGTCCCCCGTGGGAGCGAAGCGAGCATGGGGGAAGGTACCGCCGCCCGGAAGGGCGGGGGTAGGGGGTTGGCGCCCACCGCGGGACCTGTAGATCCGTTTCTGACTGGCGTCGGGGGCCGGGGGACTGACATGAGGAACCCCCTACCCCCGAGCTTTGCTCGGCGGTACCTTCCCCCAGCCTGCGGGCCGGGGGACTGACAAGAACCCTCCTGCAGTTGCGGAGCAACTGCGACGCTAGAGCGCCTCTGGCCTTTGACCACTTCGAGTTTGGCGGAGCCCTAGGAGCCCGAAGGGCTCCCAAACTCGCTAGGAACTCGAGCCCTGCCTGCAGTTGCGGAGCACCGCCGCTAGGAACTCGAACACGGCAGCAGTTGCGAAGCAACTGCCAAGCTAGAGCGCCGAGACGTGCCTCCCTCGAGTTCGGCGGAGCCTTAGGAGCCCGAAGGGCTCCCAAACTCGCTAGGAACTCTTCAAGTCCCTGCAGTTGCGGAGCAAC
>JABDLU010000102.1 GCA_013002865.1 Acidimicrobiia bacterium
GGGCCCGCACAATGGTGGCGGCCCGTAGCCCCTCATCGGCGTCGTGCAGGGCGCTGGCGTTGCTGGTTATGCGCTGGCTCCCGTAGGCCACCGAGAACACCAACCCCAGGACGAGCAGCATCGCCATGCCGGTGAAGACCGTGAGACCGAGGCTGCGGTCCCAGCGAAACCGGCCGGCATTGCCGACCGAACGCGTCTGTGAGGTCTTCGGGTGGTTCATCGTGTCTTCAGGCGATCCCTGATAGAAATAGTTGCCCTTGAGGTATCGGCAGAAGGCCCGTAGTTATTGACCTGATCGGCAGGTTTCTTTCGCCGCAGCGGCCAGCCGATCAGACCGCGATCGCGTCGTCCTCGGCGAGGTAGCGCGAGATGATGCGGCGCAGCTCGGTCGGCCGGAACGGCTTGGGCATGAAGCCGGCTGCTCCGAGGTCACGCGCCCGGGCGGCGGCCGTCGAGTCACCATGGGCGGTAACCACCACAATCGGGACGTCGGCGGTGGCGGGATCGTCCTTCATCGCCTCGAGGACCTCCCATCCGGTCATGACCGGCAAGGCGAGGTCGAGCAGCACCACATCGGGTCGGAGCTCTTGGGCGAGCGTCAGCCCGGAGCGTCCGTCGACGGCCGTGACGATATCTACGGGATAGCCCGCTAGTGAGCCGCGGATGAATTGCAGGAGGCTCTCGACATCGTCGATGACGAGCACCACCTTGTTCTTGGCCATGTCATCTCTTCGACACATGGCGCCGGAAGTTGAGGCCTACTGGCCCGCCACCTGCAGCGCCAGCCCGTCGAGCGAATCGTGCTCGGACACCATGACTTCGGTCGCGCCGGCTTTCCGAACGGCCTGTTCGGCTATGAGCGCACCAGCCAGGATGACCGGCGCTCTCGCCGGGTCGAGGCTCGGGATGGCTGCGGTCTCTTCGACCGACAGCAACGAGAGGTAGAGCGTCAGCTCGGCCAGGCGGGTCGCCGTCAACTGGCTGCCGTGCACCCGGCCCGGGTCGTAGGCCGGCAGGTCCTGGCTGATCGCTGAGACCGAGGTGAACGTTCCGGCGACGCCGATGACCAGTCCGGGGGTGCCGGGAAGGTCGACCGACCGCAGCAGCTCGGCGGTGTGGTCCTGGGCGCCGGCAAGCTGGTCGGCCGGAGCAGGCCGATCCGGCAACAGGCGGTCGGTGAGGCGAACCGATCCGATGTCGATGCTGGTGCGGTACTCGGGCGCGCCGGTGCCGTACACGAACTCGGTGGAGCCGCCCCCGATGTCGATCACGAGATAGGGCGGTTCTCCCACCACGTCGCGAGTTGCCCCGGCGAAGGCGAGGGCAGCTTCCTCGTCGCCCGAGATGACGTCCGGCCGAACTCCCAAAGCGTCGCCGGCGGCGTCGAGAAACACCTCCCGGTTCTCGGCATCCCTGGTCGCCGACGTGGCGATGGCCCGGCGGGAGGCAACTCCGGCCGCATCCAACACCTCGCCGTATCCGCCCAGCACCGCCACCGTCCGCTCCATGGCCTCAGTAGAAAGCCGGCCTGTGGCATCCACTCCCTTGCCGAGGCCGGTGACCGTGGTACGGCGATCCAGCCAGGCCACCCGCCCGTCGTCGACGTCGGCGACTAGCAGCCGCATGGAATTGGTGCCGATGTCGACCGCGCCGACGATCATGACCGCTCCCGCCAGTCCGGGTTGGGAATCGCCGCGTCGTCCTCCGAGATGACACACGGGACTGCGCAATCGAGCGGTTCGACGTAGGGGCGAACCAGTGCCCCAACCGGATTGTCGTGGCCGGCGGCCGTGTCGGCGTAGTGGGCATGGAGGCACTTCAAGCCGGCTCCGCCAATCCCGCCGACGCCACCGGTTGGAATCGGATCCGCCCCTTCCGGCAGCGCCGCGCTCCGCTCGGCTGCGTAGCGATCGTGGGCGTCGGCCAGGCGGGCGGCCAGCTCGGGCTGCGATGCGAGGTATGACTCGAGACGGCGCACGCCCCCGGCGGATTCGAGCCGGGCCACTCGCCGGGTCGCCAGCGGGCACGACAGCCACCAGCGGGTCGGAAACGGGGTGCCATCGTCGAGCACCGGCGGAACCCGCACGACCACCGGCAAGTTGAGATGGCAGCGGGTGGCGGCCACCACCTCAGCCCGCAGCCGGCGCCCGATCTGGACGGCGACGACGGCCTGATCGGTCACTCGCCGTCGCGGCCGGTGAAGAAATCGACCAGCGAATCGAACCAGCTGCGAGGTGGCTCCAGTACCACATCCGGCTCTGACTCAACGGGCTCGGTCGGCACCACGATGTAGCCGATTTCCCCGGGGCGAACCAGGCCGAAATCCTCCCGGGCCCGGCGCTCGATCTCGACGGGTGTGTTGAGCGCGGCGATTTCCGTCTCCAGACGCCCATTCACCTCGGTGAGCGTGGTGAGCCGATCCTCGGCAGTGGCAACTGCCTCACGCTGGTTGAGAATCTGCCGGAACGGCACCAGGCCCACCAGCATCACCGCCAGGAAGAAGACCAGGGTGGTGGCCAGGACGGGGATCCGGCGCTTGGTCACCGATACACGTCCCAGCCGGCGTAGCGGGCCTGGTCGCCGAGGCGCTCCTCGATCCGAAGCAACTGGTTGTACTTGGCGGCCCGATCACTCCGGGCGGGGGCGCCGGTTTTGATCTGGCCGGCGTTGGTGCCGACGGCGAGGTGGCTGATGAACGAGTCTTCGGTCTCCCCGGAGCGATGGCTGACGACCCGGTTGTAGCCGGCCGAATTGGCGGTCGCCATGGTGTGCAGGGTTTCCGACAGCGAGCCGATCTGGTTGACCTTGACGAGGATGGCGTTGGCGGCGCCTTCATCGATGCCGCGCTGAAGGATCTCCTCGTTGGTGACGAACAGGTCGTCACCCACGATCTGGAGTCGCGAGCCGTACCGCTCGGTGAAGAGCTTCCAGCCGTCCCAGTCACCCTCGTCGAGCCCATCTTCGATTGAGACGAGCGGGAAGGCATCGACCAGTTCGCCGAGATAGCCCACCATCTCTTCGGTCGACAGTGTCCGGCCTTCGCCCTCCAGCGTGTACGACCCGTCCGAGAACAGTTCGTTGGCGGCGACGTCGAGCGCCAGGGATACATCTTCCCCCGGTGTGTACCCGGCCTGCTCGATGGCCTGGGTGAGAAGCTCAAGCGCCTCGCGGTTGGTCGCCAGATTGGGAGCGAAACCGCCCTCGTCGCCCACGTTGGTGGCCAGGCCGCGGTCGCTGAGGACCCGCTTGAGGTTGTGGTAGATCTCGACGCCCCACCGCAGGGCCTCGGAGAAGGTGGGGGCGCCGGCAGGGACGAGCATGAATTCCTGGATGTCCACCGAGTTGGCGGCGTGGGCGCCGCCGTTGAGGACGTTCAGCAGCGGTACCGGCAGCACCCGGCCGGATGGTCCGCCCAGGTACTTGAACAGCGGTATCCCCAGCGAGGCCGACGCGGCCCGGGCATTCGCCATCGATACACCGAGAATGGCATTGGCGCCCATGGTGGCCTTGTTGGGGGTGGCGTCGAGGTCGAGCATCTTCTGGTCGAGGGCTTCCTGGTCGGTGGCATCCATGCCGACCAGCTCGGGACCCATCGCCTCGATGACGTTGTTGACCGCCAGGCTGACACCCTTGCCGAGGTACCGGTCGCCCCCGTCGCGGAGCTCGATGGCCTCCTTCGAGCCCGTCGAAGCTCCGGAGGGCACTGCGGCCCGTCCAAAGCTGCCGTCTGCGAGTGTGACTTCGGCTTCAAGCGTTGGATTGGCGCGCGAGTCGAGGATCTCGCGGGCCCACACACCCGTGATTGTGGTATTGCTCACACCGTCTCCTTGCGCGCCGGCACTACGTCGTTGGTCAACCCTCCAGGTGCGCCTCGCGCCGCCCACCCCTGAAGGGCTTGCCTAGTTTGGCACGCCCGGAAGCGAAGTTAGTGACGATTTTCGCGAACAGCTGGCGGGAAGTCCGTCAGACGGCGGCTGCGAGCTCGGCGGGGACACGGCCGAGCAGCTGCTGGACCAGGTCTCGAAGATCGGCGGGCCGGAACGGCTTGGTCATGAAGCCGTCCACACCGCTCTCTTCGGCGGCCGCCGCCACCGTCGGCTGGGCGTGAGCAGTGACGACAAGGACGCTGATCCCGGCCGTCACCTCACTGGCGCGCAGACGGGTGAGCACCTCCCACCCGTCTACGTCGGGCAAACCGATGTCGAGGGTGATGATGTCGGGCTGGTGGACGTGAGCGGCCTCGATGCCGGAGAGGCCGTCGCCGGCCACAACAACATCGACATCGAGCGCTTTGAAGGTCGCCAGGAACAGGTGCTGCACGACCGGCGAGTCTTCGATGACGAGGATGGTGTGGCGGCTCATATCTCTGTGCGTCGGCATCGGCGCCAATCACCGGAGGAGCATTCTGGCTCCGCACAGGCGGACTAGTCACCCGTGTCGGCAGCTTCGGCCTTGGCCAGTTCCCAGCGGCGGTTCAACTCGTCCAACGGGAGACCGCTGAGCTCACCCATGTTCTCCATGGCCCGGAAACGGGCGGCGAAGCGATCGACCGACTGACGCAGCGACATTTCTGGATCGACGTGGAGATGGCGCGCAAGATTGGCGATGCTGAACAGCACGTCACCCAGCTCGTGCTCCACCGCACCTGCGTTCTCGAGGGCCCCGGCCAGCTCGTCGACCTCACTCCGGAGCACTGCAAGGACGTCGGAAGCCTCGTCCCAATCGAACCCGACCGACGAGGCTCGTCGCTGCAGCTTGGCGGCTCGCGCCAGGGCGGGCATTGCCACCGGCACGTCATCCATGAGCGAGTCGCGCTGCTTCTCCGCCTGCTTGATCTTCTCCCAATTCCGAGAGACTTCCGGGGCGCCATCGACCTCAATCGGGGGGCCACCGTCGACGCCGAACACGTGGGGGTGGCGGCTCACCAGCTTCCGGCGATGCTGCTCGGCGACCGACTCGATGTCGAAGACGCCTGCCTCGGCGGCCAGCATCGCATGAAAGACCACCTGCAGCAGCACATCACCCAGCTCTTCCTCCACTTCGAGGTAGGCGGCGACGTCCGGTTCTCCCGCCGGAGCCCCGGCCGGCAGGCCGGCAACCGCCTCCATCAGCTCGTAGGCCTCTTCGATGAGGTGACGGGCCAGGCTGTGATGCGTCTGTTTGGCATCCCAGGGGCACTCGGTCCGCAAGCGCTTGCTCACCGCGAGCAGACCGGGCAGGCCGACGGCGCCGGGACGAAGGAGGATGCTGGTGCGGGGCCCGACTGCGGCCTGGTCGACCTCGGCCACCGGCACGTCGACCACAGACTCGCCGTCCGAGCCCGCATCGGACACCACGGTCAGCAGATGGGTGGGCTCGAGCACATCGAGGAGCTTCCCCTGCAATTCGGCAAGCACCAGGTCCGAGTCGACCTGGACGAACACGGTCGGCAGCCCGAGTAGGAGAGGGACCGGAAGGCGGCGAGCATCCAGGACCTGCACGCCGCCGTCGAACGGGTCGAGCCCGGTGCCGACCAGAAGGGCATCCAGGAAGGACGGCGCGGCGACCAGCTCAATGGGGACCCGGCGGCGCCCGGCCTCCCGGCGGATGAGGGCGACCGCTCGCTCCCCCATCAGGGGATGTCCTGGAACGGCGTACGCCACCGGGCCTTCTTCGGCTGCATCGAGGACCCGGGTGGCGATGCGCTGGTATACGTCGTCGAAGTTGGCCGCGGTCTCGTAGAGATCGTCGCACGCCTCGACCGGGCGGAGCTCGGCCAGCTCGGCGGCGGCCGGATGGTGGATGGTCCGAACGATTACCCGCCCGGCCTGCTCGAGCAGGCGGGCACCCCGTACCGTCATCTCATCGATCCCGGCCGGGCCGAGACCGACGATGGTGATCACGGCTCGTAGACCAGGGGCTCGGGTGACGTTCGCCATTCGCCGTACCGAGGATCAACCTCGACCTCGGCGCGGCGCAGCGATTCCAGGGCCCACTGATTCTCCGTGAGATCGTCGGGCAGCCGCTCAGCGAGCTCGTCCCACAGCAGGCCGGAACGGCCTACCCGGGCCTGGATCAAGAAGTAGTCGAGGTTGGCACGGGGATCCAGCTGGTCATTGGGTGACAACGACGCCAGCGTTCTGACGGCAAGGTCCTCGACTTCGGCCGGGTCGAGCGTCAGCCCATAGTCCTCCCGGGCTGCCGCCGTCAGAACCTGGTCCCGAATCAGCCAGTTGAGCGCCACCCGGAAGGTCTCCAGGTTGATCGACGACTCCTCGGTAGTGATCGGGATATCGCCAACATCGATGCTGGCTCCGTTCACCGTTGCCACCTCGCCGGCCCCCGAGCACGCCGCCAGGGCGAACACAACACCTACGGCAGCCGCTGTTCTCCTCATGACTCCTCATTCTGCTCCGGCCACATCGAACGAACGAATTCGATGAGCCCCCCGGGCAGGTCCCCGGGGGCGGGAATGAAGATAACCGGTCCGCGCACGACGGCCCGCTTGGCGAGCCGGCGCAGCCGGACTTCCTGAGAGGCGGAGAGGATGACCGGTGACAGTTTGACCTCGTTGCGCATCTTCACGATGTCTTCCAGGCCGACCCGGAGGGCTTCCACTCGCAGCCGGGCAATGTCGATCAGGACGGTCGCTTCCCGAGGCAGCGGACCATACCGCTCGCGCCACTCGGCGGCCACCTCGTCGACTTCGGAGTGGCTGGCGGCCGCCGCCAGCGTCCGGTACGCCTCGAGGCGGGCGGGTTGGTCCGGGACGTAGTCGTCCGGCAGATGGGCGGTCAGGTCCAGATCGATCCGCACCTGGCGGAGCTCCTCCTTGGGCGGGGCCGTGCCCCGCAGCTCCTGCACGGCCTCAGCGACCAGTTCGGTGTACAGGTCGAACCCGACCGCAGCGACATGGCCGGATTGCACCTCGCCGAGCATGCTCCCGGCGCCCCGGATCTCGAGATCCCGCATCGCCAACTCGAACCCCGAGCCGAGATCGGTGTGCTCCCCGACCGCTTCCAGCCGGCGATAGGCAACGTCGGTCAGTCGCTCATCGGGCGGATGGAACAGATAGGCATAGGCCCGCTGGTTGGAACGCCCCACCCGTCCCCGCAGCTGATAGAGCTGGGCCAGGCCGAGCAGATCCGCTCGCTCCACGATGAGCGTGTTGACCATCGGCAGATCCAGACCAGATTCGATGATGGTAGTGGCAACCAGGACGTCGTACTCGTGGTTCCAGAAGTCGAGCATCACCTGTTCGAGCTGTCCCTCACTCATCCGACCGTGCGCCGTTGCGTAGCGGGCATTGGGCACCAGGTCGCGCAGCCGAGCAACCGCATGGTCGATGGATTGAACCCGGTTGTGCACATAAAACACCTGCCCCTCCCGCAGCAACTCCCGCCGGATCGCGGCCGACACCGACGGCGTGTCATACGGCCCGACATAGGTGAGGATCGGTTGGCGATCCTGGGGCGGAGTCTGGATCCGGCTCACCTCCCGCACCCCGGTGAGCGCCATCTCCAGCGTGCGCGGGATCGGCGTGGCGGTCAGCGTGAGAACGTCGACGGTGGCCTGCAGTTCTTTGATGCGGTCCTTGGCCGCCACCCCGAACCGCTGCTCCTCATCCACGATGAGCAGCCCCAGGTCCTTGAATGTCACGTCCTCGCTCAACAGGCGGTGCGTCCCGATCACCAGGTCGACCGATCCGTCCACGAGGCCGGCCACCACCTGCTTTTGCTGCTTGGGGGTGAGGAACCTGCTGAGCACTTCGATCCGCACCGGATAGGGAGCGAAGCGGTCGGTGAAGGTCTGGTGGTGCTGCTGGGCGAGCAGAGTGGTCGGGACCAGCACCGCCACTTGCCTGCCATCCTGCACGGCCTTGAAAGCGCCCCGGATCGCTATCTCGGTCTTGCCGAACCCGACATCGCCGAAGATGAGGCGGTCCATCGGGTCAGGTCCCTCCATGTCGGCCTTCATGGCGCTGATGGCCGAGAGTTGATCCGGCGTCTCCTCGAACGGGAACGCCGCTTCGAACTCGTCCTGCCACGGGGTGTCCGGAGCGTACGCGTGGCCCGTGATGGCGGCCCGCTGCTTGTGGAGGGCAACGACCCGTTCGGCAACGGCCGCCAGCTCCCGCCGGACTTTCGAGCGGGTGGCCGACCAATCGGCGCCGCCCATCCGGGAGAGCCGGGGCGCCTCCCCGCCCGTGTAGGGCCGGACCGCTGCCAGCTGATCGGTCGGCACGTACAGCTTGTCGGCGCCGGCGTAGGCCAGCAGGAGGTAGTCCCGCTCGGTACCGCCCATCTCCTGGGTGACCAGGCCCTCGAACCGGCCGATGCCGTGCCGGTGATGTATCACGTAACTGCCTTCTTCCAGGTCTTGATAGCGCTGGGCGGGCGCGGTCCTGCCCCGGGTGACATGGCGGTGGGCCCTGCGGCGTCCGGCAATTTCCTGCTCGCCGAGAACGGCGAGGGAAGCGTCCGGGAACACGAAACCCCGATGCACGCCGTCGGGGATGATCGCCGACCCGGTGCCCGGAGTCAGGCCGGTCAGATCGAGCCCTTCACCGGCCAAGACCTTGCCGACGCGACCGGCCGCCGCATCACCATCCATCGCTATCACAACGTCAATGCCGCGGCCGTGCAGCCGCTCGATTGCCACCTTGACCGACTCGGGGTTGCCGGCCTCGGCATCAAAGCCGGTAATCCGGGGCCCGCGGTCGGTCGGTCCGGCGGCCAGCGGGGGTGCCTCCACAACCGGGCGGTCTCCAAGGACGGATTCCAGCGGTAAGTACAGATCGGGATGGTCCCCGGCCGGCGGGGCGGCGTGACCCCAGGTCGGAGCCAGCGCCTCGGCCAGGTCGCGTTCCTCGGTGCGGAGCTCCTCGGCCCGGGAACTGCTGCGGACCGGATCGAAGACCACCACCTGAGAGTTGGGGGGAAGCTCGTCGGCGGCGGTCTGCTCGGGTGCCAGCCACGGCAGCCACGACTCCATACCTGAGAACAACACCCCCTCGGCAATCCGATCCCAGGTGGCGGCCGCCCACGGGGCCTCGGTGAGCAGCGCCCGGGCTCGCTCCCGAACGGCGGTGGTGGGCCGCAGCTCACGGGTTGGGTACGCCTCCAGCCGGGCATCCGCTCCGGATCGTTGTGTCGCGATGGAAAGCTCGCGCACGCTGTCCACCTCGTCACCCCAGAACTCGATCCGGACCGGGCCGTCGGCGCCGGCCGGGTAGACGTCGACGATTCCTCCCCGCACGGCGAACTCGCCGCGGCCCTCAACACGGTTGGTGCGGTGAAAGCCGAACTCGGCGAGACGTTCGGCGAGGAGAACCGGATCGAGTTCGGCGCCGGGCGCCAGCACGATGGGCTCGACCGGGGCGGGGCTGGTCCGTTGGATGAGAGCCCGCACCGAGGAAACCACCACTGACCCCGCCCCCCCGGCCTGGAGATGGTGCCGGGCGCGGGCCCGGCGAGCCATCGTCGACGCATTGGGCGAGACGTGCTCGAACGGCAGCGTCTCCCAGGCCGGCAGCAGGACCGCCGCGTCGGTGAACAGGGCGAGGTCGTCGTGCAGCTCTTCGGCGTCCTGCTCGCCGGGAACGACCGCCAGCACGGGCGCCTCGGCGGATGCGGCCACGCCGGAGACGAAATAGGCGCGCAACGGTGCCGGCACCACGAGTCGCCCCGGGGGTGTCGGCAGCTCGAGCCTGGACCAGCGGTCCACGTAGGCGCTCAGCTGGGCCATGAACCGGTCATGGTACAACGGTTGATCGAGCCGCCTACGGCCGGCGAATCAGCTGGTGGAACACGCCGAGCCGCTCGTCGGCCAATCGGGCGAGACGGGGGTGCATGACCCGATTCGTGAGGCTCGTTTCCGTCACGAAATAGTCGTAGCCCCAGCCCGACGCAGCCTCCAGCCCCTGCCGGATCAGGGCGGCGCCGAGCGACGTGCTGCGGTGCGGCGGAGCGACGCCGATGAGGCCGAAGCGGGGCCCGGCGGGGTTGCGCCATATCCGGACCAGGCCAGCGTAGGAACCGGTCGGGTCGACTCCGACGAGGTAGGTCGCCGGATCGAAGGGGGGCGATTCCGCCAGCTCCTCGGCGAACCAGGCACGGTCCCCCACCCAGCCGCCGGTGCCGGGCGTGTCCCGGCGGATCAGGTTGTCCAGCTCGAACAGCGCGTCGTGATCTGCGTCCGCAGCCGAGATCACCGAGTAGCCGGTCGGCGTCCACGCCCGGCGCAAGCGGTCCAGCGCCCTCGTGAATCGCACGGCAAACCGCTCTGCGACCATTTCGGTTGCGAATCCGGCCCTCCGGAGCGCATCGAACATGGCAGCCTCGGCCGGGTCGGCCATCGTGTGAACCGGCCGACCGAGCTCGCCGATGGCGGTCGCGGTGAGGCGCCCGACCGAACCGGCATCGCCGACAAAGTACAGAAACAGGCGGTCGTCGGGACGACGCCAGGTTGAAACCGCGGCGACCGCGGTCGCCGCATCCCACACAATCCAGCGGTGCAGTGGCTGCCCCTGCCGGCGGTCTCTCGCCTGCACCTCCTCGGGTGTTCTGTCGTAGAGCGGGGCGACGGCGACGTACTCGCCGTTGAATCGCCGAACGGTCACACCAGTCCCTCGGTCCGGTACCAGGCAACCATCCGTTCGAAGGTGTCGCTCAGCGGTGTGTAGGCGAAGCCGAGCTCCCGCTCGGCGCGTGAGCCGTCGAAGGCGTGGCCGTGCAGGAGGGTGCGGACCATCTCAGGACAGAGCGGCGCCTGCTTGCCGACCGCACGAAACGCCGCCCCAACCGCATACCCGGCGGCGGTCGCCAGGCGCGGAGACAGTGTGCGCATAGGGGCATCGATCCCCGCAGCTTCGCCGAGCAGGCGGGCCATCTCCCTGGTGGTAACTGTCGATCCGGCCAGCAGGTACCGGGCACCGCGGTAGCCCTGCGTGGCGGCCGCTACGTGGGCCCGGGCACAATCGTCGACATCCACCAGCGTGGCGCGGGTATCGGGGAGATACTTGAGGCGACCCCTCAGAAACGCCAGCAGGAGCCGGGCGGTGCCGGTGACCCGGCCGGGCCCCTGCACCGAGGCCGGATTGAGCGAGACCACGTTGATGCCGAGGTCCTCTGCTTCGATGGCGACGGCCCGCTCGGCCTCGACCTTGGACCGCTCGTACTCGGACAGGTACCACCCGCGATGGACCGTTGCCTCGGTACCCACCTCGCCGCGAGCTTCTCCGATCGTCGCGGCCGATGATGTGTACACAACCGAGCCGACGCCGGCTCGCAGCGCGGCTCGAATGACGTTGACCGATCCCTGCACATTGGCGGCGAACATCGAGGCCGGGTCCGGCAGACAGAAGCCGTTGACGCCGGCCACATGGAAGACCACGTCGTGACCGGTGAACGCCTCGACCAGCGACGCCGGCTTCGACAGATCGGCCTCGATGGCGGCAGCGCCGTTGCTCGTAACCAGCTCGGCGCCAGCGGCGGACCGCACCGTCGCAGTGACCTCGTGGTCGGCAGCTTTGAGATGGTCGAGCACAGCGCCGCCGACGAACCCGGTGGCACCGGTGATGACCGCCCTCACGACTGGGGGCGGTCTCCGGCAACCTGGCGGGCCGCTTCGGCGCCCCCGGCGACGAACGCCTCGAGCACGTCGGCCGCCTCCTGAATCAGGATGTCGGCATCCTCCTCGGGGCGAAAGCGCTGCAGGACGAAGTCGGCCGGATCAATCCGCCCCGGCGGCCGGCCCACGCCGATGCGAAGCCGCCAGAATTCGGTGCCCCCGGTAGTCGAGACGATCGACTTGATCCCGTTGTGACCGCCCGAGCCCCGGCTGTGGTGGACCCGGATCTTCCCGAAGGCCAGGTCGATGTCGTCGTGGGCTACCAGGTAGGCGGGCGGACTGAAATAGCGCACGATCGGCCCGACCGCCTGCCCCGACTCGTTCATGAAGGTCGTTGGCAGCACGAGGCGGACCCGGGCACCGTTGATCAGGGTGTCGGCCACCTCGGCGGGGATGCCCTTCGGGGCGGAGCGGAATGTTCCGCCGTGGCGGGCCGCCAGGGCGGTGACCGCATCGGCTCCGATGTTGTGGCGCGTGCCGGCGTACTTCGAGCCGGGATTGCGCAGCCCGATGATGACCGGAGCGGGCTCGCTAGTCGCCGTCGTCGCTTTCGGCAGCGTCGTCAGCGCCTTCCGCAGCCTCGCCAGCAGCCTCTTCACCTTCCTCGCCTTCCTCGCCCTCGAGCAGCTCTTCGTCTTCCACTTCGGCGACGACAGCAGCCGGGACGGACACGGTCACGAGGCTGGCCTCAGGATCGTCGGTGTACTCGACTCCGTCGATGGCCGGCAGATCGGAGACCCGCAGCACGTCCCCGATGCCCAATTCGGAGATGTCGAGCGTGATGCCGGAAGGGATCGCGGTGGGCAGAGCCTCGATGTTCACACTGGCGCGAATGGTTTCGACGATGCCGCCCTCGTCTTTGACACCGACCGGGACACCCTCGAAGTCGATGCCGACCTCGGCGTCGACCTTCTCAGTGAGCGAGATCCGCAGGAAATCGACATGGGTGATATCGCCGCGCAGCGGATGTCGCTGAATCTCGCGGGCCAGGGTCGTGAGCTCGGTCCCCTCGACGTCGAGCGAAATGACGGCGTTGAGCCCCGCTTCGGTGTGGAGGGCGGCGTACAGCTCCCGGGCGTTGACGGTGACCGATTGTGCTTCGGAATCACGTCCATAGACGGTGGCAGGAACGTGCCCGGTGCGGCGCAGTCGACGCGACTCGGCGCTGCCGCGGGCAGTGCGGACTTCGGCTTTCAGATTGGTCTCGGACACGGCGGTACTCCTACGGAACGTCCTGGAACGGCGTAACAATAGCCCCGGCCGTGAGGAAGTCCACCCCGTTCACTAGGGTCGCGACCGGGGAGGTCACGATGCACGAGCCGAGCACCACCACCGAGTGGCACAAGATCGATCCGGGCGAGCTGGCGGTGGGGCACATCACCACCGTCGTCGCAGGCAAGCGAGCGCTCGCTATCAGCCGGACTGAGAACGGCTGGGGGGCCCTCGACAACCACTGCCCTCATCAGGGTGGGCCACTGGGTGACGGCGAGATAGACGAGCGGGGGTGGGTCATCTGCCCGTGGCACGGGTACGAATACGACCCTGCCAGCGGAGCTCCCCCCGAGGGCTATGGCGACGACGCTTCGTGCTTCAACATCGAGGAACGGGCCGACGGTCTGTACGTCGAACTGCCGGTGATGGTGGACAAGACCTCGATCATGGACCAGATGGTCGATGTGATGACCGATTGGGGCATCGACACCGTCTTCGGCATGGTGGGGCACTCCAACCTCGGTCTGGCCGAGGCGCTCGAGCACGCCGAGGAGGATGGCCGGCTTCGGTACTTCGGCATCCGGCACGAAGGCGCCGCGGCGTTCGCCGCCAGCGGGTACGCCAAGCTGACCGGCAAACCGGCCGCCTGCTTCTCAATCGCCGGTCCGGGTGCGACCAACCTGCTGACGGGCTTGTGGGACGCCAAGGTGGACCGGGTCCCGATTCTGGCCTTGACGGGCCAGGTGAATACCCAGGTGCTCGGTCCGGGTGCCTTTCAGGAGATCCCGACGGCAGCGGCTTTCGAGGCGGTCGCCGAGTGGAGCCAGACGGTGCTGCTGCCTGACAATGCATCCGAGCTGATGGCCCTGGCGATCAAGCACGCCGTGGTCAATCGGGACGTGGCCCACCTCATCTTCCCTGACGACACCCAGGACTTGCCCGGGCTGGAGAATCCGCCCCCCAAACCGATCGAGGGCCGCATCTCGACCATCGGGATCAGCCCGCCCCCCGCCGAACTGGATCGGGCGGTTGCTTTGCTGGAAGGGGCCGACAAACCGGTCATTGTCGTCGGCAACGGCGCCCGGCCCTACCGCGCCGAGATCATTGCCCTGGCCGAGAAAATCGACGCCACGGTCCTGTCGACCTTCAAGGCGAAAGGCATCATTCCCGACGACCACCCGCTCGGCACCGGCCCACTCGGTCGGTCCGGGACCCCGATCTCGGCGGCAGTGATGGGCCTGGCCGACGTGCTGCTGGTGTTCGGAGCCTCGTTCTCTAATCACACCGGCATCTCGAAGAACAAGCCGACCATCCAGGTGGACTTCGATCGCATGATGCTCGGCAAGTTCCATTCGGTCGACGTGCCCATCTGGGGTGAGATCGGCGTCACCTGCCGGCTTCTCGCCGACCGCCTCACGGCCCGTGACCGTCCCGAGATCCGGGACGACATCGCCGACCGCAAGCACCGCTGGCGGGAGACCAAGCAACGCCGGGCCCAGATGGTCGATCCCAAGGGTCGCATGCATCCAGCGAGGCTGTTCGACGTGTTGAGCCGGGTAGTCCCCGAACACGCGGTGATGCCGGTGGACGTCGGCAACAACACCTACGCCTATGGCCACTACTTCGAGACCAAGCCGGGCCAGGACGTGATCATGTCCGGCTACCTCGGATCGATCGGATTCGCCTTTCCGGCGGCGCTCGGTGCCTGGGCGGCCACCCGGGGCGCCCGCAAGGTCGTCAGTATTTCTGGTGACGGCGGGTTTGGCCAGTATCTCGGAGAGTTCACCACCGCTGTGAAGTATGAGATGGACATCACCCACGTTCTCCTCAACAACGACGAGCTCGGCAAGATCAGCCGCGAGCAAATCGGGGCCTATCGACCCGTCTGGCAGACCAGCCTGGTCAACCCGAACTTCGCCACCTTCGCCGACAACTGCGGCGGTGTCGGCTTCCGCGTCGAGGACCCCGCCGACCTCGAAGACGCCCTCACCGCCGCCCTCGCCGTCACCGGCAAACCCTCCCTCGTAGAGGTCATCACCTCTGCGAGGGATGTGTGAGGGCGGCTAGTCGCTAGTCGCTGGTCGTTCGTCGCTGGTCCCCCGAATACTTCCCCCGCAAGCGCAGCGAGTGGGAGGCAAGGAGGGGGCGGGCAACCCCGCGGGTTGCTTGGCGCGTTCCCGTGCTCTCAGGTGAAGTTGCCAGTTGCAGGTTCCAAGTTTCAAGTCAGAAGGTGTTACCTCCCCCGCGAGGGCAGCGAGTGGGGGAGGCAAGGAGGGGGGTAGTTGTTACCTCCCCCGCGAGCGCAGCGAGTGGGGGAGGCAAGGAGGGGGGTAGTTGTTACCTCCCCCGCGAGCGCAGCGAGTGGGGGAGGCAAGGAGGGGGGTGAGAGCGCGTTCCTGTGCTCTTGCTCACGAAAGCTCGCCTCCCGCGCTCACCCCTTCAGGAAACTGAGGCGGACCTTTCGGGTGGGGTTGTCGACGTTGGGGTCGACGAAGACGACCGATTGCCAGGTGCCGAGTTGCATCCGCCCATCCAGCACCGGGATGGTCACCGATGGCGAGATGAAGGCCGGCAGCACGTGATCGGCGCCGTGGCCGGGCGAGCCGTGCTGATGGCGATAGCCGAATCCGGGCGGAAGCACATGATCGATGATGTCGAGAAGGTCGGCGTCGCTGCCGGCGCCGGTCTCGATCAGGGCGATCCCGGCGGTGGCGTGGGGACAAAACACCTGCACCAACCCGTCGCCCTTGCCCGCCACGAATGCCGCCACCTGAGCGGTGATGTCCCGGGCCTCGGGCTGGTTCCCGGTCTGGAACTGGAGAACTTCGCTATCCATCAGATGGTGTAGCTGTCGCCCCAGTCGAGCTTCACGACCTCGATCCCTGCCTTCTCCAACACCCGGGCGGCCATGCCGTAGATCCACTCACGGCCACCCGAGTTGAGATAGAAGTCGTGGACCGGGACCGCCTGCCGCGGCGCCAGTTTCCGGGCAAACTCGAGCGACGCAGTGGTCGACCCCCACGGTATGAGCAGCGGCAGCGCCAGCACCGGAGCTGAGGTGGTCGGCTGATAGCTGTCGCCGGGATGGGTCAGCACGCCGTCGACGGTGAAGGCCCGGTTGGGAGGGGTGGTGCCCATCGGGGTGGTCTCGTGGAGGACGTCTTCGTAGCTGATGCCGCTGATCGACCCGGTATCGACCGGAATGTCGTGCGGTTCGAGCAGCGCGGCCACCGCCTCATTGGCATAGACGGTCACGTCGGCCGAGCGATCCCGCAGCCAGGCCACGAACTCCGGCTTGACGTGGTCGAGGTGCTCGTGGGTGACAAGCACCCGCTGAACGTCTCCGATGGAGTCGAGCTCGACCCGGCCGGAGTCGAAGGTGTGAAATCCGGGATCGAACATGGTGGCCCCGTCGTCGGTCGTGACGATGAGGCATGAGTCGGTGAGGCGCCTGATGGTGGTCATCGTCCGAACCTACCAGCCAGCAATCGGCTATCGGCTATCGGCGATCAGCGATCAGCCGGTGGAGTTGCGGAGCAACTCCCAAGGAACCCGCAGGGTTCCCGCAATCAGCAATCAGCAAAGTGCCTTACTCCCCTTCCATCGGATCTCCGGGGGGAAGACGATTTCCTGAGAGTCTCATGTCGCCCATAGCTGCGGTCTCGATGGTTTTACAGGGTGAAAGCGTCGCGGAGACGACGGTGAGGGATGAGAGCTCCGAGGATCAGGCATTCACCCGCTTTGTCAAGGAGGCAGAGCCGCGGCTCAGCCACGCGCTGGCCGCCGCATACGGGCCCGAGGTGGGAGCTGAGGCCACGGCCGATGCCTTTGTCTGGGCCTGGGAGCACTGGGACCGGGTGCGGGACATGAAGAACGCAGCCGGCTACCTGTACCGGGTCGGCCAGAGCAAGGCGAGGCGGTATTTCCGTCCCCGCAAGTTGTTCCCGAGCGCAGGGGCGGACGGTGTCGATGCGACGCTGCCGATCCTGTTGGAGGAGCTATCGAAGAACCAGCGGGTGGCCACGGTTCTCATTCATGCCTACGGGTACACCGAACGCGAGACGGCCGACATCCTCGGTCTGTCGCGCTGGACGGTGCGCACCCACGCCGAGCGAGGCCTTGCCCGGCTTCAGGAGGCGCTGGGGGTGAAGGCGCATGCCTGAGGTCGAAACCCAAATCCGTGCGTACTTCGACGAAGTGGTCGAGCGGGTGACTGATGAAGACATCCGCATCCGTGCGACGACGGAGCGGGGCATTCCGATTCGCAGCCCGCGATTCCAGATTCGTCCAATTGCGGCCGTCGCCATCGGCTTCGGCATTGCAATGACGGTTCTGGGCGGGGTGTTCATCGCGGAAGCCTGGTTCGTTCCCGAGACCGCCGACGTCGCCGGGAACGGCGTTGGGAGTTCGACCGGCAATGCAGAGCGCCACAGCCCAGGTCTGCTGCTCCTGCTGATGGCCGGCTTCGGTCTGCTGGCATTTGGAATGTGGTCGGTGCGACGCAGCGCAGGTGATGTGAGACAACGAGGAGATGACGACATGCAGACAATCGAACGGCCGGAGACGCTCCAGGCGCCATCCGGCGAACTGACGAGACTGAGGAAACGGAACCGGCTGCTCGGCTGGGCGGTGGTGATCCTGGCAGTGGCGGTGATGGGGCTGGGGGCATGGTTGATCTCGGATGTCGTCGCGAGCGACGACCTGACGACAGTGCCCGCGGAAGTTGACGCCGCGCTCGAGACCTACAACGCCGCCTGGTTGGAGACCAACCGGGCAGCATTCTTGGACGCAACGACTGAGGAGTACACATTCGCCTCAGACCAGGGAACGTATGGTCAGGCGAGCCAGGCAAGCCAGGTCGGGGTTCTTGCCTATTTCGAGTTCGAGCTATTCGAACGAGTCATCATGGGAGACGGGAACCCGTACTACGTAGCGTCCGAGCAGCGGGTGCGGTTCGCCTCGGCCGGAACGTGGTACGACGGGGTCTCCATTGTGACGCTCGTCGAAACCGACGGCACCTGGAAGGTGGCTCAGCACACGTGGGTTGGTGAGGTGCCCTAGGCCCCGACGAATCGTCGACACCGAGCCCTCGGGCAACCGGGGGCTCGGTGCGCGTGCAGTTGCACACGGACCCTTCTGAATTCGCGCGACGGGGTGATTCGGCTGCCGGTCCGCAGATGCGACGGCCCGTGCCCGCAGCTCCACTTCGACCCAACCGGGAGCACCCGACGGTCCGTCGTGTCCGTCTAGGTTGTTGCGCGATGAACTGGACTCGCCGCACCAAGTACTTCGAGATCCCCGGCAGCCTCTACCCGTTCGACGTGCGCCACGACCCCACCGACGTCCGCTTCGTCGAGCGCGAGGCCGACGGCCGGCTGCGGATCCGGGTGCACACCGAGCCAGCGCTGCGTGACGGGGTCCTGGTCATCGACGGCGACGGAACCCCGCTCGAGGCGGTAGGTCGGACGGCCCGGTTCACCTATTGGGAGGCCTTCCTCGAGGCCGGGACAACGGGCGTGCTCGAGTACACCCTTGCGTTCAAGGACACCGATGGCGCCCCGGTGTATGTCGGCCGGCCGGGGGTGGCGGGCGGCATCGAAGGCTGGGAAGCGGGGTTTCGCATCGACCTCGCCGGGCAGCGGGCGATCGAAACGCCGTCATGGGCGCGGGGGGCCGTGATCTATCAGATCTTCCCGGATCGCTTTGCCGACGGAGATCCCGCGCTGACACCGCCGGACAGCGCCCCGTGGGGGACCCGCCCCCATTGGCAAGAGTTCCAGGGCGGCGACCTGCCCGGTGTCACCGACCGCCTCGATTACCTCGAGCGCCTCGGCGTGGAGGCTATTTACCTCAACCCGATCTTCACGTCACCGTCCACCCACAAGTACGACGCATCCGACTACTACTCGGTCGACCCGTCGTTCGGCGGAGACGACGCGCTGCGCGACCTCGTGGCCGCCGCTCACGAGCGCGACATCCGGATCATCCTCGATGTGGCCTTTGACCACGCCCACCCCCGGTTCGCGCCGTTCCAGGATCTACTCACCAACGGCCCAGCGAGCGAGTTTGCCTCGTGGTTCACCGTCCATGATTGGCCGCCCCGGGTGGTGGTTCGGGAGCAGGCCGCCCGGGAGTACTACCCGCCCGGGTACTTCGACGTGATGATGGAGACGCTCCGCACGAGCGGATTGACGATCGAAGAGGGCGTCGGCGAGGGACCGCCGGTCGAGCCGACCTATCGGGCCTGGTATGGCGTGCCGACGATGCCGCAGCTCGATCTGGAGGATCCGGGCGCCCGGGCGTACTTCCTGGACGTGGCCACCTACTGGATCAGGGAGTTCGACATCGACGGGTGGCGAATGGATGTGGCCCGCGAGCCGAGCCACGACTTTTGGCGAGCGGTGCGGACGGCCGTCCGGGCCGAGCGATCCGACATCTACCTGCTCGCCGAGATCTGGGGAGACACCTCGTCGTGGCTGCAGGGCGACCAGTTCGACGCCACGATGAACTACACGTTCCGGGATCTGTGCGTCGGCTACTTCGCCGAGCGTCGCTTCGACACCGACGCCACCCTCGACGGGATCCACGCCATGCTGGCGATGTATGCCGACGCCGTGTTGCAGGTGAGTCACAACCTCTTCAGCAGCCATGACGTCGAGCGCTTCCTCCACATGGCGAACGAAAATGTCGAGGCCCTCCGGCTGGCGACCTTCCTCCAGCTGACGATTCCCGGCGCGCCCGGGATCTA
>JABDLU010000111.1 GCA_013002865.1 Acidimicrobiia bacterium
AGACGGTGGCCCGGACTCCGACTACCGGGAACCCCGCCGCCAGCCCACGCTGCAGTGCTTCTTGAATTCCCCGGTCGACGGCGGGGATCAGCGCCCGCGGGATCGACCCACCCTTGATGGCGTCGACAAACTCATACTCCTCGCCGTTGCCGGTGGGCTCGAACTTGACGAAGGCGACGCCGAACTGCCCCCGTCCGCCGCTCTGCTTCTTGTGCTTGCCCTCGACGTCGGCCCGTCCGCGGATGGATTCCCGATACGGGACCTTGGGCACCGCAGTGTTGACCTCAACGCCGTATTTCCGGGCCATGCGGGCAACTGCCATTTCCAGGTGGATGTCACCCAGACCGGCCAGAACCGTTTGGTTGGTTTCGGCTCGTCGCTCCAGCACGAGGGCGGGGTCCTCTTCGACCGCCTTGGCAAGCGCGGTCGACAGCTTCTCCTCGTCGTGCTGGGTTCGGGGCTCGACCGCCAGCCACATGTTGGGAGATGGGGGCTTGACAGGCTCGATGATCACATCCGAGCCGGGTGCCCGCAGCGTGTCTCCCGACAGCACGGTCTCGAGCTTGGCGACGGCGGCGATGTCACCACAGGAGACCTCGCTGGTGTCGTCGTGCTCCTTGCCGTGCATGAAGAACAGGTTGTGAAGTTTGCCGTTGGCCCCGACCCGGGGATTCTCGAGCACGATGTCGGCTTTGATCGTTCCCGAGAACAAGCGGAACAGCGAGATGCGCCCGAGATACGGATCGGAGATGGTCTTGAACACATAGGCCTCGACCGGACCGTCGGGATTGGTGGCGAACTCATCCTCTCCCTCGATGGGAGGCATGGGGCGATCGAGCGGCGATGGGCCGTCCCGGATGATCAAATCGGCCAGCCGATCTATGCCGATCAACCCGGTTGCCGACCCGCACAGAACCGGGTAGATCGAACGGTCGGCAATTCCCTGCCGGAGACCCTCGACGAGCTGGTCCTGGGTTGGCATGGTCCCTTCGAAGTAGGCCTCGAGCAGCTGGTCGTCGTTTTCCACGACGGCTTCGACGAGGGAGGTATGAATGTCTTCGATCTCACCCTTGATCTCCTCAGGCGGCTCGACTTCGTCGCCCTCCCATTTTCCGGCCTCGTACAGGAAGGCGTGCTCGGTGACGATCCCGGCGACGCCGCGCAGGTCCGCCTCTGACCCGACCGGCATCTCGACAGGCGCCACGCCGGTCCCGAAGGCGTCTTTCAGCTCGGCGAGGACTCGCTTGTAGCTGGCCCGCTCTCGATCGAGCTTGTTCACGAAAAACGCCCGGGCGATCCCCTCCTCCTCGGCCAGCCTCCAGATCACTTCGGTCTGCACTTCGACGCCGTCGGTACCTGATATCACGAACAGAGCGAGGTCGGCCGCCCGCAGCGCCGAGCGCACTTCCCCAATGAAGTCTGAGTAGCCGGGGGTGTCGATGACGTTGATCTTGTAGCCGTGCCATTCGATCGGGGCTACGGCCAGGCTTATGGAGCTCTGCCGATCGATCTCTTCCGGCTCGTAATCGGTGACCGTGTTGCCGTCCGTCACGTTTCCCACCCGGGTGGTGACACCGGCCGCGTACAACAGGGCCTCGGCGATCGAGGTCTTTCCGGACCCGCTGTGACCGACCAACACGACATTGCGGATGCGATCCGGTTCCACCCTTCGACCTCCTCAGCTAAGCCTGGTTTTGCCTACTTTAGGCAGACCACGGCAAGCGTCCACCGGGCGGCTCGAATAGGGTTGAGCGATGTCAGAGATCTCGGCACATGAATTGGTCGAACGGGCTCGCCGAACGATTCTCCGGCTTTCGCCGCCCGATGCCTTTACCGCCCAGCAAGCCGGCGCCGTGCTCGTCGACCTTCGCTGTGCCGCCGATCGCACCGGCGAGGGTGAGATCACCGGCGCGATCCCGATCGCCCTGTCCGTACTGCCGTGGCGGGCCGATCCTCAGTCTGAGTTCAGGGATGACCGCATAGCCGATCGCAGCCTCACCCTGATCCTCGTGTGCAACGACGGATACTCCTCGAGCCTGGGAGCAGCCTGGCTTGCGGAGATGGGCTTCACCAAGGCCGGGGACGTCGCCGGAGGCTTCCGGGCGTGGTCGGCCGCCGGTCTGCCGGTTACCCGGTGACACGATGGGCTGAACTGGCGCAATCGGTTCCTGAGTTCGCCGCCGCCCTGCGGAGCCGATTCGAGAGCCACAAGCATTGCCTGATCGCCACCGTTCGCGCCGGGGGTGCACCCCGGCTGAGCGGCATCGAGGCGTGGTTCTGGGAGGGCGACCTCATGCTCGGGATGATGCCGGCCTCTCGCAAGGCAGACGATCTGGAACGAGATGGGAGATTCGAGTTGCACTCGGCGCCCACCGACCTCGAGCTGACCGAGCCAGACGCTCGCATCTGGGGAAGCGCCGACCGGGAAGCCGATCCGGCGGCGATCGCCCGGTTCGCCGATTCGCTCCCCTACGAGGGAGATCCGGGGCCGATGGTCCTGTTCCGCTGCGCACTCGAGGGCGCCGCTCTGATCCGGGTGGAGGGAGACGAGCTGGTCATTGAGTCCTGGACACCGCACGGCGGGATGCGCCGGCAAGCCCGCACCTAGCGCGCCGTAGCATCGGCGGGTGGCCGAGCCCTTTGCAGACTACGAGCAGCATGACGCCGTCGGCCTGGCCGATCTCGTTCGCCGCCGGGACGTGCACCCCACCGAGCTGGTTGAGGCAGCCATCGCCCGGATCGAGGACCGGGACCCGGCGATCAATGCGGTGATCCGCCGACGATTCGACGCCGCCCGCCGGCGGGCCGCCGACGAGATCACCGGGCCATTCGCCGGAGTGCCGTTCCTGGTCAAGGACCTCACCCTCGACGAGGGGGAGCCGGTTGCCTTCGGTTCGGTCTTCTTTCGTGACTACGTCGCCGACACCACCGCCGCGCTCGTCGACCGCTTTCGTGAGGCCGGCCTCATAAGCCTGGGCCGGACGAACACCCCCGAGCTCGGGCTGGTTCCCGTCACCGAACCCGTCCTCTACGGCCCAACGGCCAATCCCTGGAATCATCAGCACTCCCCGGGCGGTTCGAGCGGCGGTGCCGCCGCCGCCGTGGCAGCCGGCATGGTGCCGATGGCCCATGCGAGCGACGGCGGTGGGTCGATCCGGATTCCGGCATCCGCCTGCGGTCTCTTCGGCTTGAAGCCGACGAGGGGAAGAACGCCGCAGCGGCCCTTGTCCGGTCCCGACGGCCTCCCCGTCGGGCTGTGCGTCAGCCGGAGCGTGCGGGACAGCGCCACGTTGCTCGACGCGGTCCACGGGGCGGCACGCGGTGACCGGTGGCACGCTCCCTCGCCGGCCGGATCCTTTGCCGAGGCCGCCCGGCGCCATCCATCCAAACTCCGGATCGCCTACACCATCCATGACTTCAGCGGGAGCCGGGTCCACCCCGACACGGCAGAGGCCGTGCTCTCCACCGCCCGGCTGTGTGAGGAGCTCGGGCACGAGGTGATCGAAGACCGCCCCGCCATCGACCGGGACCAGATGGCGGCCTCATTCCTGTTGCTGTGGGAAGCAGTGCCGGCCAGCGTGTTCCAGCTCATCCTGGGCGAAGCCGACAAGCAGGCGATCGGCCGGTTGCTCCGCAAGCTGGGCGACTGGCGGGCCATCCGGCTCATCGCCAAGCTCGACAGCCGCAAGTCCGGCTTGCCCGCCTTCGAGCCGTTCACCTGGGCGCTCGCCAAGCGAGCGCATTCGACCCGCTCTGGCGAACTGGCCATGGCCTACAGCAACCTGCAGGCGATCACCTACGAGGTAGCCGACTTCCTCGACCGGGTCGACGTGTTCCTGTCTCCCACGCTCGGGACTCCGCCGGTCCGGACCGGCGCGATCGACCAGAGCGTCGACCTGGACGACCTGATCGATCAGCTCGTCGAATATGTCGAGTTCACCCCGCTCGCCAACTTCACCGGCTTTCCTGCCATGTCCGTCCCGCTGCACTGGAACGGAGCCGGGCTTCCGATCGGCTCCCATTTCCTCGGCCGGTTCGGCGAGGAGGAGACACTGCTCGGCTTGGCCGGACAGCTCGAAACGGCCCGCCCGTGGTGGGACAGGCGAGCGCCCGTGATCGAACCTGCCGGGTAGCCCGCTATGTCCGCACTGGACCATCGGCCGACCGGTATCGCCACGTAGCAGCCGGGCGCTCAACCTGACCATCGTCGGAACCGATAACGCCGTGATG
>JABDLU010000146.1 GCA_013002865.1 Acidimicrobiia bacterium
TCGTCGTGGTTCCAGTCACCGACAATGATCCGGTCACCGGGGACTCCGTAAAAGAACTCATGGTCTGCACTGCCGGTGGAGTGGTCGAACCGCAGATAGGCGAAACCAGTCGGTCCCCGGTAGAGGCCGACTTCGGTGATGCCATCGGCGTCGAAGTCCCCGGCAAATGGCGTGTCTCCGGCTGTTCCGAAGAAGTACTCGACGTCGGCTGGGCCGGTGGTGAGGGTGTTGGTGAGGAAGACCTGCCCGTCCCGGAAGATGCCAAGGGTGTCGCAGCCGTCTCCGTTCCAATCACCCACCAGGGGCACATCACCCGGCGCACCAATGAAGAACTCGATCTCACCGGTCCCGAAGTCATTGGTGTTGCGCAGATAGGCAAAACCGTTGGCGGGTCGGTAGGCCCCGACGGTGTCGAACCCGTCGCAGTCCCAATCGCCCAGCAACGGGACGTCCCCGGGAACGCCGTAGTGGAAGGTGGAGACCGTTCCGTCCCTGGCGCGGAGATGCCACTGGCCGTTCACGCCATCGAACAGTGCGACCGGAGCGATCGGATTGGTTCCGGCGGCCACCTCGTCGGGATCGCTCACCCCATCACCGTCCGAGTCGACCACAAGGGGATCGGTCAGGTGGACGAGCCGCTCGTCGCCATCGCTCAGGCTGTCGCCATCGGTGTCAGGGTCGAGCGGATCGGTGCCAAGATCGGACTCCGTTCCATCGTCTAAGCCATCGTTGTCGGTGTCGGAGTCCAGTGGATCGGTGCCGAGGTCGATCTCCCTTCCATCGGCCAATCCGTCCCCATCGGTATCCGGATTTGCCGGGTCGGTGCCCAGCACGGCCTCCTCGTTGTCGTCGAGACCGTCTCCGTCCGTATCCGGGCACACCAGGGTGGTCTCTCCGGTGACGGTGTCATGCAAGAAAACGTCTCTCGCCTGGTTCGTGTCGCCTGGAACGAGATTGTCGGCACGGGACCTAAATGCGATTTGGGTCCCGTCGGCGCTCATAGATACGAGGCCGCTGTCGCTGTTCGCTTGCTCGCCTGATGTGGCAACCGATACCCGAATGGTTTCACCCGTAATGAGGTCGTGCACAAACACGTCACCCCAGTTGTCCGTGTCTCCCGGCACCAGGTTGCTGGCATCTGAGAAGAACGCCACCTTCGTCCCATCGGCACTGATGACGGGCCACTCGCCGCCGTGCCCGATTCCCTGAGTGCCGTCGGACGCCTTCGACACCAGGGTTGTGATCCCCGTGACGGTGTCATGCACGAAAACGTCAATGGCCTGATTCTCATCGCCGGGAACGAGGTTGTCGGCAATCGATACGAATGCGATTGTCGTGCCGTCGGCGCTGATTACGGGACCCTTGCTGTTCAGATTCCCTTTCGTGCCGTCCGAAGAAACCGAAATCAGGCTGGTCACGCCCGTTGAGGTATCAGTTAGGTAGATGTCCCAGCCCCTGATGACCGACACTTGGTCGTTGTCGCGCGGGTCGAGTGGTTCTAAGGATTGAAACGCTCTCCTGGTGCCATCCGCGCTCACGCTCTGAGTGCCTGACCCCTCAAACGTGGTGCAGGCGGGTGGCGACTCGGCTGCACCGGCTGAGGGCACGCTCAATGCGAGGAAAGCGAGAGCTGCTGCGATAGTTGCCGTGGCCTGCTGCCACCACTGTTGAGGGCGAATTGCCATCATCTTGATCCCCCAATGGTGCCGCTGGCGATGGTCACCGTGAAGTCAACGTATCGGCAGTCGGGAGAAGAATCTTGCGGAATTGCATCCCGTGCCACGAGATTCTGAGACGACTGCTCGTTTGATAGCGATCGAACATCGCCGACCAGGATCGATGACCACCTGGGCTACGACTGGACACCGCGATCATCTACTAACCCCCTAGTAGCGATTCGGGCCGTGGCATTCACGGCACGTTTATCGCACCGTAGCGGGGACCGTCAGATGCACCCGGCAATTCGGCAGGCAGCGGTCCCGAGTCGCCTCAGACCGAACGGCTCGGACTGGGGGCCAGCGGCAGCCGCATCTGCACGGTTGCTCCGCCGCCCGGTGTCTCCCGGATTGACACGTCGCCCTCATGGGACAGGACGACCTCGCGAACGATGGCGAGACCGAGGCCGGCGCCACCGTGGGATCGATCCCGGGCACTGTCGGGGCGGGCGAAGCGGTCGAAAACCCGTTCCCGTTCAGCTTCGGGGATGCCGGGGCCGTGGTCCACGACCAGTACGAGCGCATGGTCGCCCTCTGCCCGGACCAGCAACTCGATCGGTGACCTCTCGGGGGCGTTGGCAACGGCATTGCTCACCAGGTTGTCGATGGCTTGCCGTAGCCATACGGAATCCCCGTCGACCAGCACCGGACCGGGCACGTCGCTCCGGATGTCCCGGCTCGAGCTCATGCGGGCCTCCTCGGCGATGTCGGTTACCAGGGCTCCGATGTCCAACTCGGAACGGCTGATCCCGATCTCGCGATCGAGCCGGGCCAGTGCCAGCAAGTCCTCGATGAGACGGCCGGCGCGATCGCTGGCCTCTCGAATTCGAGTCATGGCCCGGTCGAGGCCCGCACCCGGCCCGATGCCACCGGCCTCAAAGAGCTCGGCATAACCGGCGATTGCGGCGATCGGAGTGCGCAGTTCGTGTGACGCGTCGTCGGCGAACCGCCGGAGCCGCTCGGCTTCGCGCAGTCTCTCGCGGTCGGCGGTCTCGATTTGCTCGAGCATGTGGTCCAGCGCGGTTGCCAGCCGTCCCAATTCGGTGTCGGATTCGACGAGGTCGGTCCGCCGGTTGAGGTCGCCGTCGGCAATGGCTCCCGCGGTTTCGATCATGTCATCGATTGGGCGAAATCCCCGCCGCAGCTCGAGACTTGCCGCTGCGACGCCCACCAGGGCCGCCACGAGGCCAACGACCAACGAGATCGCCACCGTCTGGCGGGCACTCGTATCAACTGAGTCAAGCGACCGGGTGAGCATTTCGAATCCGCCGGGGGTGGTGCGGATCAGCACCCGCACCGAGCCGTCGCCCCCGGCAGCATCCAATGTGACGAATCCGCCCTCCCGCAGGTCGTCGAGGGTGAGTCCGCCGAGATCCGGCAGCGGCTCGGGATCGCTCGCAAATCCTCCGGGTTGATCGACCAGCACCTCGCCGTCGGTGTTGAACACGACCAGGCCGAAGGGCTGGAAGGAATCGTCGCCGGGGGGAGGGTCACCGGGCCCTGGTCGGGGAAGGGGTCGGGAGGCCAGGGCGAGGAGGTCTTCATCGACGCGTTCGATCAGCACTGAACGGCTCGCCACGGCGACCGTTACCGCAATCACGGCACACACGACGAGAATCACCAGGCCCACCACGACGGTCAGTCGCTGTCGCAAGGACCATGCCCGAAACATCAGGGCGGAGGGCGCAGGGCGTAGCCGAATCCCCGCACGGTGTGAATCAGCTTCGGACGGCCCGCATCCACCTTCTTGCGCAGTTGCGAAATAGCCGTTTCCAGGACCGAGTCGCCGTACTCGTATCCCCAGACGGCTTCGAGGATCTGGGGGCGCTCCAGCACCTGCCCGGTGTTCGACAACAGGTAGTGCAGCAAGCGGTATTCGGTGGGTGAGAGTTCGATCTCCTCGCCATCGCGCATCACGAGATGCTGGCGGTCGTTCATCGTCAGGTCGCCACAGCGCATCACCGCGGAGGGCTCCGCAGATCCTCGCCGCCTGAGGAGCGCGCCGACCCGCAGTCGCAGCTCTTCGAGCCGGAAGGGTTTGGTGAGGTAGTCATCGCCGCCCGACTCGAATCCCGTTCGTAGGTCCTCGATGTCCGATCGGGCCGTGAGGAACAGCACCGGCAGGTCGGGATAGGTTGCTCGCAGGCTGCGGGCAACCTGGAAGCCGTCCGGTTCCGGCATGTTGACATCGAGAATCACCAGATCCGGCCGTTCGCCCCGGACCGAGTTCAGTGCGGTGATGCCATCGGCCGCCACCGTGACGGCGAAGCCGGCAAAGGTCAGGGCGTCGGCGACCATGTCGAGCAGCATCTGCTCGTCGTCGACAACCAGGATCTTGGTCTGTGGCTCAGCAGTCATCGCTGTGACCATAGGGGTGGCATTGAGCAGTTCTTGCTCTTGGAGGTCAGTTTCATCGCCTCCATTCTGCCTGCGGGAACCTGGCGCCCGCCCCAGCGAAACCTCAGGGTTTTCTCAGCGGCCCGTACCGGCCGGATGCCCACCGCCACGGCCGGGTGACGTCCCGCGCGCCGCCGGAGCGGTCTCGGAGAGCTCTCAGGACACGCTGAGCAAACCCGGAGGATCGATCAATACAACTTGGGGCATAGACCAAGCAACTGGAGAAGCTATGTCCCTCTCAATACTCATTCTCATCGATGTGGTGGCCATCCTCATCTTGACCTTCGGCCTGTACTGGCCGCGGCACCGCCGCAAGAACATGGTGGTTGCCTATCTGACGGCCAATATTGGCGTGGCGGCTGTTGCCAGCGTCCTGGCTTCCTCGTCGATCAACGCCGGCCTCGGCCTTGGGCTGTTCGGCATCCTGTCGATCATCCGCCTCCGTTCCGACGAACTGGACCACACCGACATCGCCTATTACTTCGGGGCGCTGGCTCTCGGCCTGTTCGCCGGCCTGGGCGGTTCGTTGACCTGGGCGACGCCGGTTATGACCGCCGCCATTCTCGCCGCCTTGTATATCGGCGACCACCCCGAGCTCTTCCCCCGGTATCGCAATCAGGTCGTCACACTCGACGCCGCGTACACCGACGAAGCCGCGTTGGTGGAACGGCTGGAGGGCTTGCTCAATGCCACCGTGCACCGGCTCACCGTCCGCAAGGTGGACCTCGTCAATGACACCACTGTGGTGGAGGTGCGCTACGAACTCCCGCCCTCAGAAGCCGGGCGGGCGCTGGTCGCCGCCCGAGCATCCAGCAACGGGAGCCCACGATGACAGAGCCGACGCCTCTCCCCGTTGGAGACCTGCCGGGGATCAGTCTCGCTGAGGTCACTGCCGAGGCTGCGTTGCTTTCCCGCAAGGACCGCAAGTACCTCGTCCCGCTCGACGTGGCCCGGGGGCTGCTCGGCCAGGATGGTCTGCGGGTCCTGGAGATCGACGGGCGGCGGACCTTCCACTACGAGTCGGTGTACTTCGACACCCCGGACCGGGTGTCCTACCTGGCGGCGGCGCACAAGCGTCGCCGCCGGTTCAAGGTGCGGACTCGCTCGTATCTCGATAGCGGCCTGTGCTCGCTGGAGGTCAAGACCCGTGAGCGGCGCGGGCTCACCGAGAAGCACCGGATGCCGTACGCAATCGAGCGGCGGTCCTCCCTGGACGACGAGGCTCTCGCGTTCGTCGACACCTTTGAGCGCATCGCTCCGGTGAGTCGGCGGCTGGAACCGGTGCTCACCACCCGATATGAGCGCACGACTCTGGTCGAGCCTGAGTCGAAGAGCCGGATCACCATCGACACCAACCTCGTAGTCGAGGCCGCCGACGGTTCGAGCCGCTCCCTGCCGGACATGGCGGTGGTGGAGACCAAGACCTCCGGCCGGCCGTGCGAAGTCGACCACGTCCTGTGGAGCCAGCACTACCGGCCCGTGAAGATCAGCAAATACGGGACTGGCCTTGCCGCCCTCACCCCCGGCCTGCCCGCCAACAAGTGGAACCGGGTCTTGCGCGCCCACTTCGGGTGGACGCCGCAGCCGTCGGGATCCTTGGCAGACGCTCAGGGCCCGGCCAGCAACACCCCAGCTTGGGGCCATACGTTTTCGGCATATCCCTCAGAGATAAGGAACTGACATGAAGAACCGCACCAAGATCGGACTCTCGCTGGCCCTCAGCCTGGCCTTGCTGGCAGGGTGCAGTACGAGTACCGGGAGCGCTACCGGCGATGCCGTGGCCGCAGCCGATGCCATCTCGGCTACGGATGACACAGCCGCAGGTGCCGCCATCGCCTCGGAGACGGTTGCCGCCGTTTCTGAGGAGAATGCGGCAACGCACGAGAGCGGCGACGATTACCTCTATGACGAGGACGACGTCGTCGAGGTGTCCCTCGGTACCGAATCCACGGCCGATTCCGGCGCGGTGGCGGTCGAGGACAGCACCGTCACGATTAGTGCCGCGGGAACCTACCGGGTCACCGGTGCCCTCACCGACGGCCAGGTCATTGTCGACGCCGCCGATGATGCCGTTGTGCAGCTCATCCTCGACGATGTCGACATCGCCAACGCCGACGGCGCCGCTATCGCCGTCATGAG
>JABDLU010000139.1 GCA_013002865.1 Acidimicrobiia bacterium
ACGCTGAGCCGGAGAGCCAGATCGCCGCCGTGCACGACGTGCTGGCCGAGATCGGCGCCCTCGGATTGCCTGAGTTACTCGTGTTCAACAAGATCGACGCAGCCCCTCAGACCGCCACCGCCCGGCTGCTGGCCCTCCATCCGGGATCGATCGGCGTCTCCGCCCTGGCGGGAACCGGCCTCGACTCGCTGCGAGAGCGACTGGCGGAGGCCCGGCGGGCCGATCACGTGGTGGCGGCCTTTGTCGTTCCGTACGACCATGGCGAGGTGGTGGCGGCCCTGCACCGCCATGGCGAAGTGCTGGAAGAGTCGTATGAGGAAGCGGCCACCCATCTCAAGGTGCGCGCTCCCGCCGCCAGCCTGCGCCCGTTTGACGAATTTCGGACCTGACCGTTTCCTACACTGCCGCAATGCGTAGATCCGCCCTGGCCCTGGTCGTGCTCGCCGCCGCCTGCTCGGGCGGCGAGGCCGACACCACTACTTCCGTGCCCGTGGCGACGACCACGACCTCGACGGTGCCGACCACCACATCTTCCTCCACGACCTCGTCGACCTCGACCAGCACGTCGTCCACGACGACCAGCAGCGTGCCGGTTCCCGACAACTTCGTGACCTACGAGCACCCGATGTTCACGCTGGCTCATCCCGACGCCTGGTCGGAGAACCCCGAGTACCCCGGAGCCGGTGTCGGCTTCATCGAGGACCATTCCGCCCTGGCCCTTCCCCCAACCACGTTCTCGATCTTCATCGAGGAGCAGGAGCCGGGTTTTGACGTGGACGAGCACATGCAGCGGATCCAGGACGAGCTGGCCGGGTTCGTACCGGACTTCCGGGTACTGCGGTCGGGTGAGCGCACCGTGGATGGTGAGCGCACCGTGTGGTTCGAATACGCCGACGATTTCACCGGGTTCGGGGTCGTGGTCCGGGAGGAAGCCGGGCTTCACGACGACATCTTGTATACATTCACTCTCAACTCGCCGGAGGAGTTCTTCGAGTTCGACGCCGGCACCGTCGACCAGATCATGGAGGGATTTCAATTCGCATGACCGACCGGGAGGACTACACCGGACCACCGCTGGTGCTCGCCGAGATGGCCGAGGACCCGATCACCGAGTTCGGCCACTGGTTCCAGATGGCGATCGACGCCGAACTGCCCCAGCCGAATGCGATGAACCTGGCCACCGCCCGGGACAATCGCCCGTCGATGCGAGCCGTGCTGTTGAAGGACTTCGACTCGAACGGGTTCGTCTTCTACACCAACTACGGGAGCAGGAAGGCCCGCCAGCTGGACGGCAACCCGCACGCCGCGATCAGTTTCGTGTGGCTCGGCTTGCACCGGCAGGTGCGGGTCGAAGGCACGGTGTCCAAGATCTCAGCCGAGGAGTCGGACGCCTATTTCGCCACCCGCCCCCGGGGCGCACAGCTGGCGGCCGGCATCTCCCGGCAGAGTGAAGTGATCCCCGACCGGGGCAACCTGGAGCTGGCCTTCGCCGCCGCCGATGAGAAGTTCGCCGGCCGCGACGTTCCCCGGCCCGACTATTGGGGCGGCTATCGCCTGACCGGCGAGCGATTCGAGTTCTGGAACGGCCGCCTCGACCGGCTCCACGACCGGGTTCTCTACAGCTGGGAAGAAGACGGCTGGATCAGGGAGTGGCTGAGCCCCTGAACCTGGACGGAGTTGGCCGGGGCAGTCACCGTCGGCCGACGACGAACCAGGTGTGGAGTGCCCCCCGGCCTTTCAGCTCGATCTCACCTCGCGGCTCGCACACGAACGATTCCTCGATGAGGCGTCGAGTCTCGTCGCTGATCTGGATCGCGCCCGGGGTGCCGTGGGATTCCAGCCGGCTGGCGGTGTTCACCGTGTCGCCCCACAGGTCGTAGGAGAACTTCCGCTGCCCGATCACGCCGGCTACCACCGGGCCCGAATGGATCCCCATGCGGAACTCCAGCCGGTGGCCTCCGTACTCCCGAGACCCGACCAGTTCGTGGACCCGAAGACCGAACTCGGCCACGGCGGCGGCGTGGTCCGGACGAGGGGTGGGAACCCCGGCCGCCACCATGTACTCGTCCCCCACCGTCTTGATCTTCTCGAGGCCGAGCTGGCCCACGATGTCGTCCAGGTCGGAGAACAGATCGCTCAGCATCCGCACCAGATCGTCGGGGGCAACGCGGCTCGACAGCGGCGTGAAGCCGACGACGTCGGCGAACAAGACGGTGACATGGTCGAAGCGGTCGGCAATGGCCCCGTCGCCTCGCTTGAGGCGAACGGCGATCTCATCAGGGAGCACATTGCGCAGCAGGCGATCGGATTGTTCCTGGAAGTGGTCCCGCTGGCGAACGAAATACGCCAGCACCGCGAACGTGACCCCACCGATCAGAATCAGCGTCACGGCGGCGTCGACGGTTGGATCGGCGTTGGGATAGAGCGGCTCGAACGTATCCGTGATGGCAGCTGCGTACACGATCTGAGCCACTAGCACCACGAACCAGAACACCGCCCAGCGGAGATTGAGGGCGATGAGGGCGATCAGCACGCCGAGAATCCCCCACAGGGCGGCGAGACCCGATGGGATCAGACCGCCGCGCAGGTGGGCTTCGGTGACTTCGGCGACGCCGAAAGCCCCTTGCATGGTGACGATCCAGGCAACCAGCCACCCGGGGCGGAGGGCCACGCCCGCCAGCAATAGCAACGCCGTGATGGATTGGCCGTACCCGACCGCCGCCAGCCACGGCATACCATCCAGCCACTGAAAGGTGCTCGACACGGGAATGCCGAGTGCTGAAAACCAGAGGGAGCCAACGACGATCCGACGCACCCCCTGCGCCGCGTCTGACTCCGTCGGTCGCCTGCCGACCGACAGCAGTCGTTGTCGAACACCCTCCAGGAATCTGAGCACGCCCGCAACCTAGACGACGGACGCTAGGCCTCGGCGCGGATCCGCTCCGTGGCGAGGTCTATGTACTCGGCGCTGGTGTCGTATCCCACGTAGTGGCGCCCCGCCTGCTTGGCGGCGATGGCGGTGGTGCCCGATCCCATGAACGGATCGAGCACGAGGTCTCCGGTGAAGGTATACAGGTCGATGAGTCGCCGGGGGAGCTCGACGGGAAAGGGTGCCGGATGGCCGATTCGCTTGGCTGAGGCCGTGCTCATCGACCAGATGCTGATGGTGGCCTCCATAAACTCATCCCGGCCGATGGTGCTCTCCCCTTTGCGGGACCGGCCGAACATCTCCTTGGAGCCCACGATCACATACTCGTGCACATCGCGCAGGGTCGGATTCTGAGCACTCTTCCACGACCCCCAGGCGCACGACCCCCCGGCGCCCTTGGCCTTCTGCCAGATGATTTCGCCGCGGAGCAGGTACCCGAGGTCGCCGAGCAGCCCCGCCACGTAGTGGTTGAGCGGCACATACGGCTTGCGGCCCAGGTTGGCGACGTTGACGGCGATGCGACCACCCGGCTCGAGCACCCGGTAGGTCTCGGCGAACACGTCGCGCAGCAGATCCAGGTAGTCGTCGATGTGGAGGTCGTCGTCGTAGTCCTTGCCGACGTTGTAGGGCGGTGAGGTGACCATGAGCGACACGCAGTTGTCGGGCAGCTGATCCATGGAAGCTGAGCTTTGGCAGTAGAGCTGATCCAGCACTCTGGCGGGCGGCGGTACGGCCTCGCCGACGACGCCGATGACGTGTTTCGTCATGCGACGGCTGTAGTACGAGCTCGAGTCGTGGCTTTCTCGTTTGCCGGACCCGAAGCCAGATGTTTCGGTTGCCATGCTGGTCCTGGGGAAGCTGGGTTGTGACTCTAGAGCCGGTTTTCGCGCTCTGCTACCTATTCGGGCGTCGGCCCGGGGCGCCGGGCCTTTGGGCCCTACCTATCGGGCGACCGGTACCGTTAGCTGAAGCCAGAGGAGGTGAACATGGAGAAGGACGTGACGTTGACGCTGCATCTCAGCGAGGACGACGTCGAGACGATTGCTCACGCAGTCCTCAACCTGCGAGGCGATCATTTCGAGGCGATGGGCAAGGCCAAGCGCAAGCCCGGCGATCCCCCCATGCCGGTGGTCGGCGAGGAGTTGGCGATTGCCCGGGCACTGAGCCAGATCACCGCCGATGTGATGGCAGCAGCCCAGACCAAGATCGAGGAGTTCCTCACCGTCTGAACCCGGACTACTCGGCTGCCCGGTAGCTGCCGAGAACGTGCAGATTCGTCATCGTGCCCGGCGGAGGTTCGATGACCTGTCCGAGGCCGACCTCGCCCACCGGGTGGACGAGGTCTACGAAGAACCGGTAGTTCCAGCGCTCTGCCGCCGGCCGGGACTCGATCCGGGTCAGGTTGGCGCCGCGCAGTCCCAACTCGGTGAGGGCCAGTGCGAGAGCGCCAGCCGTGTGGCTGGTTTCGAATGCGATCGAGGTCTTGTCATCGTCGGGGTCGACGCTCGGTGGCCCCGGCGCCAGGACGACGAAGCGGGTGGTGTTGTGATGCCGATCGATGACACCGGACAGCAAAATCTCCAATCCGTGAGCTTCGCCAGATTCCGGCGGGGCCAACGCGGCCTGGCTTGGATCCTGCAGCTCGGCCACCTCCCGTACGGCGCCGGCCGTGTCGTGGGTTGGCACCGCCGACCAACCCCGCTGGAGCAGGAGCTCTTCGGCCTGCCCAAGGGCGACCGGGTGGCTGCGCACCGTCTTGATCTCGTCGATGGTTGCGCCCGGCAGACCAAGCAAGGCATGTCGGACCTCGACGAGGTGCTCGGCGACGATCGACGCGTCCGCCTCGACCAGGCGATCGAGGACAGGCAGCACGCTACCGGTCGTCGAATTCTCGATCGGAAGCACCAGGCGGTCGACCTCGCCGTCGGCCAACGCCTTGAAGGCGCTCACAAAGGATGGATAGCCGACCCGCTCGGAGTCACCGAGCAGCTCTCGTGCGGCGCGGTGGCTGTACGAGCCGGGCTCGCCCTGATATCCGGCTTTCATGCCCGCACGATACCCACCCCGCCTTCCCGTTCAGTGGTGTCTCGCCCCCCGCTAACGTCATGGCCGTGAGTTACAACCCGCCTCCCCTCCTGACCGACAACGACATCTTCCTCTTCAACGAGGGAACCCACACCCGGCTGTACGAGCACCTCGGAGCCCAGATCCGGGCGGACGGCACCCACTTCTCGGTGTGGGCGCCCAACGCCGTAGCGGTGCACGTCATCGGCGACTTCAACGGGTGGGATCCGACCCGGCACCCGATGATGCCGAGCGATGCCGGCATCTGGAAGGCCGAAGTGGCCGAAGCCAGTCCCGGCAACACCTACAAGTTCCACATCGCCACTCGGGATGGTGGCCAGCTGGAGAAGGCCGACCCGTACGCCGTCACTGCTGAGGTGGCACCCAAGACGGCCTCGGTGGTGTGGGACCCGTCCTACGACTGGGCCGATTCCGAATGGATGGAGCACCGGTCTGACCACAACCGCCACGACGGGCCGATCTCGATTTACGAGGTACACATCGGCTCGTGGGCGAAGAAGACCGAGGCCGAGTCCTACTCCTATCGCGAGTTGGCACCCCTGCTCGCCAAGTACGTGAGCGACCTCGGATACACCCACGTTGAGATGATGCCCGTGACCGAGCATCCGTATTACCCGTCATGGGGCTATCAGGTCACGGGGTATTTCGCGCCGACCAGTCGGTTCGGTACGCCACAGGACTTCATGTATCTGGTCGACACCCTCCACCAGAACGGGATCGGCGTGATCCTCGACTGGGTGCCGAGCCACTTCGCCAACGACCAGCACGGTCTGGGCCTGTTCGACGGAACCCACCTGTACGAGCACGCCGACCCCCGGAAGGGCTGGCATCCCGACTGGGACTCGAACATCTTCAACTATGGCCGCAACGAAGTGAAGAGCTTCCTGCTGTCCTCGGCGATGCACTGGCTGGACCGCTATCACATCGACGGCCTCCGGGTCGACGGTGTCGCCTCGATGCTGTATCTGGACTACTCCCGTCAAGAGGGCCAGTGGATCCCGAACGAGTACGGGGGCAACGAGAACCTCGAGGCGATCGGCTTGATTCAGGCGCTCAACTCGGCCTGCTACGGCGCCCATCCCGACATCGTCATGATCGCCGAGGAGTCGACCGCCTGGGGTGGCGTTTCCCGGCCGGTCGACGGCGGCGGCCTCGGGTTTGGCTACAAGTGGGACATGGGCTGGATGCACGACACGCTCAAGTACTTCCAGGAGGACCCCGTTCATCGGCGCCACCATCAGGACACGCTCACGTTCCGGATGATCTATGCCTGGGACGAGAACTTCGTGCTGAGCCTCTCGCACGACGAAGTCGTGCACGGGAAGAGCTCGCTGGTCAACAAGATGCCGGGCGACGAGTGGCAGCAGTTCGCCAACCTCCGCCTGCTGTACGGCTACATGTACGCCATGCCGGGCAAGAAGCTCCTGTTCATGGGCGGCGAGTTCGGCCAGCGTGACGAGTGGGCGGTCGATCGTGACCTGACCTGGTGGGTGCTCGATCATCCCAATCATGCCGGGACCCAGCAGTGGACCCGGGGGCTCAACCAGCTCTACCGGGACACCCCGGCTCTGCATGAGCTAGACCACGAGGCCGAGGGCTTCGAGTGGATCGACGCTTCCGACGCCGCCGCCAGCGTGCTCAGCTTCCTTCGCAAAGCTCGAGACGGCAACGTGCTGTTGTTCGTCGGCAACTTCACGCCGGTGACTCGCGAGAAATACCGCATCGGTGTCCCCCACGCCGGCGAGTGGGAGGTCGCCCTCAACAGCGACTGGCCCGGCTTCTGGGGCACCGGCGTCGGCCCCCAGGCCAAGATCCACACCGACGACACCCCCATGCACGGCCGCCCCGTCAGCCTCGAGCTCGACCTACCCCCCCTCGGCTGCCTCTTCCTCAAGCCGGTCTGAACCAGTCGCCGGTCGCCCGTCGCCAGTCGCCGGCCAGA